>JAIVHM010000196.1 GCA_020201095.1 Halomonas sp. | reverse complement strand
TTCGGGTACAGACAATAATTCGTTTAACACCAAGATTCGCTGCTTGAGTTGGTCACGGACAGTGCGAAAGCGCTCGAGTATCTCTGCTTCATCATTTGAGCCAGCAGAGGGATCCGTCATTGGCCAGTGCAGTCGTTTTACGTTACCAAAAAAGGTCGGACAAACCTCCTCAGCACAAAGTGTTATCACTGTATCGACATCTTTAGTGTCAACATCCTCAATGTTTTTTGCATACTGTTGGCTCATATCAATGCCAAGCTCTTCGGTAACTGTTACCGCGTATGGATTAATACGTGATGGTGCACTTCCCGCACTTAACACCTCAACATGTTGAGGAAGCAGCTCCCTTGCCAGCGCCTCGGCCATTTGACTACGGGCAGAGTTTGCGACACACAAAAATACTATTTTTTTCATAACTTATCCCTCAACTTATGTTGGGTATTCACTTTCTATTTTAAGTTTCGCTTCAACGATAATCACTCGGTACAATCAAGACTGGACAGTCAGAGCCCCGGGCAATGGCTTCCGCGGTGCTACCTAGCAAAAATTCGGAGAGCTGGTTACGTCCGCGTTTGCCAATAATGATCAAATCAGCGTTAGCTTTGACACTCGCTTCGATAATGGTAAATGTGGGGTAGCCCTTTACGGCTTCTGTCTCCAGACCTTCAATGCTTTCAGCTAAATGTCGGAAATGGCTTTTCATATCCGTTAATTCGCGTTCGCTATCTTTTAAGTCGCTGATAACGGTTATCGCTAGCGTGCGTTTTATATGCTGGGACAGCTTTTTAGCTAAATTTTCCGCCCCTTTTACTGCCTTAGATGCGTCCGTTGCTAACAGCATGGTTGATAGTGTGGTTGGCTGACTAGATGAGTTGATTGGCTCAAGCCAAAGCGGCACCTTGCAGAGTCGTGCCACGTCAAGCGCCGTGCTACCAAGAAAAAACTTGTGAAATTGACTGTGTCCGCTGCAGCCAAGTAGCATCAAATCTGCTTTTTGCTCCTGGGCTATAGTCACTTTAGTTCGTCTGCAAGTGTCGCTAATTTGTTACTGAAATAATCGCGATCTGCTTGTTGTGGAATGCTTGGGTAGCGACTACTCAAAACATGCGCCAGAGTGACGTGTTCAACGCCCCAGGACTGTAATTGTTGGATCCTATTTTTGAGCACGGGCCATGATGCTGAGAAATCTACTGCAATCAATGTATGAGTAAACATATTGCTCTCCTTTGTTATTTATCTTGCCCTGGCAAGGCGTCAGGGAAATGACCGCGTGTTTTATTCGCAATTCTCACCAGTGCAAGCATCAAAGGTACCTCCACTAGAACGCCAACCACGGTCGCTAATGCGGCACCGGATTGCAGCCCAAAGAGTGAAATGGCGACTGCGACAGCGAGTTCAAAAAAGTTACTGGCACCAATCATGCCTGCGGGGGCCGCGACATTGTGTGGGACTTTCCATTTTTTAGCCCAACCATAAGCGATAAAGAAAATCAGAAACGTTTGAATAATCAACGGAATCGCAATCAGCACAATATGCAGAGGGTTGGCAATAATGACATCGCCCTGAAAAGCAAAAAGCAGCACTAACGTAGCAATCAAGCCTATTGGCGTGATAGGTGCAATGCGTTTCATAAATACGCTGTTAAACCAATCGATACCGCGACGTTTAATGATAGTTTGTCTGACTAAAATACCGGCTGTTAGCGGAATAACGATATACAGTACCACCGATAAAATGACCGTTTCCCAGGGTACCTGGATATTTGAAACACCGAGCAAAAGAACAACGATCGGCGCAAAGGCCACTAACATGATGAGATCGTTAATCGCAACCTGCACCAACGTATAGGCGGCATCACCGCGGGTGAGATAACTCCAGACAAAGACCATTGCGGTACAAGGGGCTGCCCCTAAGAGAATGGCTCCAGCCAGGTATTGGCTTGCTGTCTCGCTAGCAATAAAGGGCTCGAACACCACCATGAAAAAGAACCAGGCAATGGCAAACATAGTAAAAGGTTTAATCAGCCAGTTTACCGTGGTCGTGATAACAAGCCCTTTGGGTTGTCGACGCACGCCTGCTATCGAGGTGAAATCAATCTGTAACATCATTGGGAAGATCATGGCCCAAATTAGTACAGCCACAGGTATGGATACCTGGGCGTATTCAAAACGCGACAGAGTTTCAGGTATTGCCGGTGCAAACTGTCCCAGCAATACACCTGCAACAATGGCCAGTGCCACCCAAACTGATAGATAGCGTTCGAACAGACCCATACCTTCAGTTGTTGAAGGCTCTTTTAATGCTTTACTCACAACAAAACTCCTTAAATTGAACGCAAATTAACACGTTGACTAAGCTCTTCAGCACTCTCGACACGCTCAGAGTAACGATCAACAAGAAATGACTGGTTATCACGCAGTAGCAGCGTAAATTTCATCAGTTCTTCTAAGACGTCAACAATGCGGTTGTAATAGGGCGACGGCTTCATTCGGTTGTTGTCGTCAAATTCCAGATAAGCTTTTGGCACCGATGACTGATTGGGTATGGTGACCATACGCATCCAGCGTCCAAGTACCCGTAACTGATTGACCACGTTAAATGACTGCGAACCGCCGCAAACTTGCATTACTGCCAGTGTTTTCCCTTGAGTGGGGCAAGAGAATACGCGGTGAATGAGCCGATAATGTTGTTGAAAACTCTGAACCACCCGATGGCTTCAATTGTTCATTATTTAAATTTGAAAGATTATTGACGCTCGTCATTATTGGTCTCCGCCTACTGCTGTGTCGGTAGATAACTGATTCTTCTTAAAGTCGATAAATGCCTGCTCGAACTCGCTTTTATTATTGTCGAGCGTTGTTTTGATGACGCCGCGTGCCCAGTCTGGCAACTCAGGCGAAAACTGGTAGTACATCCACTTACCCCGGCGCTCACTGATTAATAACCCACATTTACGTAATTGGCTCAGGTACTGGGAGGCTTTGGGCTGGTCAACATGAAGCGCGTTGATTATTTCACAAACGCAGGCTTCTCCAGCTTCGTGTATCAGGCAAAGGCAGGTTAATCGGTTGATATCCGATAGACATTTGTAAAATTGAATTACGTTCATAAACACACATTAAATAATTAACATATAAAAATTATTGCATGTGATGAGTGTGGTTACAACCGCCTTTTTAAAATATGAACAAGAAAAAGTATGAGGCGACGATGACTTACAAGGCTTCAGGGTAATGCTTTTTCAGTAACTCATTGACAACAGGCAGGTTTTGCCCAAGTTTCTTTAACCCAAGCAGACGAGTTTTGCTGAACTTGGCATCTTTGGGCACAAGACGCATGATATAGGCCGAGCGTTTGCCCTGGTGTACATCCTCTGACTTGTGGAAAAAGGCGTTACAGAAAAGAAGCGCATCGCCGGCGTCGACTGAAGGCGTAACCTTGGTCCGCTCTAAGTAGTCATACTCTTGCTGAGTTATTTGAAACGGCATGTGTTCGGGCACTGATGAGTCGACGACCCGCACCAGAGAGTGCAATTGGTTTGCTTCCCGAATGAGAGATAATCGAACGGCTCCCTCCTCCATGACAATGGATAGCTGTCCGGAGCCTTCCTCTTTGACCGGAGTTAAAGGAATCCAAACTGTCAGCATGTCTTCCGGATGCTCCATAAAACCGATAGAGTCAAAGTCGGTATGGAACGGGAATCCTTGATCATCGGGCGTCTTCTCCAAGTAGAGATCGGTCAAAATACGGTAATCGGGTAAGAGCTTCTCAATGGTCTCGATGATGTTTAACTCTTCGTCGCGGAACACCATCGGCCCATAGATAGCCTTCTGGTAAATATCGGCGTACCACGTCTTCCCGTTTGGCATCGCATCCAGCTTGGTGGCCAATGCCTCTTGTGTTTCTTTGCTTAGCACATTGTGTAACACCTCACCATGATGCGGAGAAATGTTTTTTAGAAAATCGGGACGATTGTGCATATGAACTCCTTACTGGATGACTGGAGAGAATAAAATACAGCAAACACAGTTTAGCAATTGAGAAAACGCTTGGCTAAAATCTAGCTGAGCAACAACCAGACCCCACCAACATAAAGCACCGTAATAAGTACGCTTTCCAGGCCAATACGGCCGAGGCCTTCGCGTTCACGTCGAATAAGCCCCATTATTAGAATAGCTGACATTAACAGCGTCAGGCACACCCAGAACAACGTACCGTCGGTCATGGTGTGATAGATTGATCCGTCACGATAGGCAATATCCGATGCGGCGGTAAATAAGGTATCAAACGCATTACCACCAATAATGCCGCCTACCGCCAGGGTTAAGGCTCCGCGTCTAACGGCTGCAACCGAAGTGACTAGCTCGGGTATTGACGTGCTAATGGCGGTCAGCATAACGCCCACTATGGTTTGAGTCATCCCGGTCTCGGCGGCAATCACAGTTGCTGATGGTTCCAGCATATAACCGGCAAAACCCAGCACCACAAACAGTACAAAAAACTCACTTGTAAGCCGCACCATTGACGGCATACGACTGATATCATCTGGCTTATCTTCGCGAGTTTCACTAGTTTTCATCGGAGTCCACATGGGAGCATCGTGGGCCCGGTGCACAAGGCTAATACCGTAGATATAAACAAGAAAAAGTATGGGGGTGACGGGGTGTAATCCCCAGACTGTCACATCAGGCAACAGCGGAGTCATAAGAATAAGAGACAGCAGGACAATAAGCAGTGCGTTTTGCATCATGTTGGGAACCGACGCTGCTGCATGCTCGAGGTTCGCGCGTCGGTAGACCATATCGGCTACTGCCAGGAAAAAGGTCTGTACCGCAATACCACCTAAGGCGTTACTCATTGCCAGTTCGGTATTGCCGTTCCATGCTGCGGTAATCGACAGCACGGATCCTCCAATTGACGTTGTCCCGCCAAGCAACACAGCGCCTGCCGCGGCTTCGCCTATGCCAGTAAGGTCGGCAAGCTGGTCAACAATGCGTGTAATGCGGGTACCGGCAATAGCAATAACCAGAGCGCAAAGCCCAAATACCGCCAGCCCCTGAAATAACGTCCAGTTATCAGGGTTTAACAAATACACAGTTCCCCATACAGCGACTGATAAAATGAGTATAGCTAGCTGAATAGATGGGTCAAACGCAGTAACCTGACAATATTCAGCGTATCATCAATACTTTAATGGTGTGTGGTTTGAAACAGCCACTCTATTAAGGGAGGGTTAATGCGAAAAACAGATAAAAAGCTAGAACGTGAAATTATCCGTGAACTCACACGGGTATGCGAAACTGCTAAGTTTGAGCATGAAGGCTTTATTTGGCTGACTCATGAGGTGGACTATCAGCGCTTTCCCGAAAGCTTAAAGGTAACGCTGGTTTTTAATGAACAGGTTAGTGAAGACGCCATGCTGTCAGAGTTTAAAAGTCTGATTCCAGAAGTTCAGTCTGCGCTACGGCCAATAATTGGTGCTATGCTACCGGCTAAACAAATTGAGGCTCGCTGTGAACATAGGCTGCAGTAAATAGTGTAAAAAAAGGAATAGGGAACTAATTTCGGTGCATTGCAGACAAACTAAAACACTTATTCAAATAAAAATGGAGCACAGATATGAAGTGTTCTATATGTCCTGAAGAAAACTTAGTCATGGCTGACCGGCAGGGAATTGAAATTGATTACTGTCCAAAGTGCCGGGGGATTTGGCTGGATCGTGGCGAGCTCGATAAAATTATTGAACGAACGGCCGAAGAAATTCCTGCGGCACAACCACAAAGCCGTCATGAGCAACATCAACCGCAGCATCAACAACACTATCGTGGTGGCTATGGTCATTCAGGCCAACATGGTTATAAAAAGAAGAAAAAAGGTCTGCTTGGCGAACTGTTCGATTTTTGATTAATGTAGCTCGTGCATCAGGCACGGGCTTCTTCTATCTACCCCAGTAACGACTCCCATTATCGCTCTTTAGTTGACATCTAATGGCGCAACCGTTATCAAGTTAACAAAACAACAGGAGAGAACAACATGTTTGAATATAAAAAAATTGCGCTGGCGGTCTCGCTAGTGCTAATGACAACCGCGTGCTCTGACGCTTCCAAAGAAGAAGCGACCACAGCAAATGCCCAATCTCAATCGGCAATGTCTGAAAATGCTACTCAGAATGCTGAACAAACCGAATCCGAAAAGGCCAATAAACTGTTTGAAGACATTTTCATGGAAAATGTCATGCGCAGCCCAATGTATCAGTCTTACCTTGGTATTAAAGAAGATCAGGATAAATGGGACGATATTTCTGAGGCGGCTGCTCAGGAAGAACTTGAGCTGCAAAAGAAGCAGCTTGAACGCGTAAAGGCCCTTGATGAATCAGAGCTTAATGAGCAGACCAAAATAAGCTTCATGCTGATGAAGCAGAAGCTGGAAAATGAGATTGCTGACTTTAAGTGGCGCCATCATAACTATCCGGTTAACCAAATGTTTGGCATGCACTCGAGTGTTGCATCGCTATTGATTAATCAGCATGGTATTAGCAGTGTAGACGATGCAGAAGATTACATTTCTCGTCTTAATGGCTTGCCGGAATTATTCGACCAGTTGGCGGAGAACCTTGAGCTGCGCGCCGAAAAAGGTATTATCGCACCTAAATTCGTTTACCCGTACGTAATTAGCGACAGTGAAAATATCATTACTGGCGCACCATTTGATGACGGCGAAGCCAGCGCCCTATGGGCGGACTTTTCAAAGAAAGTTGATGGACTAGAAATTGACGAGAGTCAGCGTAAAGAACTTTTAGACTCCGCTAAAAAAGCGATGCTGGAGTCGGTAAAACCCGCTTATGAGAGCTTAATTACCGCTGTAGAAGGCATTGCTGAGCAAGCCACGACTAAAGACGGCGCCTGGAAATTACCTGACGGCGAAGCGTTTTATAACAACGCGCTGCAACGAACTACAACGACAGACCTGACCGCAGAAGAAATTCATGAAATTGGTTTAAGTGAAATGGAACGAATTCATGAAGAAATGCGCGGTATTATGAAAGAAGTTGGGTTTGAAGGTACGCTTCAAGAGTTCTTCGTCCATATGCGCAATAACGAAGACTTTATTTACCCGAACACTGAAGAAGGCCGTCAGCGTTATATGGATGAAGCGACAGCTTACATTGATAACATGCGTGGACGCCTGGACGAATTGTTCATCAAAAAGCCTAAAGCGGATTTGATTGTAAAAGCGGTAGAACCTTTCCGTGAGAAGTCTGCGGGTAAAGCTTTTTATCAGCAGCCATCAATGGACGGTACTCGCCCTGGCACTTACTACGCTAACCTTTATGACATGGCGGCTATGCCGACTTATCAGATGGAAGCGCTGGCTTACCATGAAGGTATTCCGGGCCACCATATGCAAATTGCTATTCAGCAAGAGCTGGAAGGCATTCCTAAGTTCCGTCGTTTTGGTCGTTATACCGCTTACAGTGAGGGGTGGGGACTTTACACCGAGAAGCTGCCAAAAGAGATTGGTCTTTACGAAGACCCATATTCTGATTTTGGTCGTTTAGCCATGGAGCTGTGGCGTGCGGTTCGCCTGGTGGTTGATACCGGCATCCATGACAAAAAGTGGACGCGTGAAGAAGGTATCGATTTCTATGTCACCAATACTCCAAACGCAAAGTCTGACGCAGTGAAGATGGTTGAACGTCATATCGTTATGCCAAGTCAGGCAACGGCCTATAAAATTGGTATGAATAAGATTTTGGAATTGCGTGAAAAGGCGAAGTCAGAACTTGGCGAAAAGTTCGATATTCGTGAATTCCACGATGTGGTTCTTGGCAGTGGCCCGGTGCCGCTTAATATTCTTGAAAAATTCGTTAACGACTATATTAAAGAGACGAAAAACTCTTAAAGGCTAGTCTACAAGAACGACAAGAACAGTGAAATATTCAGCGCATCATCGACATTACGGTGGTGCGCTTTTTACACTGGCGTATTCACTTAACTGATTGCCGCCTTTTCGCTTAGCCCGGTACATAGCTTGATCAGCCTGGTTGATTAAAGTATCTATGCTATCATCATATTTAGACCACATAGCCAACCCTATACTGCAGGTAATTACCTCTTGACCATGCGGTAATTGCAATGGTGCTTGCATTGCGCAAAGAATTTTCCCGGCAACTTTATGCACTGTATTAATTCCCTCGTCCGTTGTCGGTATAGTATCAATAAGAACCACAAACTCGTCGCCACCTAAGCGGGCAACAGTATCGGTTGCGCGGATTGAAGAGGCAATGCGTTGGGCAACTTCTTTTAATAATTGATCGCCTGTGGCGTGGCCGTGCTCGTCGTTAATGAATTTGAACTTATCGAGATCCAAATATAACAATCCCAAACTACTGCCGTCTCGCGCGGATCGCTTTTGAGCGGTATTGACCCGATCATAAAATAACGCTCGATTGGGTAACTGCGTTAATGGATCCGTCAGTGCCATGTGCTCCAGACGAGAAATTAGATCTTCGCGTTCTAGTTCTAGTCGCTTCTGCTCGGTAATATCGCGGGCAACCCCAACCCTCATCTGGTCGCGTTCGGACCAGCGGGCTGACCAAAGTATGTGAACGACTGACCCGTTTTTGCGTATATAGCGGTTTTCAAAATGTACTACCTGATCGCCTGAATTTATTTGCTGCGCTACTGCTATCGTCGATTGATGATCCTCAGGGTGAATGAAGTCGAACATTGAGCGGCCAAGCATTTCCTCAGGTTTATAGCCAAAAACGCGTTTTGCTCCGGGGCTCAAATAACTGAATCGATGCTCTGTATTAACCACGCAAATTGCATCTAGTAACAGATCCATGTATTCAGCAAGCTCGGTAAATGCAGTTTTATTCATGAGTTCACTCAATGTCTCTTTTTCTTTTACTCATCTTAAAGGAAGCAGCTGCATAAGTAACCTTTATCAGGCCAGAGCGGATGGCAGGAATACGGTAGTGACTAGCTTTGACGGCCTTGCCTTCGGCACCGCTCAGAGCAGTACTTAACGTCCTCCCAGCAGTCTTTCCATTTTTTACGCCAGGTAAAAGGTCGTTGGCAAACCGGACATACCTTACTGGGCAAATGCGCCTTTTTATGTGTCAATCCGGATGCATCCATTTGAACCAGCGCGGCACTTGTGCTTTGTATTGCTCATACGCATCGCCGTAAAGCTTGGTCAGCGCGCCTTCCTCTTTTATCGCCTG
>JAIVHM010000195.1 GCA_020201095.1 Halomonas sp. | reverse complement strand
GCTTAACAGCCACGCCATGCCAAACCATTGGCAACGGGGGAGTGGGCGGCCACTGAGATCGCCGCGATGGCTGCGCCAGAACAAGGTTGAGCCTGCACGCGAGAGCGCAATGAGCGATGCCAAACCTGCTAGTAGCACCAGCGTCCAAAGCCAAAGCCGCTGGCTGCCTTCTGCGGCATTGAGCATTAGCGCTTTGCCGAAAGCACCCGATAGCGGTGGTAAGCCAGCCACCGCGATCGCCCCGACGAAGAACGCCAACGCCAGAGCCGAGCCTTGTACCATAGGGCGCCCCTTGACTAGCCGGGTACCTGGTTTGCCACGCTGCAGGCCGATCATCTCAGCCAACAAGAACAAGCCGCCGGTAATCAACGTCGTGTGAATCAAGTAGTAAAGTAGCGCCGAGGTGGCATCAGGGCTGCGCATCCCGACGCCCGCAAGTAGCGTGCCGACGGAAATCAATACCAGGTAGGCAATCAGCAGGCGCAGATCCCGAGCGGCCATCACGCCTACCCCAGCGGCGGCCAGGGTCGCCAATGAGAGCCACCAAACCCAGGATTGTTCGAGGGCTTCCAAATTACCCGCCTGGTCGCCAAAGATGAGGCTGTAGACGCGCAAAATGGAATAGATGCCGACCTTGGTCATTATCGCAAACAAGGCAGCGACCGGCGCAGGGGCCGCCGCATAGGCACGCGGCAACCAGAAATACAGCGGTAAAATGGCCGCTTTCAGACCGAATACCACTAATAACATCAAGGCGCCAGCCACCACCAACCCTTCGCGTTCAGCGGGCAGTTCGGCCATGCGGGAGGCCATGTCGGCCATATTTAATGTGCCGGTCGCCCCATAAAGAATGCCCACGCCAATCAGAAACAGCGAAGAACCCGCCAGGTTCAATACTACATAATGAACGCTGGACTGAATGCGCGCTTTGCCGCCGCCATGCAGCAGCAGGGCATACGAAGCCAGTAGTAGCACTTCAAAGAAGACGAACAGGTTAAACAGGTCGCCGGTTAAAAAGGCACCGTTGATGCCCATCAGTTGCCATTGGAAGAGACCGTGAAAGTTGCTGCCTTTCTCATCATCGCCGCCGCAGGCAAAGACAACAGCCCCAACGGCCAGTAGCGCGGTCACCAGCAACATCAGCGCTGACAAACGATCGAGCACCAGCGCAATGCCAAACGGCGGCTGCCAATCGCCAAGGGCGTAATAGGTAACTTCTCCACTAGCGGCTTGATTCAGCAGCCCAATGGCAACTAAGAGCAGCACCAGCGTTGCTACCACGCTGACGATGCGTTTATAACGAACCATTCCCTGACGTTGGTAGAGTAACAAGATACCCGCAATTAACGGCACAATGACAGGTAATACAATCAAATGCTGGATCATTCGCGGTCATCCTTTTTGCCGTCCACGTGGTCGTTACCCACTTCACTTCGTGCGCGCATCGCCAGAATGACCACAAAGGCGGTCATCGCAAATCCAATCACAATGGCCGTTAATACCAAGGCCTGGGGAAGCGGATCAGCGAAGCCATCGCCTTCATTGACCAGCGCCGCACCATCAGTGGTCAGCCCACCCATCGAAAATAGAAATAAATTGACGGCGTAGGAGAGCAGGGTCAGGCCGACCACCACCGGGAAGGTTCGCCCGCGCAGCGTCAGATACAGCCCGGAGGCAGTCAGTACGCCAGTGGTGATCGCGTAGAGCAGTTCCATTAGCGAGGCTCCTTGCTGTTAGCTTTGGAAGACGTCTCAGCGTCTTTTTCGGTCTGTTCGGTCACCGGACGGTGGGCTGTGGTCACTTTGCCCAGGTTGGCGAGGATCATAAGCGTGGCACCGACCACGGCCAGATAAACCCCCAGGTCGAAAAGTAGCGCCGTTGCCAATTCGAACTCACCGACGACGGGTAGCGTGAAGTAGCCGAACGAGGATGTCAGGAATGGAGAGCCGAACAGCCAACTGCCTAGCCCTGTGAGCGTCGCGACCGCGACACCCACGACAGCCACTGGCTGGAAGGGGAAATCGAGGCGCTCCTGGGCCCACTCAACGCCCCGGGCCATATACAACAGAATCAACGCCACAGCGGTAATCAAACCGGCGATAAAGCCACCGCCGGGCTGGTTGTGGCCGCGCAGGAAGATAAACGCCGATACCAGCAGGGCCAACGGTAGTATCGTCATTGAAACAGACGTCAAAATAGCGGGGTAGCGATCCGGCGACCATACTCGGCCCTCACCATCGCTATGCGGTATAAACAGGCGCAAGCGGTTAAGCAGCTTGAATATCGCAAGGCCCGCAAGAGCGAGTACGGTAATTTCGCCGAGCGTATCAAAGCCTCGGAAGTCGACCAGGATGACGTTAACCACGTTGTAGCCGCCACCGCCGGGTTTGCTGTTTTCGACAAAAAAGTTGGAGATCGACAGCGTTTCCCGGGTCATGACCGCATAGTTGAGGCTGGCAATCACCAGCCCCAGCGAACCCGCCAGCAGAATGTCGCGGACGTTACGCAGCGGGCTCGATTCCTTGGGTGTTTTCTGAGGCAGGAAGAACAACGCCAGCATCAGCAGAATCATTGTTACCACTTCTACAGACAGCTGGGTCAGGGCTAAGTCCGGCGCTGAAAAACGCGCAAAGGTGAGGGCTACAAATAACCCGACAATCGACAGCATAAGCAATGAAATCAGACGGTAGCGATGAGTCGCTGCGGTTGCGATGCCGCCAAAGACAAGCATCACCGCGCCTAAAATCACCACGCCGTCAATCGGCTGGTTGCCTGCCGCACCTGTAAGGTCGGTCACCTGAACCAGGCCGATTAGCCCCATTACAAAGGCGGCGGCTAATAACAGCGTCATGTAGCGCTGTAATGAATTACCCTCAAAAACCGCCAGAATTTGTTCAGCACGATAGCCGATCATTA
Source organism: Halomonas sp. (assembly GCA_020201095.1). Taxonomy (GTDB): domain Bacteria; phylum Pseudomonadota; class Gammaproteobacteria; order Pseudomonadales; family Halomonadaceae; genus Vreelandella. The sequence goes on along the minus strand of JAIVHM010000195.1, from coordinate 11,670 downwards.
CCACGAAGCGCTCAAACACGCGCCGGGCATCGACGCTAGCAAACTGTCGGGTGAACACGCGCATGTCGCTGTGGCGCCAATAAAGCGCGGCGCCGATCACCAGTGCTGCGACGCTCATCATCAGCGGCAAGTTGAAGCCGTGCCAGATCGCCAGTTTGAAATCCATCGGACGCTGCAGCACCGCTTGGCTTGCAAGGTCGAGCAGATGAGTGGCGGTGAAGGCGGGCAGCAGGCCCACCACAATGCAAAGCACGACAAGAATTTCCACCGGTAAGCGCATCAGGTGCGGCGGCTCGTGGGGAGATTTAGGCGGTGCCTCGCGGGCAGGCTTGAAGAAAACCGCATGTACCAGGCGCAGCGAGTAAGCCACAGAAAGAATACCCCCAAGCGTGGCGAGCGCAGGCAGTAACCAGCTCAAGCCACCCAGCACCGGGGTTTCCAAGGTTTCAGTAAAGAACATCTCTTTGGAGAGGAAGCCATTGAACAACGGCACGCCCGCCATGGCGGCGGCGGCGAGTGTGGTCAGCAGCGCGGTCACAGGCATGGCTTTTCTCAGGCCACCCAACTGCTTGAGTTCACGTGTTCCTGTCTCATGATCGATAATACCTGCGCTCATGAATAATGCCGCCTTGAAGGTGGCATGGTTGAGGATGTGAAACAGGGCCGCCAAGACTGCCATGGGGCTGCCGATACCCAACAGTACCGTGATAAGCCCCAGGTGGCTGACCGTGGAAAAGGCTAAAATGCCTTTCAAATCGGTTTTGAATAGCGCAAACCATGCCCCGTAAAGCAGTGTGATGGTGCCCACGAGCGATACAACGACCGTCCATAGCTCACTGTCGGCAATCGCCGGGTGCAATCTTGCCATCAGGAAAATACCGGCCTTTACCATCGTGGCCGAATGCAGGTAGGCCGACACCGGCGTAGGTGCAGCCATGGCATGAGGAAGCCAAAAATGAAACGGGAACTGAGCTGATTTAGTAAACGCACCGAGTAGTACCAGGCCGAGCATCAGCGGATAACGCGAGTCGGCGACGATCCTGTCACTGCGGGCAAGAACGTCTCCCATGCTGAAACTGCCCGCCATATCTCCCAGCAATAGAAGTCCCGCCAGCAGCGCCAAGCCGCCAGCGCCTGTTACGGTGAGCGCCATTCTTGCGCCTTTGCGCGCGTCCGATTGATGCGACCAAAAGCCGATCAATAAAAATGACGAAAGGCTGGTGAGCTCCCAGAACAGCCACAGCAGAATGAGGTTGTCAGACATTGAAATGCCGACCATGGAAGCCATAAACAGCATCAAAAAGGCGTAAAAACGACCAACGGGTTCGTGACTTGTCAGATAAAAGTGAGCGTAGAGCAGTATCAACAGCCCGATGCCCATGATTAAAATGTTAAACAGCAGCGACAGGCCGTCCAGGCGTAGGGCAAGCTCAAGGTTGAGCTCTGGCAACCAGTCAACGGCGAAGCGCAGTGTTTCGCCGTCGAGCAGCGCGGGAATCTGTATCAAGGTAAGCAGTAGAGCAAGAGCCGGCAGCAGGGCGGTTGCCAACGAGCAGGCCAAGCGGCTGCGTTGAGCGTTGAGGACCGGCACCAAGACGCCTAGTAACGGTAGTAAGGCTATCCACAGCAGTGTCATGGGAGTCATCCAGCGCAATAATCAAAAAAAAGCCTGCCAGCCGTCACAGCAAACGCGTCGGCTGAGGCATGGTAGACCGCAAATGAAACAAGAGGATATCACTTGTAGTGCCGTTGTGAAGTTTTAGTATAAAGTGTCGCCGTCCACCCAAGCGAGCCTATTGACCCTATGAATCAACCTTTCGACACATGGCAGCAGCGTTTCGAAACTCTGCGTTCGAACAAATTTTTTGAAGCCTTTGTGATCGCGATTATCGTTATCTCGGCGCTGGTAATTGGCGCCAAAACCTATGAAGAGGAGACCTCGCGCTTCGAGCAATGGCTTCTCTATCTCGATATGGCTATCACGATTTTCTTCCTGGTAGAGATCCTCATCAGATTGGCGGCCGAAGGCAGCCTGTTGCGCTTTTTCAGACGAGGGTGGAACATTTTCGACTTTGTTATCGTGACTGCCAGCCTGATCCCCATGGATGATTCAGAGATGGTGCTGTTGGCACGGCTGCTGCGCATCTTCCGCGTGTTGCGACTTGTCTCGATGATTCCTGAGCTGCAAATGCTGCTGTCGGCTCTGGTGAAGTCCATTCCACGAATGGGCTACGTCGTGCTGTTGATGTTTATCATTTTCTACATCTACGCCGCGATTGGCAGTTTCTTATTTGCCGACGTCGATGACTTCTTGTGGGGCAATATCTCCATTTCGATGCTGACGTTGTTCCGTATCGCAACGTTTGAAGACTGGACCGATGTTCTCTATGCCACTCAAGAAGTCTATACCTGGAGCTGGATTTACTACCTGACGTTTATCTTTCTGACCGCGTTTATTTTCCTCAATATGATGATTGGTATTGTATTGGACGTCATGCAGAAAGAGAGCGCTGCGCTTGATGTTTTGAACAATGGGGAAGAAGTCGATGAGGTGCATTTGCTGCGTAACGAAGTCAGCGAAATGCGCAGCCAGCTAGACCGAATGGAGGCCGCTCTGTCAGGTCAGGGGGCTGACAATACGCGCTTGCATATTGACAAATCCCGCCAAGACTGATTTTCTAGGCATATGAAAACACCCATGAACACCTTTGCGCTAGACCTACGACTACTAACCGCCCGTCTCTGAATACTCAGGGTCGGGCAGTGCTGCTGGCATTGTCGTTAGTTTTCTTAGTGGCGAGGTAGACATGGTTACAAACACTGGATTTATCGAATCAATTCAATTTATGGGGTGCGCGTCGTTTATGACTGTGCGCCCAATTATATTTTATGATTTACGCCCCATGGCCTGTATTGGCGATGGGGCGTTTTTCGTTGGCACGCCCGCCGTCCATCCAATCGACTATTTTCACCCTACTTGCCCAGGAGAGCCGTCATGATGTTGTCTGATCCCGCCAAAAAATACCGCCAGTTTGTAGCGGTGGACTTGCCCGACCGCCAATGGCCCAGCCAGCGGATTGAAACGCCGCCGATCTGGTGCAGTGTCGACCTGCGCGATGGCAATCAGTCGCTGATTGACCCGATGGATCATGAGCGCAAACAGCGCTTGTTCGATATGCTGTTGAAAGTTGGCTTCAAACAGATTGAAGTCGGCTTTCCCTCCGCTTCGCAAACCGATTTTGACTTTGTCCGTACGCTGATCGAGCAAGACAAGATTCCGGAGGATGTGACCATTCAAGTGCTGACCCAGGCGCGTCCGCACTTGATTGAGCGCACCTTCGAAGCGCTCAAAGGTGTCAAAAATGCCATCGTCCACGTCTACAACGCCACCGACCCGATGTTTCGCCGCGTGGTGTTCAACGTGGATAAGGCCGAATGCGTGAAAATTGCCACCGATGCGACGGCACAGATTCGCGACGAAATGAAGGCCGCTCCCGAAACTAACTGGACCTTCCAGTACTCGCCCGAGCTTTTCACCACCACCGAGATGGATTTTGCCGTCGAGATTGTCGAAGCGGTCGCGGAAACCTTCAGGCTGATTGTCAGCGTTCATCCTCATAACGATCGGGGTACCGGTGTGGCGGCTGCAGAGTTGACCCTGATGGCGGGGGCCGACCGCGTTGAAGGCACGCTGTTTGGCAATGGCGAGCGTACCGGCAACGTCGATATCGTCACGCTCGCCATGAACATGTACACCCAAGGCGTTCATCCGCAGCTCGATTTCTCCAATATCACCCCGGTCATGCGCGAAGTGGAGTATTGCAACCAGTTGCCGGTGCACCCGCGCCATCCTTACGTGGGTGATTTGGTGTTTACTGCTTTCTCCGGTTCCCACCAGGATGCAATCAAGAAAGGCATGCTTGACCGTCGTGCCCATCCTGAGGCGGTTTGGGACGTGCCGTATCTGCCTATCGACCCGCTTGATGTAGGCCGTAGCTACGAGGCGGTCATTCGGGTTAACAGTCAGTCGGGTAAAGGCGGGGTGTCTTATCTGCTGGAGCAGGAACACGGTATCGAGCTGCCGCGCCGGCTTTCTATCGAGTTCAGCCAGGTCGTACAGGAAGTGGCCGACCGCACGGGCAAAGAGATTACCTCGCAGATGATTTATCAGGCCTTTGCCGATGAATATCTGGAGCAACGCGCGCCCTTTGCGTTGGTTAATCACCGTTTGTCGTCGGAGCCTGATAGCCCAAAAGTAACGCTAGGCGCCGTGGTTGAACAAAACGGCGAACGGCAAACCCTCAATGGCGAAGGTAACGGGCCGCTCGCTGCGTTTGTAAAAGCGCTGGCCGCTGCCGGGCACGATGTGGAAATCATCGACTACCACGAACACTCCCGTGGCCAGGGCGCTGATGCAGAGGCCATTGCTTATGTGGAAGTGCGCATTGACGGTAAGGCGGTATTTGGTGTCGGTAACGACGAAAGCATTACCAGTGCCTCGATGAAAGGCGTGCTTAGCGCGATCAACCGCCACCACTCCACTCAGCCAGCGGCGGCCAACGTGACGGCGTCTTCGTTGGCCTAATCTATCGGTGTCCACTGGAATGACACAAATGTTGCGGTCTTGGCAGCTTATGGTGTTGGTAGCCATTGTGGTGGCCGGGGTCGCATCAGCCTTGGCTTCCCACGAGCCATTCGAGTCTAAACTGCTACGTCTGGAGGCTCAGCGGGCGCTGCCTTCAATTGAGTTAACCCTCCAGCACGAATCGCTCGAGCTCAACGCGACTTTGCTAAGCTACTCACATGATCAGGCGCTCTGGATGAGCGCCTATCTTGCACTGGACCGTCATGGTGATGTGGCTCGGGCGGTGCTCACCGACTATGGGCATTTGCCGGAATTCCAGAGCGTATTGGCTCGCTACGGCGCAGACGCCGTGCTGCCGATCAGTTACTTTCGCGATAACGATGTTGTCACGTTAAGTGCCCAACACTGGTTCGGCGAACGCTACCAACAAGTTAGCCGTTTGTGGGGTGACGAAACCGACGCAGCGTCGAGCGAGCTGACTCCCTACCGCCGAGGACAGATGGGCATCGCGCTGCTCGATACCCATGGTCATGGGTTACTCAATCAATTCGTGGTAAGTGACGAAGGAAACGTTGAGTGGCTGCAAGGTGAGCGGTTGGTCTCGGGCGTCGGCGATTTCTTTACCAGTGGCCTGCGTGATCTTGAAAGCCAGTGGCGACGGGGCGAGGGCATTGACGCTGCCGATTTAGGCTGGGCAGGTGTCGATTTGCTGGTCATGGCCAGCACCGTTAAAGTGCTGCGGGCAGGCAAGGCCGCTCGCGCTGCGCGGATGGGTAGCGTGGAAGCCCAGGGCGCTCGCGCGGGTTTGGGGCAGGGAATTGTTGCCAGCGGTCGCTTCGCGAACCTGCCGCGCATGGCCAAGGTCGCCGCGGTCGCAGGTACCGCTTATGTGGTGGTTCGCCACCCAAGTCTCGTCAGCGCGCTGGGCGCCAACCTTTCTAACTGGCTTGGCTGGCCCGTTTGGTTCGGGCAGTTTCTTATCTGGCTAGCCGTGCTACTGCCGGTGTTGTTTATTGCAAGCTTTATCTACCGCTGGTTACTCACACCACTATTGTGGCTGCTGGTGCCGCTGATGCGAGTATGTTTTAAATCAGCTAACCGTGCGTTAGCCCAGCGTACTCAAGGACAGACACAAGAGCAGTGATTAAAAGGGTCTAATGGCAAACCGTTCTATCTAGACTAAACTAAGCCCAGTAGGTTAAGTCGTATTTCTTGGGGGCATTATGGAAGCGATCAATATACATGAAGCCAAAACGCGCTTATCACAGCTAGTCGCGCGCGCTGCCGAGGGCGAGGGGTTTATCATAGCCAAAGCAGGTAAGCCGATGGCGCGCGTGACGGCCATTGACAGTCCCGCTTCTGGACAGCAGAAGCGCCTGGGATTTTTGGCAGGGCAGTTTAGCGTACCTGATGATTTTGATCGGATGGGGCAGGATGAAATAGCCGATATGTTTGGAGGCTGATGTGAACCTGCTTCTGGATACGCATGTTTTACTTTGGGCAGCGACGTCACCGGAGAAGCTCTCGGCGGATGCACTAGCGCTGATTAATGACGATAACAACAGGCTCTACTTCAGCGCCGCCAGCATCTGGGAAGTGGTGATCAAAAACAGCTTGCAAAGTCCTGATTTTAACGTTGACCCGCACTTGTTACGAAGAGGGTTGGTGGATAATGGTTATCTAGAACTCTCTATTAGTTCACTACATACACTCAACGTTGCTCATTTACCAACCATCCACAAAGATCCTTTTGATCGAATTTTGGTGGCACAGGCTGAAGCTGAAGGATTTTTGCTGCTGACTTCGGATGAGCTGGTATCTCAGTACGCTGGACCAATTAGGAAAATATGAGCGTTTCGTTTGTGAACCATAGACTAACAATCTGTTTCACTTATAAGGCCCATCTACTAGATGGGCCTTATATGTTAGCGCTATGACTGACTCGCCAACCACCCCCGCCAGCCGCCAAACTCAGTAATATCCTCGGCCTCACCGCCTTCATTGAGCGCCCCTGCGGTGCAGATAAAACCACACTTCCAACTACCGTCGGCGAGCTCCACCTGGCCTAAAGTTTATAGCGCGGCGCGCTGTGGATGCTGCTAACCAACTTGCCACCGCGTTCGGTCAATTGGTGGTTAAGCGGCAGGCCTTGCAGGTGCGCACCGCATACCACCAGCTCCATGCTGCCGTCTTGGATAGCAACGGGGAGTTCGGCCAGCGGTGGGTGTTTTACGCCGGAGGCACCTAACGGCAGCATCAAGCGCGCTTCGAGGGCTCGGGCAAGCGAGAGCAGCGTTAAGTCAGCAAAAACCGGCCCAAACAGCGTGACGCCTACCGGCAAATCGCGCTCGCTAAAGCCCACCGGCACGGCCAGGGCGCTGTAGTCGAGCAGGTTCATAAAGTTAGTCCAGGTGCCCAGGCGGGAGTTAACGCCGATGGGATCCGCCGCCACCTCGGCCTTGCTCGGATGCGTGACCGTGGTGGGCGAGAGCATCACATCGACCTGACTGATGAGCGCGTCGGCCTGGCGCTTGTACTCGGCGAGCTTATAGCGCGCATCGAAGGCGTCGACCGCCAGTGGCGTGGCGCCTCCTTGGGTGATCTGGAAAGTGACCGGGTGTACCGCCTCGGGATTGCTCGCCATCAGTTCGCGAATCACATGGTAGCGCTCGGCCACCCAGGGGCCTTCGTAGAGCAAACGCGCTGCGGCCAGTAACGGTGAGCAGTCCAGCTCAACCTTTTCGCCGCCAATGGCTTGAAGCTCGGCAATCGCTTTGCGCATGCCCTTGGTATACGCTGAATCGGTTTGCCATTGGGATTCAAGCGGCACCCCAAAACGAAACGCTGCGGGTGCTTTGCCGTAGCGCTTACCTTGCACAGCAAAGTTATGCTGACGCGACCAGGCGCACTGATCATCATAAGCCGCGGTGATATTTAGCAGCTTGGCGCCATCGTCAGCGGTCAGCGCAAATAGGCTGATGGTATCCAGCGTGGCGCAGGCGGGCACCACGCCCCGGGTGCTAAGCAGCCCCAGGCTAGGTTTAACCCCGTAAAGATTATGGAAGCAGGCGGGCACGCGCCCAGAACCAGCAGTATTGGCGGGCGTACCGTACACCTCCAGCGCCCGCTCGCCCACCAAGCCTGTGGCGAACTGATCCAGATTGGTTTTACCCATCGGGATAGCGCCTGCATCAATCAACTGCTGTACCACAAAGGCGCTTTCTGTGGGGGTATAGGCATAGGCCGGGCTACCTGCCGTAGTGGGCACCCCCGCTAAGTCAATATTGTCCTTCATCGCAAACGGAATGCCGTAAAGCGGCAAGGTTTGCGGCGATTCACCTTCCAGGCGCTTCAAGTAGGGTTCCAACTGCTCACGGTTCAAGCGAGTAATCCAGGCGGGCTCTTTACCGTGGGTGTCGGCTTGGGCGAGTAGCTGGTCGATCAACGTAGCAGGGGTGAGCTTACCTTGCTGGTAGGCGGCGTGCAGGCTTAAGATGTCGAGGGCTAGGCGATGTGGCATGAGTAAACTCCTGTATTCATTAACCGTGACGGAAGGCGATAAAAACAATGTTCATTGGTCAGCATTACGCCTCCTATTCACCGCTAAGCACAACGATGGGCTGCCCGGGGGCAATGGACGCGCCTTCAGCAATCGGTAGCCGCACAACGTGACCCGCGCAGTGGGTAGTGATCTCGACTTCCATTTTCATCGACTCCACCACCGCCACCGGCTGACCGGCCGTAACCTGATCGCCTTCTTCAACCAGCAGCTTCCACAGGCTGCCAGTCACTGGGCTTTCGATGCCCAGCTCGTTGTCATCAAGCGCTGCTACTTCGGCGGTTTCCGGTGCCTGGTCTTCAAAGGTGAACTGGCCATTGGCGCGCCAAGCGGCCATTTCTGCCTGGAAGGCGGCTTCGCGTTTTGATCTAAAGGTCTCAATCGCCTCGGCATTTTTGTCGATTTCGGCCTGGTAGTCCGCCAAGCGGAAGCGCGCGGTTTCAATGGATAGGTCGTATCGACCATGGGGGAAGTCGCGACGAATGTGCTCAAGCTCTTCGTGGCTGACTTCATGAAAGCGCAACTGATCAAAAAAGCGCAGCAGCCAGGGGTTCTCGAAGTGCGCCGTGGTGCGGTAGCGGTTCCACATTTGCAGCGTGCGGCCGACAAACTGGTAGCCGCCGGGGCCTTCCATGCCGTAAACGCACAGGTAAGCGCCGCCGATGCCCACGGAGTTTTCCGCTGTCCATGTGCGGGCGGGGTTGTACTTGGTCGTCACCAGCCGCTGACGCGGGTCGAGCGGCGTCGAGACAGGGGCGCCCAGGTAGACATCGCCCAGGCCCATCACCAGATAGCGGGCATCGAAGACGATATCACGCACTTGCTCGAGTGTTCTTGAAGCCAGAGCATCCAGGCGTGAACCCGAAAGCGCAGCGCAATATCCAGCTCCATGGCCCCGAACTCGATGAGCAGAAAATCATCCCCGGCGCGGCGGTAAACGATGCGCTCACCGGCTTGCTCGGCGGGTACGTCGCGTACAATAGGCGTATCGCGCTCAGTTGGAATCTCGTCCACGGGCACTGCGGTGAGAGACGCCAACTGGGCAAGCTGGCGCTCTTCCAGGGTGCGAGCGGTAGCAAGGCTTACTGGCACAAAGCGTATTTTATCGCCCGCAGCGAGCTGGCCTAGCTTCCAGCGCTCAGCGCGCACCACGGTAGCGGGGCAGACAAAGCCGCCCAGCGAGGGACCATCGGGTCCCAGGATGACCGGCATATCACCGGTAAAATCGATAGTGCCAAAGGCGTAAGCGTTATCGTGAATATTGGAGGGGTGCAGGCCCGCCTCGCCGCCGTCGGCTCTCGCCCACTCGGGGCGTGGTCCAATCAGCCTGACCCCGGTGCGGCTGGAGTTGTAATGCACCTCCCAATCGTGGTCGAAAAAGCGTTCGATATCGTTATCGGTAAAAAAGTCCGGCGCGCCGTGGGGGCCGTAAAGCACGGCCACCTGCCAGGTCTTGCCGTCGTCTTGATTGCCAAAAGTGGGGATCAGCGCCTGATCAAGTGGTGTCGCTGATACAGCCGCAAGCGCAGGCAAATCGAGCATATCACCGCTTCTGAGTGTGCGACCCCCGTGGCCGCCAAACTGGCCCAGAGTAAAGGTGCTACGCGAGCCTAAGTAGCGCGGGCAGGCAATGCCGCCACGTACTAATAAGTAGGCGCGGGCCCCCACGGCGGCCTTGCCCAGCGTAAGCGTTGCACCCGCGGGAATATCAATCACCTGCCAGAAGGCTACTGCTTCTCCATCGAGCGTGGCAGGGAGCTCGGCACCTGCTAGGACAATTTGCGTCGCGCGGTGAAAGCGCAGCGTCGGCCCGGTCAGGGTGATCTCCAGCCCAGCGGCATCGGCGGGATTGTCGAGCAGACGATTACCCAGCCTAAACGACCAGTCATCAAACGGCCCCGAGGGCGGTACGCCCACATCCCAATGGCCCTGGCGGCCGGGGAAATCCTGAATGGTGGTCATTGTGCCAGGCGCGAGCACTTCGATAACGGGCGGTGCCCACTCCAGCGTCGTGAGCCAGTGCGTGTCTAAATCCGCCTGCTTAAAACGCTCGGCGCGCAGCACATGGGCGAGCCAACTGCGGTTGGTGGTAATACCGTAGACGCTGGCGTGATCCAGGGTGTTTGCCAGCTGTTCAATAGCTGTATCGCGGCTGTCGGAATGAGCTCAATACGCAGGCCGTCAGCCTGTGGGAAATCAACTTCAGTGAGCAGCCCGGCGCTGGGGCGGAAGTCGTGGGCGGGGTCTTCGGCGTAAAGACGCGCCTGCACTGCGTGACCGCTGGGGGCAAGGTCTTTGGTCAGTGACTCAAGGGAGGGCAGTTCGCCTGCGCCCAGTTTGACCATCCACTCGACAATATCGACGCCGTAGACCATCTCGGTAACGCCGTGCTCGACCTGGAGCCGGGTGTTCACTTCAAGAAAATAGAACGCTTGGCGTTCGGTGTCGTAGATAAACTCAACGGTTCCGGCGCTGCGGTAGTTGACCGCTTTGCCCAGCTGAACGGCGGTTTCGTGGAGTGCCTGACGAACGTGCTCCGGCAGGTTGGGGGCGGGGCACTCTTCGAGCACTTTTTGGTGGCGACGCTGGGTAGAGCAGTCACGTTCGCCGAGCGCGACGACGTTGCCCTGACCGTCGCCAAACAGCTGCACCTCGATATGACGGGCGCGGGCAATATAGGCTTCCAGAAAAACGCCGCCGTCACCGAAGTTGCGCTGGCCCAGACCTTTGACCGAGTCAAAGGCACGCTCAAGTTCGGCGGCGTTTTGGCACACCTGCATACCGATGCCGCCACCGCCCGCGGTAGATTTGAGCATTACCGGGTAGCCGATCTGCTCGGCGCTTTTGAGGGCTTCTTCAACGCCTGCGAGCAGCTCGGAGCCGGGTACCAGCGGCACACCGGCTTTTTCGGCCAGTGCGCGCGCTTGGTGTTTGAGTCCGAACTGTTCAATCTGCTCGGCGGTGGGGCCTAAAAAGGTCAGGCCTGCTGCGTCGCAGGCTTCAATAAAGCGGGTGTTCTCTGACAAAAAGCCGTAGCCGGGGTGAACCGCTTGAGCGCCGCTCTGCTTGGCGATAGCGATCAGCTTGTCGATATCAAGATAGGTATCGCTGGCGCCGCCCTCGCCGAGTGCGTAAGCCTCATCGGCCTGGTGGACGTAGGGGGCGTCGCGATCCGCATCGGCGTAAACCACCACGCTGCCCACGCCGAGGGCTTTCAGCGTGCGTAAGATGCGCGCGGCAATGGCACCGCGGTTGGCAATCAGGACTTTGCTAAACGTTGTATTGATGGACATGGCACTGCCTGCAAACAAAGGCGGGTCGTCCCGCAGGTTGCTTGGCCTTCTAGGGTCGTCCCTAGGGCGGAATCACTTATTCCCAAACCAACAGCTCTATGGGGGTTGGGTTGTAGCCGTTGCAGGGGTTGTTGAGCTGTGGGCAGTTTGAGACCAGCACGATCACATCCATCTCGGCGACCATCTCCACGTACTTGCCCGGTGCGGAGATGCCGTCCTCAAAGGTCAGCCCG
>JAIVHM010000037.1 GCA_020201095.1 Halomonas sp. | reverse complement strand
CTCTAAGTTTTCTGCCAACATATCTCTGTCCTCCACCAAACTGTTGAGCTGATCCAGGTTGACCTCTGCCCCCAGCCGCTGCAAATGGCGCTTGAGCCAGCGAGTGATGATCTTGTCAATCCGATCCTTGTGGGGGTCTGCCTGGATGATCGCGACGATCCGATCCACGGCCTGCTGAAGTCCCTGGCGGTCTTTGGAGGCTTTCTCAATACCAAAAACCCCGCTTAGCGGCGTCTGCACCAACCCTAACTGTTCGCCCTTCATCAACCAGGTAACTTTCAGATTCCACCTTGCGATGGACACCCTTGCAGTTTTGGCTAACAGCTACTCCCAACTTCACTGTTCGGGACTTTCAACCTATAGATTGCGCGCCATGCCCGGCGCACTGACTGCTCTCCGCCCTATCGGACGGAGCTTCCCACTTCTTAGGCAGCAACCGCTGAGAAAATTAAATATTGGTAACACCAGGAACATAAGTCCGTCTTTCGAGCAGACCCAGCAAGCTTGCTACTGTTGATGTCAGCACTAGGTAAATCACCCCCGCCCAGAGAAAGACAATGAAGAAATCCAGCGTGCGTGATCCAATGTCTTCATGAACGGGTACGCGAGCGGATGCAGGAGAACCCGGGCCATAGCGTCCTGAGCCTGCAAGTGGTGCATTGCTAATACATCCGCTGTGGAGGGGGAGCGTCACGTCGGTTCGCCAGACGTTCGCCGATCCATACAGTGCCGGCCCCCCACACTAGATGAACGGCAATCATTAACCGGCGGCGATTGGCTGGATGACGATGGGGCGGCGAGAGGATATGCAGAGCTGGAATCCAGCCGAAATAGCTCGCAGCCCATATCGCCACGCCATAGCCGCTGCCGTAGAACAAAGGATGTGCGACTCGTTGGCGTGTGGCGGGGTATAGTGCCCCGGCGAAGGCACCATAGCCAAAGTGGCTGACAAGGCTTAGTTCGACAAGCTGCCCTTCATCCAATAGCGCATCCGCCTTAACCTTGTGCAGAAGGTTCTCTGTGATCTCACGCGGTGGTAAAGGGTAGCGCTCTTCTCGCGGAAGCCGCCGATATAGAGCCTCCATTGCTAGGGTCATGGGAATGGTGGCAAGCAGACCGCCGATGGCACCGGCCAAGTAGCGATTCATGACTTCCTCCTTGAGGCATATGTCGGCTTATATGGCTCACTATAGTCGAGTATGTAGTCAAGCGCCCGGTACTAAGTGAAGTGTCGACGACTGGGAAACCATACATCTGGAAGAACCTACTCTTTTCACTCATACCAAGCTAGGCCCGCATGTACATGCCATGTCAGTGAGCAAATTGTCGGCAGGCGAGGAGCAGAGTGATGGAAGCGACTGAAAAAGTAGAAGTCGATGCCGTTACCGACGTGATGTGCGATGAATGCCTAACCACAACTCGTTAGCAGGCGTAAATCTTTTACAATCTCCGCACTAACAGGTTCCCTAACGGATCCGGATGCCAGAGCTATGGAAACGAGCGGCGGAGGTACTGGAACGGTGGGACATCACGTGTAAACAGCGGTCGATAGCCAGCACCATATGGTATTTGAAGTGGTCATAGCACCGGCGGGACCACGCTGACCATGTTGAAGAACGAGAAAGGCGTCATATTGGCGTTGCCGTTGGCATCCTGGGTCGAGATTCAGGCGATCGGGCGCGGACAGATCGACCCTGAGAACAGGCGGTAAATCTTGCCAGGTCTCAGCCCGTGTTCCTCCAGCAGCAGGTAGTCGCTCATCGTCGGAGCTCCTCGGTTACGTGGCGTTTGTCGGTGACTTACTCAGTGGTACGCCGTTGTCGAGCGCTCGCCGAGTCCAGGGTCGCCTGGCAGCTTCGCCGCTACTTGATCAACGAATGCGGCCTGCCCAAGCGCTACGTTATCGGCATGGGCTACTGGTGCCAAGGCGAGGTGCTGGGCTAGCAACCTAACCGCGGCACACTTGACAGGTTAGTGGACGCTTACTATCTTGAATAGGCGTATCGCGAGTCCCAACCTTTCATTAAAGCTTGTGAATTTAAAAATGTATCTCTGCTGCGTACAGGCATCTTAGTGCCTGGTGACAGTCGGCTGGGGCCTGCAGACATGAAGTCCCTAGTGACAAGGAGTCACCATGAAAGCATTAACCTGGCACGGCACCCATGACGTTCGCGTCGACAACGTCGACGACCCCAATATCCAGGAGCCGCGCGATGCGATCATCAAGGTCACCGCAACCGCGATCTGTGGGTCCGACCTCCACCTCTACAATGGTGTGATGGCGGGCATGAAGGAAGGTGACATCATCGGTCACGAGTTCATGGGAGAGGTCGTCGAGACCGGATCGGCGGTGAACAACCTGCAAAAGGGCGATCGTGTGGTGGTGCCTTTTACCATCGCCTGCGGCAGCTGCTTCTTCTGCAACAAACACCTGTATTCGCTGTGCGACGAGTCCAACCCTAACGCCGACATGGCCGCCAAGGCCATGGGCCATTCGCCGTCCGCGCTGTTTGGCTACTCGCACATGCTCGGCGGCATTCCCGGCGGCCAGGCCGAATATGTGCGCGTACCCTATGCGGACGTCGGCCCGATCAAGGTCGAATCCGATCTAGCCGACGACCAGCTGCTGTTCCTGTCGGATATTTACCCGACAGGCTATCAAGCGGTCGACAACTGCGACATGGAAGCGGGTGACACTGTGGCCATCTGGGGTTGCGGCCCGGTGGGCCAATTCGCCATCCGCAGCGCCTGGATGCGCGGCGCGGGTCGGGTGATCGCCATCGACCGGGTGCCCGAGCGGCTCAAGCTGGCCTCCGAGAAGGGTGGCGCCGAAGTCATCAACTTCGAGCAGGACGACGTCTACAGCAAGCTGCTCGAGATGACCAGCGGGCGCGGGCCGGATTGCGGCATCGACTGTGTCGGCGCCGAAGCCCACGGCCAAGGGGATCCTGAAGCCGAGCGGCGCAGCGCGGATTCAAGCGAGGAGAATCATCCTAACGCCTTCAACGAAATGACCATGTCGGTGCGCAAGGGTGGCCGCCTCTCCCTACCTGGGGTATATACCGACAAGGTCGACGGTGTCGCATTGCATGCGCTAATGAACAAGTCGCTATCGGTCAAGAGCGGCCAGACCCACATGCAGCAGTATCTCAAGCCGCTGCTGAAAACGGTGGAGCAAGGCCTGATCGACCCGTCGTTCATCATCACTCATCGTTACCCGCTGAGCCAAGCGCCTGAGGCCTACGCCAAATTCAATGCCAAACAGGACGGTTGTATCAAGGTAGTGATGACGCCGTAAAGCGCATCGCTTGCCGATGCTACACTGACTGACTCGCAACTGACGAAAATGCCTCGCCGCATGCGGTGAGGTTTCTATGACCCCATAGTAGGATCTTTCGTACTCTGGAAAAACCCGCCATTCCCCTCGCCTCCTCCTCACCGCAAGCTGCACAGTCTGAAGGGCCGCCAGCCTCTGCCTCCCTATGATTTAGGAAACGTTTATGAGCCTCTCCGGACGTGTTATGGGTCCCTTCAATGGGCTGGATGTCCGAGTGTTTTTTTCCTGAGCCTTCGGATGGGAGCGCCGACAATGACGTGTCGCTGGTTTTGGACCGTTTCAAACCGCCTTGGTTGGCCATAAGGTTCTCTGCTTCTGCCCCTCTCGGTGACAGCGTCATAGCCTTTGTTGGATGCCGTTTTGAGCTCAAGATTGAATGCATCGGCCACGAGGCATTCACCCAAACTGCCAACCATATGACCGTCCGGGGTAAAGTGCCTGCCCGGAAACATGGCCTCCAATTCGTTGACCGTCCCGTAAAGCTGCCCAACCAGGGCGCGAAATTTGCCGTGATCGATCATAGACATTTAACGCCCGACATCACCGGTGACAAAACCGCATCGGAGCGGAGGGTTTGGCATCTGGTGCATGGCATGGTTATCAATTAACGCGGAAAACCTCGTACTAAAAGTGCGAGGATGGATAGCGTGGGACGCGAAGCGTCCCCTATTCCGGCCTTGTCTGTTGCTCAATGTATTGCTTGACGACACTCAGCGGCGCACCACCGACACTTCCGGCAAAATAGCTCGGACTCCACAAGGCGTTTTTTCGGTAGGCTGGCTGCACCAGCTCAGGGTGTAGTAGCTTCATCCGCCTGCTAGAAACGCCTTTCAGGCTATTCACCAGCCTTGAAATTGCCACCTTGGGCGGGAAATTGACCAGCAAGTGAACATGATCGGTTTCCCCATTGAACTCCTTTAGTTCGGCCTCAAAGTCCTGACACACTTGTCTGAACAGGGTTTCAAGGGATTTAAGGTGTGCGTTATTGAATACCTTTCCTCGATATTTGGTCATGAAGACCAAGTGGGCGTGCAATTCAAAAACGCAGTGTCTTCAGGTTCTGAGTGAGTTGATTTTGTCCACAGGCCAAATATACTCAAAGCCATGAAGCAGACCAAGACCTTAAAAGTTCGCGTGAGAGACAAGCACGCTGCCCAGCTTAATCGCATGGCGCGTAGCGTGAACTTCGCCTATACGCCAATCGCCGCAAGCAGTTCAAGAAGTCTCGACTGAACTGGCGAAAGTCTGGTGGTGTGCGTCGTTCGCTAGGCTGGATTCCGGTCAATACTAGCGCGGCTAAGTGGAAAAACGGACAGGTATTTCACAACGGACGTTACTTCAAGGTGTGGGATAGTTTCGGGCTGTCCAACTATAAGTTCCGTTCCGCATCGTTTAATGAAGATGCTCGCGGACGCTGGTATTTCAATGTGGTGGTTGACGCCGAAGTCAAGCCATCAGTGGGCCAAGGTGCGGTAGGCATCGACCTTGGCCTGAAAGACGTAGCAACCTGTAGCGACGGTGAAAAGCTGGAAAACGGACGTTTCTATCGCGGCATGGAAGACAAGCTGGCGATTGCGCAGCGTAGCCGCAACAAAAAACGCACCCGTGCCATTCACGCCAAGATCGCCAATCGCCGCAAGGATGCCTTGCACAAGTTTTCCCGCCGTCTGGTGGATCAGTACGGCGAAATCGTCGTGGGCGATGTCAGCTCACAAAAACTCGCCAAAACCAAAATGGCCAAGTCCGTGCTCGATGCCGGATGGGGCCAGTTGAAAACGATGCTGGACTATAAGTGCGCTCACGCAGGCATCGTGTTCAAGGAAGCGCGAGAAAGCTACACCACCCGCAACTGTTCGGCTTGCGGCTCGCTCAGCGGGCCACAAGGCGTCAATGGGCTGCGACTAAGAGACTGGGAGTGCGTGACGTGTGGTGCGCGCCACGACCGAGACGTGAATGCGGCTCGGAATATCCTCAGTCTTGCGCTCGGGCATGAGCGTCCAGAAGTGGGAATCCCCGTCCTTTAGGACGGGGAGGATGTCAAGCAGCGGTTAACGGCTTAATCCGATCAACTTCCTCCTTGACCGATTGAGCCGCAGTCCACAAATCAATAGCGCGTTGTGCATTCAGCCAAAACTCTGGAGAGTTGCCAAACAAACGAGCCAGCCGAAGTGCCATTTCAGGGCTGACAGCGCGGCGTTCACGCAACAGTTCATTGACTGACTGGCGAGAGACGCCTAGAGACTCAGCCAGTCCTGCAACTGTCAGAGCATAGTCCGGCAAGAAATCCTCTCTCAGCATTTCGCCAGGATGAGTGGGTTTGCGCTGCATGCCAGTAGTATTAAGAATAGCCATAACATCACCTCACTCAGTGGTAGTCACACACTTCGACTTCATACGCATCGCCATCTTCAAAACGAAAACAGATACGCCACTGATCATTGATTGAAATTGCGTGCTGCCCCTGCCTGCTTCCCGATAGCGGGTGGAGGCGATTGCCGGGCGGCACTTTCAAATCCTCAAGCTGTAAAGCCAGATCCACGTATTCAAGTTTCCTGGCGGCTCTTGATGCAACATCCGCAGGAAATTTCTTTGATTTGCCCTTGGAGTAAAGCTCTTGGGTTCGTTTGTCAGCAAAGGATTTGATCATAGAACAAAATGTAACTCGTCACGTGACGCTTGTCAACGAGGCCTGTGAATGACTGCATCAAAGCGTATTAGGACGGCGCGTTCTATTATTGAATCAACGTGCTGGCACTTTTTTTCTGGCAAATGCAGCCTGCCAGATTCTTCCAAGCCTGTGATTCTTTGAACCTGGATTTCTCATAGCGCCTCAGCCAGCACCGCACTCAGGCTGTAATACCGCTAAACACCTATTGGCACGGCTTACATTGCCTACTTTTTAACCACTTCCCGTCGTTCAGACACACTTCCCCCTTTCCCCCATTGCATCGGGCCGGGGGCGCCCGAGCAGTCAATTCGGCACCAACCGCCTGACAAGATCGGATAGTTCTGTTTTATAGGGATAGCTGTCACTCATCAGCACTCGGATGCGACGCGTATTGCGGATGATGACCGCGCCCACTTTGATGAGTTTGAGCCTCAGGTTGCTTGGGCTCATGCGTGCGAAGGGCGTGTTCTTCAGGTAAGTCCGTAACCGCTCGAACAGCGTATAGGCGAAGCCCGACAAGATCAGCCGCCATTGATTGGCCCACCAGTGCCTGCTGGAGGTACGGTCAGCAAACAGGCTCAGTTGTTGATCCTTGATCCGGTTTTCCATATCGCCCCGAGCGCAGTATTGTTCGTAGTAAAGCCCGGTATTATTCCTTAACTGGGTTGGTCACATCCATTAAGCCACTTCACGGGGGCATGGTCGGACACCGAGTCACGCACAGCCGTATGGTTACCCGGCAGCAAGTCTGGAAACTGAATGATACCGCTGTCGGTGATTGGCGCTTGATCACTATGCCAGATATTGTCGTAGAGGTTACTCCACACGCCGTCCGTTGTGCCGAGCGTTGTGGCGCCTTCAGTAATCGCTGGTGTCGCGCCCAGGTCACGCAGCTCTGCCCAACCTTCGTGAGAGGGCCGCAGGTTAAAATCGCCCATCAATAACCGCGGGGTACCTGGATAAACCTCTTCCAACCACTGCCAGTAATCAGCCAGCGCTTCAATCTCGGGCAGCCGATCGCTCACGCTGTCGCCGTAAACAACATGCACAGTCGCTGCTGCAAATTGCTGACCGCTTTCTAGTGCGGTGAATTTTGCAGAATAAGGCTCGCGTGCGAATACGTCGCGGCTGTCGAGGAACACCACCGCTCCCCTGTCGTACTCAATTTCGCTCTCCCGCCAAAGGAAACCGTAGTGTTCGCGGTATGACGACCTCCCTAAATCGTCACTTGCCATGCTCGACCAGGGCTCACCACTCGCCCCTTCAATGGCTTGCTCAAGCTGCCCCAGAGCGGCAGGATCCATGAGTTCCTGCACCGCTAAGAAATCGAAGTGCTGGGCCACATGGGCCACCTCGGCCATCGCCTTATCATTGTTCCAACCCATTACCGTAGTTGGTAGCATGTTATAGTAGAATAATGTATTGATTCTATTATAAAAAAATAATGTAACAGTTTTAGAATTTTGGGCGTTCTATCGTGGGGTTGATCTGGCCTTTTAACAACAAAGAAAGATTAGCATTTAGATTAAAGTCTTAATTTCTTGTTTCGGCCTTATTCGTTTTACGATGGCCAATGGGAATGGTGGTCATCGATAACAAATACGTGCCGATGTGAGCCTCGGGAATGATGGTGGGAATGGCGATGAGGTTCCGGCCCCTCCCATCCCTCATGCTCGTGTTGATGATGTTCATCGTGGTAGTGCCGGTGGGTATGAGTTATGGCGGCGTGTTCGTGCTCAAGAGTTATCAGGTCAGCTTTATGCCAGGTAAGGGCTGTGAGTGCTGTTGCCGCCAGGGCCACCGTTCCCAACAAAGCGAATGTTCCCGTCAGCCCCAGGTTCACCCCCAGCCAGCCTGCCAACGGATAAGTGACCAGCCAACAGCTGTGTGACAACGAAAACTGGGCAGCAAACAGTGCTGGACGATCCTCCGGCTGGCACGAGCGTTTGAGCAGGCGTCCGGTAGGGGTCATGACCAACGAGGCCCCCGCGCCCAGCAATAACCATAGCCCGACAAGCCCCGCAAACGATGGGCCTAGCCAGCCCAGGTAGAGGCTAAGTGTCATCATAACGCCGCCCAGCAGCATGACCGGTCGTTCTGTCAGTCGATCCAATACTTTGGGCAGCAGTAACGCCACCAGCATGGAGCCCCCGCCTGCGGCGGCAAAGGCCAGGGCTACCTCTTTCTCGCCCAAACCCAACACCGAGCGAACGAGCACCACCGTGTTGACGATCTGCATGGCCCCGGCGGCTGAAACCGCCAAGTTCAACGCCAGCAGCCCACGCAGCCGTGGTGTCTTCAGGTAAATCCGCATGCCATGGGTAACGCGACGCCAGACGCCGGGGGCTTCCTCTAGGGCAAGAGGCGTAGGCAGGGTTACCGATATAACCAAGGCGGCAGAGATAACGAAGGCCAATGCGTTGAGTACGAACAGAACATCAAAACCCATCACCATCAGTAGTGCCGCCGCCGCCATCGGGCTAAGAAGGTTCTCTAAGTCATAGGCGAGACGGGACAGGGATAATGCTCGCGTGTACTGTTCTTCGTCTTCGAGGATGTCAGGAATCGTTGCTTGGAAAACGGGTGTGAAGCATGCCGAGCAAGCGTTTAGCAGAAAGATCAGCACATAGATCTGCCACACGTCGGTAACGAAAGGCAGTGCGCAGACCACGGCCGCCCGCAGCAAGTCCAGGCTAACCAACAAGGTGCGGCGAGGTAGGCGTGAGGCGTAGGCACCCACCAGTGGAGCAATGCCTACGTAAGCGACCATCTTGATCGCCAGTGCTGTGCCTAGCACCACACCTGCCTGCCCCTCAGCTAGGTCATGAGCCAATAATGCCAGAGCAACGGTAGTCAGACCGGTGCCTATCAGTGCAATGACCTGCGCTAGAAAGAGATGGCGGTAGACGCGATGGGCGAGTACATCGAGCATAGAGCTTTCCTCAAGAGAGGGGGCCACGTTTACAAGTAGCGGGCAATGGCCTTGAATTCTTCGGCCCGCGCCCGCTGCGTTTGATCCTGAGAGCCCAGGCTGGCGTCTAGGCAGTGGTCGATGTGATCCAGCACTAAGGTACGTTTGGCCTGTTGAATGGCTTTCTCAACCGCATGCAGCTGCTGGGCAACGTCTAGGCAGTGGCGACCATCCTCTATCATCTGCGTCACGCTCGAAAGGTGTCCCCGGGCTCGGTTTAGGCGCTTGATGATATCGGGATGTGACTGATGAGTATGTATTGTCATTTTCTTTTCCCTTATTATATTCCTATCCCCCTGGGGGGGATGGTAATCTATTGTCGTTACGCTGCCAACGCTATGTAGCGGCGCAAACTGTTACCTACATTTTTAATTATCACTTTTTGACTTGGTTGCTTTACATGCTCAATCGGCTGCGCCACCGCCTTGGCTATCTGACCCTGCTGCTGCTGTTTTTGCCTAGCCTGTTGATCACCAGTGTGGGCGAGGCGCGTGCGCATGGGGCGGCGAGCATGGTTGGCGTTGAGTCGCCTCACCATGAGAATGTTCAGAAGGGCCACGGGCATACCCATGGCCACGAGCACGAGGACGGTCGCCACCTCCCCTATGAGAGCGGCAGTCACCTCCACGAACAAGCGGATCGGCTGGGTACAGGCATTGCTGTCGAACCGAACTTCCGCGACGTCCTGCGGCTAGGCGAACGTAGCGGCTTCCCCTTACGCCTCGTCTACCGCTTGGAGCGACCTCCACGGCCAGACATCGCTTGATGACTGGGGCCATCCACCGGATGGTCAACACTAATGATATTCCCGTGGAGGTTTTATGTTTCCATCCCAAGTAAGGGGTGCGTTCGGTTTGCCTATGATGGCACGACGCCACGCCTTAGCTTTTTTGACATTGCTGTTAATGCTACTGGGAGCCAGTGGTGAAGCCCTTGCCCATGCCGTTGCTGAAGGCGACAAGGGGTATATCCAGGAGATCTATGGCGTTCAACTGATCTCGTTTATTTATCTCGGTGCCAAACACATGGTAACGGGGTATGACCACATTCTGTTTTTACTAGGGGTCATCTTCTTCCTCTACCGAATGCAGCATATCGCTATTTACGTCAGCCTGTTCGCCATCGGCCACTCGACAACCATGCTGCTGGGGGTGTACTTCAATATCGGCATCAATAGCTACCTGATCGATGCCATCATCGGGCTCTCCGTTGTCTACAAGGCGCTCGATAACATTGGCGCCTACCAGCGCTGGTTCGGCTTTCAGCCCAATACCAAAGTGGCAACGCTGGTCTTCGGTCTATTCCATGGCTTTGGACTGTCGAGCAAGATCATTGAGTACGATATCTCGTCTGATGGATTGGTCCCCAATCTCCTGGCGTTCAACGTCGGGGTGGAAGTAGGCCAGCTGTTGGCCTTAGGTGCCATCCTCATTGTCATGGGGTTCTGGCGACGCACTGCCGGTTTCTTACGCCACGCCTATACCGCCAACGTAGCCATGATGTGTGCTGGCTTTATGCTGGTCGGTTATCAGCTCACCGGCTATTTCATCGCCTAATTGAAGGAGTCCCCTATGTATAATACTGATCTTCCTACCCGTGCCGAGTTACCTTCGACGGGTAAATTACTTCGATCTACGTTGCTGGCTGCGGTAATAGCCATTGTCTTATTGGTTACTGTGGTGCTGCCCGCTGAGTATGCCATCGACCCCACCGGCGCAGGGCGTTTATTGGGGTTGACTGAGATGGGTGAAATCAAGACCCAGTTAGCCGAGGAGGCCGAGCTTGATCAAGCCAATAACGAAGCCGCTGCCATGCAGGCATCACAACCGACTGCATCTCAAGAAACAGTCAGTGATAACCAACCTTCGGTCGCAACCGCTGCTGCTCCGCAGGCTTCAGTCGTAGAGTCGGAGCAAGTAGCCTCCTCGGTACCTGCCCAAGAGATGATACAGCCCGAGGCTAACGAAGCGCTTCCTGACGCTTCAGCCGCTGAGCAGGCATCTTCCCAGGCAACTGAAGAGGCTGCCAGATGGGGTGATGAAGTGACCTTCACCCTCACGCCGGGTGAAGGCACCGAGTATCACCGGTAACCACGGTTGGTTCTTTCGTAATCGCAATGATAACGACGTGACCGTGGTGTTGCGTGTTGGGGGGGACTATGGGGAATTGAAGCGCATGCTTTGATCCCAGCAAAACCTGTATTGCCTCGGCCTCACAGTCGAGGTGATACTTTATCGCTTTCAATCTAGGGTCATGCCATGAAGACTTAAGTCTAAGTGATTGAGCCCAAAAGATTTATCATTCATATGATAAATAGCTCAGAGCATTAAGTCTGCCATTTTTTCATCGCTGCAACCTGAGATTCATCGCGCAGGGTATTCTGCGGGCTATGGTTATTGCAGAATCAGCTTTAGCGCATTAAGGCCGCCGCCTGATCGCCATATATGGCCAACTGCTATCCGCCGCTATGGAAAACGTCACGAAGCTCTTTTGTCCATGTTTGAGACAGTGCTGAGATCAGCTGGGCGTGTTTCCCTCACCGTTAGTCATTTGCGCTTGATAATCCACACCATGCTTATTCAGATAATCCCTTATCATTTGTCGCACTACTTGCGAAGGCGTTAGATCCTGTGAAGCGCATAATTGATCAAAAGCCTGTTTTTTTTGTGGATCTATGAGCAAAGTGAGTCGTGCGGTTTTCTTTTCCATTATCATCCCTCCATACATTAACATTTAATGTTAATGCGTCGCCTTTGTCATCGCAATGCCTTAACGCCCACCTCCCTGGTTGGCATCTGGTTACTATTGCATAAAATTATAACCACATGTTAATGTCATTAACATGTGAAATGCCCCCTATGCCAAACGCTTTGGTCGACTCTTTCCCGGTAAGGGCGCATTGCAGAGAGGGCTATTGTATGTCGCGCCAAAAGTTTGCTGCTAACCTCCCCGGTATTGCTACTGGACTTCGCGCCGCATGGCAGGACGGTTATGGACTCGCTGACTTGCGCAAGGATGTGATGGCGGGCCTCACCATTGGTACTGTGGCGGTGCCTCTATCAATGGCCTTAGCAATCGCTACAGGCGTCCCACCTCAGCATGGTCTGTATACAGCAATTGTGGCGGGGGGG
>JAIVHM010000139.1 GCA_020201095.1 Halomonas sp. | reverse complement strand
GTATGCAACAAGCTCTATGTTATGCCGAGCTTTTAGATGCCCCCTTTGCTATTAGTAGCAATGGCGATGGTTTTTTATTCCATGATAGAACAGGCCTCACTCAACCAACTGAAAGGGAATTATCTCTTGAAGAGTTGCCAGGGCCCGAAACTCTCTGGCCGTTGTATCAACAGTGGAAAGGTCTAACTTCTGAAGAATCATTAAAACTTGTTGAAGAACCTTATCATAGTGATGGTACAGGCAAAGCTCCCCGGTATTACCAGCGAGTCGCAATCAACAGAACGATAGAAGCGATTGCTAATGGGCAAGATCGTATTCTACTCGTGATGGCTACAGGTACAGGTAAGACTTACACAGCTTTTCAGATTATTTGGCGACTATGGAAAGCCAAAAAGAAGAAACGTATCTTATTTCTTGCTGATAGAAACATTCTTGTCGATCAAACAATACAGCAAGATTTTTCTCCTTTTGGTGAGGTGATGCATAAAATCATCAATCGAGAAGCAAAGAAGAACTATGAAATCTATTTAGCGCTCTATCAAGCCGTTACGGGAAAAGAAGAGTGGAAAAAGATTTATCGTCAATTCCCTGAGGATTTTTTTGATCTGGTGGTGATTGACGAATGTCATCGAGGCAGTGCAAATGAGGACTCTGCCTGGCACGAAGTTTTAGACTATTTTAAAAAAGCCACACATCTAGGGCTAACGGCTACCCCAAGGGAAACAGAAGACGTATCGAATAAACGCTACTTTGGCGACCCCATTTACACCTATTCACTCAAACAAGGCATTGAGGACGGTTTCCTCGCTCCCTATAAAGTCATCCGCGTTGTCAGCGATAAAGACGCAGCGGGATATTCACCAGAAAGAGGGAAGGCAGATAAAGAAGGTAACTTAATCCCGCAGAGAGAATACAACACCAAAGATTTTGATAGGAATCTAGTGCTTGAAAAGCGCACGAGCTTCGTCGCAAGAAAAATATGGGAATATTTGAGCAAAACTGATCCCTATGCGAAGACCATTGTATTCTGTGATGATCAAGATCACGCAGAGCGCATGCGTCAGGAACTAGTGAAATTAATTCCTGAAGCAGCAAGCAATCGCAAATACGTCATGCGTATAACGGGTGATGATGCAGAAGGTAAAGCACAACTATCTTACTTTATCGACAATGACGAAAAATTCCCGGTCATAGCTACCACTTCAAAACTATTAACCACTGGTGTGGATGCAAAGACCTGCAAACTCATAGTGCTGGATCAAAATATCAACTCCATGACTGAGTTTAAACAGATCATTGGCCGTGGCACACGTATACGCGAAGACTACAACAAACTCTACTTTACCATCATGGATTTCAAAGGCGCCACACGCCTATTTGCGGACCCAGATTTTGATGGTGATCCAGTAATGATATATGAACCCAAAGAAGACGAACCCACCGTTCCGCCAGATGATTTCATAATAGAGGAATCAACGGATATTAATGAGCCCGAACCACCCACATACGAGCCGGGTGAAGAAGAAGGCGAGCCAGGTGAAGGTCGAACTAAATACTACGTCGATGATGTGGATGTGGGCGACGGTGTTGAACAAACGCAAAAACTATTACAAGAACTTGAAGATCAGGGCATACCCATCGAGCTGTTAAAAGAAGCCGTGCCCAACAGTGGCGAATTTGATATTTTCGACCTGGTCGCGCATATTGCCTACGACCAAAAGCCACTCACCCGGCAAGAACGCGCCAAAAATGTCAAAAAGCGCAATTACTTCGGCAAATACGGCGATCAGGCCCGTGCCGTCCTCGAAACACTGCTCGAAAAATACGCAGATCACGGAATTACAAACATCGAAGACTCAAAAATATTAGAATTACCCCCCTTTGATAAATACGGCACCAAAACCCAAATTCGACGCGGGATTTTTGGCGGGCCAGAAAAATTCACCCAAGCCCTAACTGAACTTGAGCAAGCGCTCTATCAAGACGAAAGCGCCTAAGCGAACAAGAGAAACTATATGAATGTAAGCAGTACCATTAAATCCATCCAGGACATCATGCGCAAAGACGACGGCGTCGATGGTGATGCTCAACGTATTGGCCAATTAACCTGGATGCTATTTTTAAAAATTTTCGATCAACGCGAAGAAGAGTGGGAAGACGATGCCGAAGATAAGGGTGAAAGCTATGTCTCTCCCTTGCCAGAGGAATATCGCTGGAGAAATTGGGCTGCTCAAATAGTCGATAACGACTGCAAGAAAAAACCCAGGCTGAGTGCAGAAGATACGCTGAATATTGCCAATCGACTCACTAAGGACTTAGGTGAGTTACCGGTCGATGATGACGACGTAAAGAAAAAGGTCGTCAGAGGTGTTTTTAGCGATACCAATAATTACATGAAATCAGGCACCCTGATGTTGGGTGTCATTGAAAAGCTAGATGAAGCCATTAACTTTCACGATTTTAAGTCACGCCAGAACCTGGGTGACATTTACGAACAAATCCTCAACGACCTGCGTGCAGCCGGTAACGCGGGTGAGTTTTATACACCGCGCACAATTACGCAGTTTATGGTGCAAATGGTCAATCCCCAACTGGGCGAAACGGTGCTTGATCCCGCTTGCGGTACGGGTGGTTTTCTCACCGCCGCCATCGATCACTTAACCAGTCAGCTCACGGAAAAATCCGGTCCAGAGCAAAAGCAATCTATCGAATCATCCATTCACGGCTATGAAAAGAAGCAGCTACCACACTTACTTTGCACAACCAACATGATGCTGCACGGCATAGACGTGCCAGAGCGAATCGTACGCATGAATACGCTAGCCAAAAGCTGGAACGAATGGTCAAACAACGACAAAGTCGAGTGTTTAGTGACTAATCCCCCCTTTGGTGGCATGGAAGAAGACGGTGTTGGCACCGATTACCCTGCAGATGTGCGTACCCGTGAAACCGCCGATATGTTTCTGACACTCATTGTTAGAAAGCTACTCAAAGACGGTGGCCGTGCTGCCGTAGTGTTACCCGATGGCACCTTGTTTGGCGAGGGCATGAAAAACATAATCAAAGAAAACCTGCTCAACGAATGTAACCTGCATACTATCATTCGTTTACCCAACGGCGTGTTTAACCCCTACACAAGTATTAAATCCAATCTACTGTTTTTCACCAAAGGCAAGCCTACTGAAACCATTTGGTTTTACGAACACCCATACCCAGAAGGTTATAAGAGCTACAG
>JAIVHM010000147.1 GCA_020201095.1 Halomonas sp. | reverse complement strand
GGTCAAGACCGTGGTGGTTGCCGACGAGCGCCGCCCGGAGGTGGTCGAGCGTATCCGGAGTGCCTGCAGCGAAGGCCGTCAAGCCTACTGGGTGTGCACGCTGATCGAAGAGTCCGAAGCGTTGCAGTGCCAGGCGGCGGAAGTGACCCGCGACGAGCTGACCGAAGCGCTACCGGAACTTGCCATCGGCCTAGTGCACGGGCGCATGAAGTCCGGCGAAAAAGCCGAAGTGATGGCGGCGTTTAAAGAAGGCGAATTGGATCTACTGGTCGCAACGACGGTGATTGAGGTGGGCGTAGATGTACCCAACGCCAGCCTGATGATTATCGAAAACCCCGAACGCCTGGGGCTTTCCCAGTTGCACCAGCTCCGTGGCCGAGTGGGACGCGGCAGTACCGAGAGCTTCTGTGTACTGCTCTATCACCCGCCGCTTTCCAAAACCTCCCGGCAGCGTTTAGCGGTGATGCGCGAAACCACCGATGGTTTCCGCATCGCCGAAAAAGACCTGGAAATCCGCGGCCCCGGCGAAGTGCTCGGCACCCGTCAAACCGGCCTGGCGCAGATGAAAATTGCCGATCTTGAGCGCGACAGCGACCTGCTGGACCAGGTCACGGCGCTGGCCCAGGCGCTGCAGGGCGAGAAGGCTATCACCGTCGTGCTGGTGCGCCGCTGGCTGGGCGAAGCCGCCGGGCGCTATGGGCAGGTTTAATTCAATCTTGGGGCGTTGGCTCGGGTGTGCTGATAAGACGACTCGCCGCGTCGCTTAGCGGTAAAAGCTGGTTAGCAATCAGGCGTAGCTGGCTCTGGATCGGCCGGTAACGTGTGACGGCGTTTTCCTCTTTGGGAGGGCCTTGCTCATCGAGCTGGGCGATCAGCGCTTCGGCCTGGGCCGACAGAGGGGTGATCGACTGGCGGTTTTGCAGTTGCTCGGCGACCTGGTCGAGCAGTTCGCACATGCGCTTGGCGGCGGGCACGGATGCGCTGTCGTCCTCGTCGTCGGCCAGCTGATGGCGATGGGCACCGAGTGCCGAGAGGTGGCTCAGCAGGGTGTTGGAGAGCACCAGAAAGCGCAGCCCGTTATCGGCATCCTGTTTACGGTAATGTCCCGGCTCGTGAAGCATATTGGTCAGCAGCGTGGACAACGCCGCATCGGCGTTATGCGCATTGCGCCGTGCCAGGCGATACGCTAAATCGTCCTGCTTGCCTTCTTCGTACTGGTGAATGATTTCTTCCAGATAGCGGCGATGGTTGGTCAGCACATGCGCGGCTTCGCGATTAAGTCGCCGACCCTGCCAATCCGGCAGAATAAAGAACACCGCCAGGCCTGATATCAGAGCGCCAATCAGCGTATCGAACAGGCGCGGCCAGATAAGATCGAAGCCATCACCCACCTGGTTAAAGCTGCACAGCACCAGCAGGGTAATCGAGGCGGTGGCGATCACGTAGTGCTTTTCACGGTTGGCAAAAAACGATACCCCTGCGGCGACTGCGATCAAACTTTGTACCAGTGGCTGGGGAAATAAGCTGATCGACGCCCAACCGACGATCAATCCCAACACCGTGCCGATAATCCGTTGAGAGAGGAAACGTCGCGTGGTGGCAAAGTTGGGTCGACAGACAAACAGCGTGGTGAGCAGAATCCAAAAGCCCTGTTGCGGATCAATCCACTGCATGATCCCGTAGCCGGTCATTAGCGCGATGGAGAGCCTTACTGCATGGCGAAAAGTGGGCGAGCCCAGGGTAAAGTTGAGCCGCACCCGTCTCCAGGCTTCCAGCAGGCTAGAAGGTGAGCGGTCGTAAAGCGCGCTGTCACGGCGTTCGCTGCTGATGTCCGGATTATGCGCGCTGGCGATCTGGGCTTCGAGAGTGGTCAGGTTGTCGGCCAGGGCGTTGAGCGGGCGTATAAGTGGCCGCCACTCGGGTTTTCCGCGGTCGCTCAGGTTATCAATCGAGGCGCGCAAATCGACCAGTGCTTGTTCGCTCTGTTCGTGGCCGAACGGGCGGTTGAGCAGCAGCGACTTGGCTAACTGGCGGCAGGCACGACCCTGTTGATCGAGAAGCCGCTGGCAGCGAAACAGCACGTCGTGATGAAAGAACGCATCGGTCAGAGCGCTATACGGGTAGTGGGTTGAACTGGCCCGTTCATGGATATCCTGGGCGATAAAGTAGATGCGCAGATACCGGTTGAGCTTCTGGTCACCCCGCTGGCCCTCGAGACGGCGAAAAATCATCTCTTTAGCCTGGTTAAGCGCGGTGACGACTTGGCCATTCTGGCGTGCCAGCGCCACGCGGCGGGCCTCGACATCCACACCCCGCACCGGCTCGAACAGTGCTGACTTCAAGATCAGAAATTCGCCCAGCGCTTTGTAGACCCTCGCCATGCTTTGCTTGACCGGCTGGCGCGAGAAAAGCGCACACCAGATGACCGAAATGACGCCGTACCAGGCAGCGCCCGCCAGGAGTAGAAGCTGGCGGTAGGCGACGTCTTCATCCACACCGCCGTGCTGTTCAATGTTGATCATCGAGTAGATCGATAGAATCAACGTCCCCGAAGCAATGGTAGCGTAGCGTTGACCAATGGCCCCGAGCATGATCAGGGTAAAGGTCGAAATCGCCAGCCCCAGGGCAAACAGCCACGGCCAGGGGAACAGCCACTGCACGACAAACGACGCGGAGGCAAAGCAGGCAAGCGTCACCAGCAGGGCTTGAAGGCGACCCTCCCAGCTGTCGTCGGTTTCCGACAGTGCACAGGCGATAATGCCTAGAAACAGCGGGATTACCAAGGCGACATCGCCGAGTAGCGCGCTCAGCAGTAGCGCACCACTGAAGGCGATGAATACGCGCAGGCTGTAGGCGAACTTATCCAGCGTCCAGAGGCGACGCAGCGGTAGTGCGATGGGCATAGGGTCTCTTAATGATCGCTGTTATTAGACTTTAGTCGTGATCATAGTATAGAGGGTTGGGTAGCGCCTGTCTGCAACGCTGATCTATCTGTTATCGGCGGGGGTATGCCGTAGCAGTGGGGGGAGGCGAATCACTGACGGTATCGGAAAGGGAGGTATGATTGGCCCCTCAAGCGTTTACACCGCCGTAGGGGCCGCAAACTACAGATGCTTAAGCAGTTTCTGCAGCTTGTTCATATCGGCGGAGTCGCCTACCAGGCGAACCTCGCCGTTGATCATGCCGTCGAGGAAGGCTTGCTGCGTAGGCTTCTTGAGGATGCGTAAAGCAGCCTCGTCGTCGCGAAAGCGCAGTTCAAGATCCAGATCAACCGGCAGCCCCTTACCAGAGCTAACGCTGGTTGGCGTCATTCGGTAATGGCGGGCAACACTCAAATCTTCTGTGGCGATGCCCCAGTCCAGGCCGCGCATGCGTTCTAACTGTTCACGAAAGCGCGGCTTGCGGCGCAGGGCGCGTTTGAGCATTACGCCCAACAGCCACAGCGTCAGCTTGAGCTTCATCAGGAAACGGCATCCTTGAGGGCTTTACCCGGCTTGAATGCGACATTCTTGCTGGCTGGAATTTGCAGCGGCGCGCCGGTTTGCGGGTTTTTGCCGGTACGCGCAGCACGCTCGCGGACGGTAAAGGTGCCAAAACCAATCAGGGCAACGTCTTCGCCTTTGGACACGCTGTTGGTAATTTCATCAAGGATCACGTTGAGGACTTGGCCCGCTTTGTCTTTGGACAGATCGGCGTTTTCCGCGATAGCGGCTGCAAGTTCAGGTTTACGCATAAGGAAACTCCCTTTGTTTAATGATCGTGCAAGATACACTGTCGTGTTGTTGGTAAGGATACTGTCAGTTGAGCCGTTATTTCA
The DNA here is from genome assembly GCA_020201095.1 of Halomonas sp. GTDB lineage: Bacteria > Pseudomonadota > Gammaproteobacteria > Pseudomonadales > Halomonadaceae > Vreelandella. The sequence continues at coordinate 22,009 of JAIVHM010000147.1, read as the reverse complement.
GCCAAACTAAGAGCATCGCGAAATTCAGCCTAGCAGCGTAGGGGCTGCTCTGGAAAGCTCCACTTTCCTTCTCACGCAGCTACCTGTCAATGCAAAACCAATCAAACGTCTGTCTTTATCTTCAGCGATTGCCGTCATATCACCGCCTTCGCCTTCGATTCGCCAGCGTTCTGGGGGCTCAATCGGCGGGTAGGCAACGACCGGCAGCAGCGGGGTTTTGACGATCACTGGCCAAGCCCCGAAGCTGACCTGTGTGGGGGTTCCGGCCAGGGTGGCCGCGAGCGCCTGGGCGCTGGCTTGCAGGGGCTGCACGTACATGGCGTTGATGCCATCAACGCAGGCGACGTCGCCCAGGGCGTCGATATCCGGATGAGAAGTGCGCAGTTGTCGGTTCACCAGGATACCACTGGCGGAAACCGAGAGCCCGGCCGCTTCGGCCAATGCGGTACGCGGGATCAGGCCCGTCGCCATTAAAATGACGTCGGCGTTGAGCGCGTCGTCGTTATCCAGCGTCAGCGTTACGCTCTGGTCATCTTTTAGCGCCATGGTTTTGATGGTTCTGCCCAGCGCAAGGTGGATGCCCGCGTCAATAAACGCCTCGCCAAGCGCACGGCCCAGGGTTTCAGGCAGCAAGCGCGACAGCGGCGTGGCGTCGGGGGCGATAACGCTGACATCATGTCCGCCCGCGTGCAGGTCGTTGGCAAACTCGCAGCCGACCAGCCCCGCGCCAATTACCGCCACGCGAGCGGGCGTTGCCCCTAGGGCATGATGAAAACGGCGATAGTCGTCAAGATCGTTGACGGTAAAGCAATGCGCTTTTACGGGGTCGGGTATCGCCATGGGCACCCGCGGTTCGGCGCCCGTGGCCAGCACCAGGCGGTCGTAGCTAAGCGCCTGGCCGTCTTCCAGCCGAAGCGAGCGGCTATCCACATCAATCCGACGAACCGCTGTGTGGGTGGTCACCCGAGCGTCAAGCGATGTGGCAAGCTCTGCGGCGTTGCGCTGTGCGAGCTTTTCGGGTGGCAGACGTTTGGCAAAGCCTGTGGACAGCAGCGGTTTGGTATAATCGTCGCCGCTATCGGCGCTAATCAAGTGCAGGGTGCGCGTATCGCCTTTGCGGCGCAACGCACGGGCAAGACCTACGCCCGCCATGCCAGTGCCAACAATAACCAGCTCAGCGTGTGATGAGGGCATCCGGGTATCCAATGGTCAGTGAGACAAAAGCCTGTAAAGCCCACATGTTACACTACGTGATCGTTTAATTGTCTGGAGGCCCTGGTGTCGCGTCACAGTGTTGAATCCGCCCCTGATATGCCATCTTGGCGCCCATTGCGCGCGCTGCGCCCGACAATGAGCGCGCCTTGGTGGCAATGGGTTGCCTCCACGGACTCACTCACGGCGCGAATCGTCTCTGCCGGGGGTGAACGGCCTTTTCGCGTGCGGCTGTTGCGCCAGGGTCTAGGCTTTCCCCAGCCTCATGAGGCCCAAGCGTTGGGCATCGCGGCTCGGCGCTACGCGTGGCTGCGCGAGGTGGCTCTATGCGTGGATGAAACGCCATGGGTCGTGGCGCGCTCGGTGGCTCCCCTGAAAGGGCTCCGAGGCCAGTGTCTGGAAAACCTGGGCGAGCGCTCATTGGGCAGTTGGCTGTTTCGCCAGCCGGATCTTGTACGTGGCCCGCTGTACGCCACAGCCCGCCCACCTGAGTTTGCTTATCCCGGTGATGACAACTTCAACAGCCTGTGGGGGCGGCGCTCGGTATTTCAGCACGGTAGTAAGCAGGGGGGGATATCGCTGCTGGTGCAGGAATACTTTTTATCGACCATGGCGGATGATCTTGCGCTGCCTTCGCGCTAGGCTAACGCTGCGTCTCTTGGATGGGTGAGGTAAGCATGGATCGTTCTCTTTTACGGCCGACTGGGTTGAGCCGGGTGGCGGATTTCATACAGCTGATGCGTCTGGATCGGCCGATTGGTACCTGGCTGCTGATGTGGCCAACGCTATGGGCCTTATGGGTAGCCGCCGAAGGGGTGCCAGGGCGTAATGTGCTGCTAATCTTTATTGCCGGGGTATACGTCATGCGCGCGGCGGGTTGCGTGGTCAATGATTATGCCGATCGCCACGTTGATGGCCACGTCAAGCGTACCCGGCAGCGCCCTCTCGCTACCGGGCGGATCAGTGAAACCGAGGCCCAACTGCTGTTTATCGGGCTGGTGGCGGCCGCCTTTATGCTGGTGCTTTTAACCAACTGGTTTACCGTTTTGCTGTCGGTGGGCGGCGTGATACTGGCGTTTATCTACCCGTTCATGAAGCGCTACACGCACTTTCCCCAGGTGGTGTTGGGGGCGGCGTTTTCCTGGGCGATTCCGATGGCATTTGGCGCAGTCCTGGGCTACGTACCGGTTGAGGCGTGGCTGTTGTTCTTTGCCAATGTGCTGTGGACGGTTGCCTACGATACCCAGTACGCCATGGTCGATCGCGACGACGATATCAAGATTGGTATCAAATCGACCGCTGTGTTGCTGGGTAATGCCGACCGGCTGGTGATCGGGCTGCTTCAGCTCGCCACGCTGGCACTGCTGGCCTTGTTGGGCGCGCGCATTGGACTTGGCGGTTTTTTCTGGCTGGGCCTTACCGGGATGGCCGCGACGTTCATCCACCAGCAACGTTTGATCCGTCGGCGTGAGCGGGATGCCTGTTTTCAGGCGTTTCTGAATAATCATTGGTCGGGCTTGCTGGTATTTGCCGGGATTGCGCTGAGTTGGTGGCCCGCGGCTGGCGAATCTTTGTCAATGTCATAGAATTGTCATCAAGTCATGGTGTGATCGTCATTGACCTGTCACTGGATTACTTCCTATCAGACACCGTGAGGCTCTGGAATGACCGCCAAGACCGTCTTGATCGTCGATGATGAGGCACCTATTCGCGAGATGATCGCGGTGGCGCTGGAAATGGCCGACTACCGTGTTCTTGAAGCGGATAATGCTCAAGATGCCCACGCCATGGTTGTTGATCATCAGCCTGACTTACTCTTGCTTGATTGGATGATGCCCGGCACCAGCGGCATTGAGCTTGCTCGGCGCCTCAAGCGAGAGGAGGCCACCGCCGAACTGCCAATCATCATGCTGACCGCCAAGGGTGAAGAAGACCATAAAATTCAGGGCCTTGAAGCAGGGGCTGACGATTACATTACCAAGCCGTTTTCGCCCCGAGAACTTGTGGCACGCCTCAAGGCCGTGTTGCGCCGTACGACTCCTCGCGGGATTGAAGATCCCATTGAAATTAATGGGTTGCTGCTTGATCCGGTGGGCCATCGGGTCAGTGCCTACGGTAAAGCTCTCGATATGGGACCGACCGAATACCGGCTGCTACAATTCTTCATGACCCATCAGGAAAGGGCCTACACACGCAGCCAGTTACTCGACCAGGTGTGGGGAGGTAATGTGTACGTGGAAGAGCGCACCGTGGATGTGCATATTCGCCGGCTACGCAAAGCCCTGGGTGATGCGCATCAGAACCTGATTCAAACGGTACGCGGTACCGGCTACCGCTTCTCCGCTCGAGCATAACTGTGCGTTTGTGGAGCCGTGAACTGTGGCGCTTGTTGGGTTGGGCGGCACTCGGCACCTGTCTGGGCTGGCTGGTTGGCTTGCCGGGCCTCGGGTTGGCTGGTGGCTTCGCGATGTGTTTGGTTTACCACTTGCGGCAATTGCGCGCTGCCTACCACTGGCTGACACACCGTCCTCAGGATGAACCGCCCGCCGCAAGGGGCCTGTGGGGCGAGTTGTTTGATCGACTGTACCGTTATCAGAAAAGCCAACGCATCACCCAGAGCCGCCTTCGCTCGACACTTGCCCGTATTCAAGAATCCTCGGAAGCCATGCGCGACAGCGTGGTGATGCTCGACCGCCACGGCGACCTGGAATGGTGGAACAGCGCTGCCAGCCATATGCTGGGGCTGCAAACCGCCCACGACCGCGGTCAACATATCACCAACCTGCTTCGCGACCCGCGATTTATCAGCTATTTCAACGCCTGCGATTACAGCGAGCCGCTGACGCTTACGTCGCCGATCGATGAGCGTCGCATTTTGCAGTACCAGATCACCCTTTATGGTGACGACGAACGCTTGGTCATGGCGCGCGATATTACGCGGCTGCATCAGCTAGAGCAGATGCGTCGTGACTTTGTTGCCAACGTTTCCCATGAGCTGCGCACGCCGTTAACCGTGCTATCGGGCTATCTCGAAACCTATGGCGAGCTGGCTGACCAGCTACCTCCCCGGTTGGGGCGCGGCATCGGGCAGATGCAGGCCCAGGCACAGCGCATGCAAAACCTGGTCAACGACCTGTTGCTGCTTTCGCGATTGGAAATTGATCAGGGCGGGCAGGATCATCAGCCTCTAGACGTTTTGTCTTTGCTAAACAGTGTAGGGGTCGATGCACTGGCGCTTTCCGAGCACCAGCATACGCTCACTATTGAAAGTGACTACCCCGCGCAATTGGTGGGCAGCGAGCAGGAAATCCGCAGTGCCATCTCTAATCTGGCTTTCAATGCGGTACGTTACACGCCCGCTGGCAGTGCCATTACGCTGCGCTGGAAAGCGCTTGATCAAGGTGCCTGTATCGAAGTGTGTGACGATGGCGAGGGGATCGATCCTGTGCATATTCCGCGCCTCACCGAGCGATTTTATCGCGTCGACAAAGGCCGCAGTACGGCTACCGGGGGCACCGGGCTGGGGCTTGCGATTGTTAAGCACGTGCTGTTACGCCACGACGCTCAGTTACAAATTGACTCGCATCCGGGGGAAGGCGCTCGTTTTCGCTGTGTGTTTCCGGCGGCTCGCCTGAGTACACCTGCCACGCCGCCGCGTGACGTCACTTCAGTTACATAAATAGCAATTTTTAAGCTGAGCAACAGCGTCACATGTGTCATTGCGACACACGATTAGCGTATCTAAATGGCACTTATGGGTGATGAAGCGGCATGTTGATTTTTATTTAACACATTGTTATTAAAAACAAATAATCCAAATGATGGGTAGCTGGCATAGAGCGTGCTGGTATATAGGTAAGACAGTATTCTGAAATGTTAAACTTAGAAATCTGTCGATACTTTTCTTTACGAAATGAAGAAAAGTAACTACGCTTAGACAGTAAGCCAATGCAGAGCAAGGATGTTGTGCATTCGCAGGGATGATTAGAGATTCATTGGATGAGTCTAGAAGGCGGTCACACTGTCAGTCAGGGTATAACGTCCAAGGTTGGAGTCCCGCACAAGGATGGGAAGCTGATAAGCACCACCGCCTCATATGATCACTGTCGAAGACCCCGCCACGGCGGGGTCTTGTTTTTGTTAGCCTTCCAACAATTTCAACGCTCCTTTCTTTCAGCTTCTACATCGTGTTCTTGCGCATACTTCAAGAATGCTTGGTCAATGGCTGAGTATTGCGATAGTGGTTGTCCCACATCAGTACGGCACCGGCCACAGCGCCTGGGATCAAGAACAGATTAGCCAGCGGGATCCACGTAAGCAGCGTGACCAGGCCACCGTAGCTTAAGCTTTGCCACCAGCGAGCCGATAAGCGACCACGCATGTCGCGAAACGATACCTTGTTGTTATCCATCGGGTAATCCAGATAGGTGATGGCCATCATCCAGGCGGAAAACAGCGCCCACAATAGCGGTGCCAGCAGGTTAAGCCCTGGAATCCAACTCATCACAAACAGCAGTGCCGCACGAGGCAGGATATAACCCAGTTTGACCATTTCGCGGCCGAGTGCATCGATGGCCGTTTTTGCAAGCCCTCGGTCATCGATGGGTTCGCGTCCGGTGACTTGAACTTCGACTTTAGCGGCCAAAAAGCCGTAAAAAGGTGCTGCGATAAAGCTTGTGACCAGCGTGAAGGTAAAAAACACCACCACTATTAGACTCATCACGAAAAGCGGCCAGATAAGCCACGACAGCCAATCAAGCCAGTTGGGTACCATGCTCATCCAGTGCGCCAACCAGCCATCAAAGCGGTTTAGCACAAAGCTGAACATGCTGACGTAAACCAGCAGGTTGACCAGGATGGGTAAAAAGACATAACGCCTGAGCCCAGGCTGATAGACACAGCGTGTGCCCCGGCTGATGGCAGTGAATGCATCTAGCATGAAAACGTGTGACTCCTCAAAAATGACAACGCCCTGGCTGCCGCGCAGCCAGGGCGTATTGCATGAGGAATCAGGAGACAGGTCAAGACTTTTTCGGTGCCGCCTGCTGATCCAGTGTCTCAGGGTCGGTATGGCGAATATCCAGCCCCTTGACGAGGTAGACGACGTGCTCGGCCAGGTTGTTGGCGTGGTCACCCACCCGCTCCAGCGCGCGCAGCACCCACATGACGCTGAGTACCGAAGTGATTGAGCGCGAATCTTCCATCATGAAGGTCATCAAAGAGCGCATGGCGCTGCCGTATTCACTATCGACAAACTCATCTTCACGCACGACCTGCATGGCAAGTTCGGTATCGAAGCGGGCAAAGGCGGTCAGCGAATCGCGCAGCATTTTACGCACGTGCGCGCTGATATGGCGCACTTCCACCAGTCCACGAACGGTGTTGCTGCTTTCGCTCAGGCTTAGCGCATTGCGGGCGATCTTGCTGGCTTCATCGCCGATTCGCTCCAGGTCGGAGGTAGCGCGGATGACCGCCAGCACCAAGCGCAAGTCCGTGGCGGCCGGTTGTCGACGGGCCAGAATACGCGTGCACTCGTCATCAATCTGCAGCTGCAGGTCATTCACTTGACGGTCGTTATCGCGGACTTTCTCAGCCAGCCGCGAGTCACTGTCCAACAATGCAATGACGGCATCTTGCACCTGTTTTTCCACCATGCCGCCCATGGCCATCAGGTGCGTTTTGAGCTCTTCCAACTCCTGGTTGAATTGGCGTGAAATATGCTGGCTGTGGGTATCGCTGGTAATGTCCATGGAGCCCTCCTAACGGGGTTGCTTTAACCTAAGCCGTACGGCCGGTTATGTAGTTTTCGGTTTGTTGTAAACGAGGGTTAGTGAAAACGTGGTCGGTGGGGCCGTATTCCACAAGCTCACCCTGCTGCAAAAAGGCGGTGTAATCGGACACCCGGGCCGCTTGCTGCATATTATGCGTCACCAACACTAACGTTAGCTGAGATTTCAGGTTACGAATCAACTCTTCAATCTTGAGCGTCGAGATCGGGTCGAGCGCCGATGCCGGCTCGTCGAGCAACAGCACTTCAGGCTGTACTGCCAGCGTTCGCGCGATCACCAGGCGCTGCTGTTGCCCGCCTGACAGCTGCCAGGCGGAACGATGCAGGCAGTCCTTGACTTCATCCCACAGCGCCGCCGAGGTGAGCGCCCACTCGATAATGTCATCCCGCTGGCGCTTGGCGAGGCGCTTCTGCAAGCGCAGGCCAAAGGCGACATTCTCGTAGATCGACATCGGAAAGGGATTAGGGGTCTGGAACACCATGCCCACCCGGCGGCGCAGCTCGGTAACGTTCATTTCCGGTGCATGAATGTTATGTCCCTCAAGGCTGATCTCACCGCTGTGGCTGACCGATTCATTAAGGTCATGCAAGCGATTGATCGCTCTCAAAAAGGTCGACTTGCCACACCCGGATGGGCCAATAAAGGCCGTTACCCGATGGCGCGGGACCTGCAGCGTGAGCTGCTGCAAGGCGGGTTTCCCGGCGTAGGCCAGGCTGAACTGGTTGATGTCCAGACAGCACTGATCCGCTGGAAAATGCGCCACATGTGCCTGTGTGGCGTGGTCGACGTGTCGAGATGCTAGCATTCGCTTCCTCGCTGACGACGTAGATGATGACGCAATAATATGGCAGTTAGGTTAAGCACCAATACAATCAGCACTAATAACAGCGCCGTGGCATAGACCAGCGGAATCGCCGCCTGGACATCCTCGCCGTGAAAGGCGGTGTCAAACAGATGATAGCCAAGGTGCATAAACTTGCGTTCCAGATGTAAGTAGGGGAATTCACCGTCGAGGGGCATTTGTGGCGCGAGCTTGGCAACCCCGACCAGCATCAGTGGTGCAACTTCACCGGCGGCCCGCGCCACGGCCAGAATCACCCCGGTCAACATCGCCGGGGTGGCCATGGGCAGTACGATACGCGTCAACATTTCAAATCGGGTGGCGCCCAAGGCTACTGCGCCTTCGCGCTGGGCGTCGGGAATACGTGCCAGCCCCTCTTCGGTGGCGACAATCACGACCGGCAGCGTCAGCAGTGCCAGGGTCAACGATGCCCATAACAGGCCACCGGTACCAAAGGTGGGTGATGGCAGGGCGTCGTCGAAGAACCAGGCGTCCAATGAGCCACCAATGCCATAAACAAAGACCCCCAGGCCGAAGACGCCGTAGACGATTGACGGTACCCCGGCGAGGTTGCGCACGCCAATGCGTACCAGGCGAGTGAGCCGCCCCTGATGGGCAATCTCATTGAGATAGATCGCGGCCAGCACGCCAAAAGGCGTGACGATCACCGACATCAAAATCACCATCAGCATGGTGCCGAAAATAGCTGGCCATACGCCGCCGTCGGTATTCGCGGCGCGCGGCCCCTGGCTTAAAAACTGCCAGACGTCCGTTGCCCAGACCCGCACTTTTTGGCCGACGTGCATGGCATTGGGCGCTTCAATACTGAGCACGGTGGAAAGCGGCTGGCGCAGGGTTTGCCCCTGGGGCGTGCGCAAGGTGAGCTGATAGCGAGCGCGCTCGGGCGCGGGCAGTTGGAGCGCCTGCGTTGCTTGCTGCAGGGCATCACGGCCGCTAAAGCGCTCACCGCCTACCTCAACGGCTTCCAGGTAGCCGATAAAGTCGCCCCAGGTGCGCCGTTTCAGACGCAGCAGTTCCGCTGGCTGGGTCTGGTGTGCAATGCTGTCAATCGCCACCCAGCGCCAGCGGGCGTCGTCGACGTCGCGATTGCCGGTGAAGTAGAGTCGCTCGCTACCTGCCCGGTTGGGAATTGGTACGTCGCGAACCGCCTCGCCTACTACGACATCGCCATTGTTCAGAGTGACTTCGTCAAGCGCGGACGGCCAGAAATGGCCCAGGCCGCGTGTCAGCAGTAACGCCAGCAAGGCACCCAGCATAAGCAGGGAGAGGGCCACACAGCCCGCGCACAGCCACGGCCAGATGCCCTGCTCCAGGGCGCTTTTCAGCCCCTTCACGAAGCACCTCCGAGGCGCTGGTAGCGGCGGCGCAGCCGATGACGGACCAACTCAGCCAGGGTGTTGACCAAAAAGGTGAACAGAAACAGCAGCAGTGCCGCGAGCACCAGCATGCGATAAGGGGACCCTCCCGCCGTGGCTTCGGGCAGCTCAATGGCAATAGCGGCCGCCATGGTGCGCATGCCTTCGAAGGGGCTGGCGCTGAGCATCGCCGTGTTGCTGCTGGCCATCAGCACGATCATGGTTTCCCCCACCGCTCGGCCCGCGCCGATCATGACGGCTGAAAACAGGCCTGGACCCGCGGCGGCAAGCGCCACCTTGACCACCGCTTGCCAGCGGCTGGCGCCAAGCGCCTGAGCGCCTTCCATCAGCGGGCGGGGAACCTCGGTGAGCGCATCTTCGGCCAGGGAATAGACGCTTGGGATCACCGCAAAGCCCATTGCCAGGCCAACAATCAACGCATTACGGGTAACGTAATCGAGACCAAACACGGCGTAAAGGTATTGGCGAAGGTCGCCTTCCCAGAAGGCCTGCTCCACCCGAGGGGTTAACCAGAGGGCGATGATGAACATCGCAATGAGCCACGGAACCAGCCACAGCGCCGCCCACGAAAGCGGCAGGCGGCGCTGCCAGCGGCGACTTGCCAGGTGCCAGACCAGGCCAGCGAGCCCGGCACTGAGCGGCAGCCAGACGATCACCACCAGGGTGCTCGCCAAGTGACGCTCGACCCAGGGGGCGAGCAGCATACCGGCGATAAAGCCGACGACCACCCCGGGGATGGCTTCCATCATTTCCAGCGTCGGTTTAATGCGGCTACGTAAACGGGGCGACATGAAAAACGCTGAATAGGCCGCCGCCCCCAGCGCCAGCGGCAACGCAAACAATAACGCCATCAGGGCGGCTTTCAGTGTCCCCCACGCCAAGGGTGAGAGCATGGCAAGCGAGGCGGTGTCGCCGTCGAGCAACAGGGGGGCGGCTTCCCAGACTAAAAACACCCCAATACCCAATATGGCCAGCAGCACGACGATACCTCCGGCGGTGATGAGTCCGGTGGCGATGCGGTCCTTCAAGTGACGAAGCGGCTGGTGAAAGAGCCGAATGCGGGTCATGTGACTATCATGGGCAAGTCAGCGGTAGGGTCAGCGTTTGGGGTTGCATGCAGTCTCCTTACGTTACGTGACCATTGTGACAATTAAATGACAGGGCTAGACTACCATGCCCGCTGAGCCTCCAGGTCGTCCAGAGGCAGGGGAACGAAACCTGATGCCCGAGTAATCTGCTGACCCTCAGCGGACATGATGAGATCTAGAAACGCCCGCTCGGCGGCAGGCAGCGTCTCGTCAGGCGGCAGATTGACGTAGACATACAGGTAGCGGGAAAGCGGGTAGTCGCCGCTTTGAATGGCGGTTTCGCTGGGTGGCACAGCGTTACCCTGCTGAGTGGTCAAGGAGAGTGCCTTTACTGATGGCGTCAAGTGGTTATGGCCGGAATAGCCCATGGCCGCATAAGACTCGCCCACCGCCGCAACGACCGCCGATGCGCCCATGTACTCGCTGATATCGGGCCGGAACTCACCGTCGCACAGCGCGCGTTGACGAAACAGACCGTAGGTGCCCGAGGCCATGTTACGCCCGTGCAAGGCGATGCGGCCGCTTGGCGCCGTCGCGTCTTGGGTCAGCGTTTTCCAGCGAGTCATCGGTTCTGCGCCACCGCAGGCCTGGTGGGTTGAAAAAACCGCATCCACGTCCTGAAGTGATATCGCCGCCAGTGGGTTGTGGCGGTGTACAATGACGATAAGTGCATCGCGCGCCACGCGAAGTTCCAGCGGCGGATAGCCGTAACGCTCGATAAAAGCACTGCGTTCATCAGTGGTCATGCGCCGGGACATAGGGCCGATGCGCGTAGTGCCCGCCAGCAAGGCCGGCGGTGCGCTGGCAGAGCCACTGGCTTGAAATTGAACGTTGATTTGCGGATATTGAGTAGTAAGCGCTTCGCCCAAGCGCAGCATCAATCCGGCCATGGTGTCCGAGCCAACGGCGCCAAGGGTGCCGCTCACGGAAGGCGCCTGGGGCTGTGCCCAGCCGACAAGCGGCAAACTCAACAGCAGCCAGGCCAGGCCCACAGCCGCGCGATATATCATGCGAAAAGTGAAACCGTTACTATTCAATCGAAAGCTCTCTTGTGATTAACTAGTTACATATTGCTGTGCAGCAAGGTACGCCTCAAAAGGCGACCTGATTTTCACAATAATAAACCGATAAAGCGACCGACACATGACACTGCTGGATACCGATTTGGACGATGTGCCTGCCCCACAAGGTCAATTGACCCTCAAATTACTGGCCTCGCGCCAGGACGCCAATGTTTACGGTGATATTTCTGGCGGATGGCTGGTGAACCAGATGGACCAGGCGGCCGAGCTCGCGGCGGGCCGTGAAGCCGGTGGGCGAACTGCCACCGTAGCCATTGAGGCAATGGATTTTTTAAGCCCGGTGCGGGTCGGGTCGATGGTAAGCGTCTACACCGAGCTTCAAGAAGTGGGGCATAGCTCCATGAAGATCGACGTGGAGGTGTGGGTACGCGCCCTTCACGAACAGAATCTGGACGAGCGCCAAAAGGTCACCGAGGCACGTTTTGTGATGGTGGCGCTGGATGACAACGGCCGCATTCGCGCGGTGCACGACTAGACCCTAAAACACGGCTAACAATTTTCTAAAGACAAAGGGCGCCTTATTCAGCGCCCTTTGTGCCTGTGCGTCGCGTAAACGCCTATGCGCCGACGTTGTCTCGGCTCTTCAAATAAGCGTATTCGCCGACATCGCTGAAGGGACGGACGACTTTCTGGAACGCCGAATAGGACTCATACACCCGGCGTGATTCTTCATCGTCTTCGACCTGGCGTTGAATGGCTTTCTGAGCGCTTTCATAGAGCGCTGCCATGACGTCTTCGGGAAAGGTGCGTAACTGTACACCGTGCTCGTCCACCAGGGCCTTGAGGGCCTCGGCGTTACGGAAGGCGAATTCGCTATACATCGCCAGATTTGAAGCGCGAGCCGCTTCGGTAACGACCGCCTGCAGATCTTCGGGTAGTTCGTTCCACGCATCCAGGTTGATCGTGCCTTCCAGCACGGCTGTCGGCTCATTCCATACCGAGGTGTAGTAGTAGTCCGCCACTTGGTGCAGGCCGAAGGCCAAATCGTTGTAGGGGCCGACCCAGTCGGCGGCATCCAGAGCGCCGGTTTGCAGCGAGGTAAATATCTCTGACCCTGGCATGTTGAGGGTGCTCACGCCGATACCGTTCATGGCTTCACCGGCAAGCCCGGGCAAGCGCAGCTTGAGGCCCTGCATATCGTCCAGCGAGTTGATCTCTTTCTTGAACCAGCCCCCCATCTGTGGGCCAGTATTGCCTACCGCAAAGGGTTTCAGGTTGTGTTGAGCGTAAATCTCATCCCACAGCGCCTGGCCGTCACCGTGGTAAAGCCAGGCGTTCATTTCGGTGGTTGTCATGCCGAAGGGCACGGCCGTAAAGAACTGCGAAGCGGCAACTTTTCCGCGCCAGTAATATGACGCCGAGTGGCCCATTTCAGCCGTACCGGCGGCGACGGCATCAAACACCTCAAGTGCTGGCACCAACTCGCCCGCGCCGTGGACGGTAATCGTCATGCGGCCGTTGGAAAGCTGTTCCACCCGGCGGGCGAAGTCATTGGCACCGGTGCCTAACGCAGGAAAGTTTTTCGGCCAGGAGGTGACCATATCCCAATTATAGGTTTCGTTGGCACGGGCCTGGGATGTGGATACGAAAGGGGCGGCAGCGGCCCCCGCGACGCCAAGGCTGGCGGTTTTGAGGAAGTGACGGCGTTGCATGATGAGCAAGACTCCAAACGTGATGTCGCTATTTTTATGGGGCGCACAGGCGCCGCGTCTGCACGCCAGTATGCGTTAGGGCGAATTTTGCCCGCAAGTTTTCTGATTAATCGTCGCTGGCATCTTTCATGCGGTTGGCATGTCGAACCAGCCAATAACAGCCTCCGAGGGCCAGCACCGCGGCGGCCAACGCAACGATTTGCCAGGGGTCGATGATCTCCATATCCAGCACCATGAACTTACGCACCAGCGCCATGATGGCGATCAGCACGACAATCTCGACATGGATAAAGCCTTTGCCGCTGGTCATGGTGCGGATGATGGAGTTGTTGAATTCCATGGCAATCAGCACGGTAAGGATCATGTCGAATAGCGCTTGAAACACGCGGTAATCGAAAGGGTCACGGCTTTGAATGAATAACAGCTGCACCACGTGAATCACCAGGTAGTACATGGCGACCAGCACGGCTCCACCGATGGCAAGCGCCAATACCAGCGAGACGAGGCGTTCAAAACGGTGGTAGCCGCTCAATGTCGACCAGCCGTTGCACACTTCGGGAAATAGGCGTTTTAAGCGTTGTTTCATAAGGCTCTCTGTGAGGCTGTTGGCTGTGCAAGCAATGCTGCCTGAGCGGTGAGTCGTTTAAAGCGGCGTCAGCTTGGCAAAACCTAACACTAGCCACTTAACGCCCTCGCCTTCAAAGCTGACCTGAACCCGAGCACGGGCACCTTCGCCTTCCGCGTTAAGGATGATGCCTTCACCGAAGACCGGGTGTTCGACCCCTTGGCCGACATGCAGACTGGGCAGGTCGCCATCGCTTTCGACGCTTTGCTGGGCGAAGGAGGTGCGCGAGGCGGTGACCGGGCGTGAAATATGCCCGCGCAGGCGGACTTCTTCAAGCAGGTGCGGCGGCAATTCACGCAGAAAGCGCGAGGGGCGCGGAAACACCTCTTTGCCATGCAGGCGTCGGGTTTCGGCATGAGTGAGGTAAAGCTTTTGCATGGCGCGGGTGACGCCGACATAACATAGCCGCCGCTCTTCTTCGAGCCTGCCGGGTTCTTCGAGCGACATTTTATGCGGGAATAGGCCTTCTTCGATGCCGGCGATAAACACCACGGGAAACTCCAGGCCTTTGGCCGAGTGCAACGTCATCAGTTGGACGCTGTCTTCAAATTCTTCAGCCTCGTGATCGCCGGCGTTGAGGGCGGCTTCCGAGAGAAACGTTTCCAGGGCCGCCATGCCTTCGCCCGCCTCTGGCGCTTCAAACACATCGCCATGGGTAAAGGCGCGGGCCGCAGTCACCAGCTCTTCCAGGTTCTCGACCCGTGCCTGGCCTTTTTCGCCGCGTTCGCTTTTGTGATGCTCAATCAAGCCGGTATGCACGGTAACGTGATCGATAATCTCGTGCAGGGCCATGCCGGAAGCATCGTTATCGAGCTGTTCAATCAGGTTGGCGAAGGCTTGCACGGCATTGGCGGCGCGGCCTTTCAAGGTGCCGTCGTTAATTGAATCGTGGAGCGCCTGCCACAGCTGAATGCCCTGTTCACGGGCGCGCAGGCGAACAATCTCCACGGTGCGGGTGCCGATACCGCGGGTGGGCACGTTGATCACGCGTTCCAGCGAGGCGTCGTCATCGCGGTTGAGCATCAGACGTAGGTAGGCCAGGGCGTTTTTGATTTCCAGGCGCTCGTAGAAGCGATGGCCGCCGTAAATCCGGTAAGGCATACCTTGGCGAATCAGCGTTTCTTCGAGCAGCCGCGACTGGGCGTTGGAGCGGTAGAGGATGGCGATGTCGCGACGGTTGAAGCCTTCATCGACCTTCTCTTTGATGGTATCGACGATATAGCGGGCTTCTTCCAGGTCGTTAAACCCGGCGTAGATCGAGATCGGCTCGCCTTCGATGCCGTCGGTCCACAGGTTTTTGCCCATCCGTTCGCTGTTGTGGCTGATCAGCGTATTGGCAGCTTCCAGAATCGCGCTGGTGGAGCGATAGTTCTGCTCGAGCCGTACGGTATGGGTTTGCGGGAACTCTTTCTCAAAGCGGCTGATGTTCTCGACCTTGGCACCGCGCCAGCCGTAGATCGACTGGTCGTCATCACCGACGGCAGTCATCGGCGTTTGCATGCCGGTCAGCAGTTTTAGCCAAGCATACTGCAGGGTATTGGTATCCTGAAACTCATCTACCAGTACGTGGCCAAAGCGCTCCTGGTAGTGTTTCAACAGCGCGGGGTTATCGCGCAGTAGCTCCAGGCTTCTGAGCAGCAGCTCGCCGAAATCAACCAGCCCGCCGCGCTCGCAGGTGAGCTGGTAGCGCTCGTAGAGTTCGACCATCTGGCCCATATAGGCATCGCCGTCCACGTTGACCTGGTGCGGTCGCAGGCCTTCTTCCTTACGGGTAGCGTTCGTCGTCGATGGAATAGTCTTTCAGCAGGCGTTTTACCAGGCGGAGCTGGTCATCGGCGTCGATAATCTGAAAGTGCTGCGGTAGCCGCGCATCCTGCCAGTGGGTGCGTAGCAGGCGATGGGCAATCGAGTGGAAGGTGCCCACCCATACATGGCGCATTGAGAGGCTAAGCAGCGCCTCTAGGCGAGTGCGCATTTCACGCGCGGCTTTGTTGGTAAAGGTCACAGCCAACAGCGCGTAGGGCGACAGGCCCTCGGCCTGCATCAGCCAGGCGATACGGTGCACCAGCACGCGGGTTTTGCCCGAGCCCGCGCCTGCGAGCACCAACAGGTTGCCTTGAGGGGCGCTGACCGCTTCGCGCTGGTCAGAGTTAAGCTGATCGAGTATCGCCGTGACGTCGTCCATAGTAGCCGCTGCCGGGTCGAAAAATGGGCCGTCAGTTTAGCACAGCCAAAACGATAACTCGGTGTTCAAGAATCTTCAGGGAAACGCAGCGAGTTAAGGCTCTTCTTCACCGACTTGAGCTGCTCGGCGAGTTTCGGGCCGCGGGTTTTGGCCACGCCGACCGCGAGCACGTCGACCAGTACCAGGTGGGCGATGCGCGAACTCATCGGGGTGTAGATTTCGGTGTCTTCGTGCACGTCAATATACAGCGGCAGCGTGACTTCTTCCGCCAGCGGCGAGTCGCTGGGGCACAGGCCAATCACCGTGGCACCCGCTTCTCGGGCCAAGCGTACGCTGGCGACCAGCGCCTTGGTGCGCCCGGTTTGGGAGATGGCGACGACGACATCGCCTTCCTTGAGGGTTACCGCCGACATGTTCTGCATGTGGGGGTCGGCGTACGCCGAGGTGGAAATCTGCAAACGGAAAAACTTGTGCTGGGCATCAAACGCCACTGCACCCGACGCGCCAAAGCCATAAAACTCGACGCGATTCGAATCGAAAATGCTGTGCGAGAACTCGGCGACAGAATCGCTATCGTTCATCGAGAACTGAGCAAACTGGCTGCCGGTGGCCAGCATCTGGGCGAGCTGGAGCTTAAAATCCTGAAAGCCATTGCAGCCCAAGGCACGACAGAAGCGCACCACGGTTGGCTCGCTGACTTTCGCCTCGGTGGCGAGGTCGACGATACGCATGTGGATCACTTCTTCGGGATTGCGCAGTACAAACCGCGCCACTTTCTGCTCGGAGCGGCGGAAGTGCTCCATGCGGCGTCTCATTTCATCGAACAGGGCGCGACTCACGTTTAGCTCCTTGGTGTTCAGCCAGCAGGTAGTAAAGAATACGCGAATGCACGAACGTTTAAAACGATCGTTTTTATTTGTTCACCCATCGTAATACTTCGCGTAGCTTTCATGCGGGTGATCACAGTATGCCTCAATGGGTAGTTAGGGCGACAACCTCTCCGGTGGCGATCCGTCAGCGTTTACAGGTCGTTTAGCCGTTTTTTAAGATTCGTCATCATTTTGTCAAGTAGGTTATAGTAAAAACTGAAGTGCCGCACTGCATCATCTAACAGTCGTCACGGATGCAGGTGGACGCAGGCATATTCACCTGGAGGAACGTCGATCATGCGTAATGTCGAACGCATCACTTCGGTCAAAAGCGAGCTGCTCGATATTTTCATGAGTATGGAAGTGGACGAACACGCCCAGCGCCGGCGTAGTGCCGCACAACGTAACCTGCGCGCGCGTCGGGGGATCGAATTGCATCGGGAGTTTCAAGAACTGGCGCGGGACATTGCTCCCCTGCCGGACGAAGACGAACGGCAAGAGAGCGAACTGCACTGAGACGGTACTGAGCAAGATGCCCAACGGCGATACCTGATGGGAGCTTCGCCGATCAAAGCACGCTCATAGGCACTTGGCTCTGCAGTGCGCAGAGCCAAATCGACCCGTCTTAAAGAATGCCGGCGAGGAACACCACGATAACGCCGATCGGCGCGACGAAGCGCGCGACGATATTCCACACGCTGAGCCCTGTTGCGGACAGCGCCAGTTCCTGCTCGACGCTCTTGCGATCCAGGCACCACGCGACAAATACCACGGCACCGAGACCGGTGAGCGGCAGCAGAATCTTCGCGGTGAAGGTATCCAGCAAGTCGAAGATGTTCAGCCCGAAGAACAAGACATCCGACCACAGGTTGAACGACAGCAGCGCTGCGACACCCAATAGCCAAACGACAATACCGCTGATCAAGGTCGCCGGAACGCGCGTCAGCGAGGTGCGTTCTTCAAGCAACTCGACAGTAGGCTCCAGCAACGAAATCGCTGAGGTCAGTGCGGCAAAGGTGAGTAGCAGGAAGAACACCAGCCCCAGAATGACGCCCCCCGTAACATTACCAAACGCGATAGGCAGGGTAACGAAGATCAGCCCCGGGCCTTCGCTAGCACTCAAGCCATTGGCAAACACGATGGGGAAAATTGCCAAACCGGCCAGTAGCGCAATGGCGGTATCAATAATGATGACCGTGCGCGCCGTGCTCAGCAGGTTGACGTCTTCGCCCAGGTACGAGCCGTAAGCCATCATGATGCCCATGCCCAGTGACAGCGTGAAAAACGCCTGACCCATGGCCGCAAGTACCACGCCACCATCAAGCGCGCTCCAGTCCGGGCTGAACATGAACGCCAGGGTTTCACCGAAGTGGCCGGTGGTCATCCCGTAACCCACCAGAATCAGCATTAAGATAACCAGCGCAGGCATCAGCGAGCGCACGGCGCTCTCAAGCCCTTTGGTCACGCCGCGGGCAACGATGCCGATGACCAGCAGCATAAAGGCGCTGTGCCAGAGCAGCAGCGTACCGGGGCTTGCCAGCATACCGTTAAAGATCGCGCCAATGCTGTCGGCATCCTGGCCACTGAAGGTGCCCATGACCGAGCTCAGCGTATAGTTGAGCGACCAGCCACCGATCACGCTGTAGAACGACAGGATCAGAAAGCCGGCGAGGACACCGCTGAAACCGACCAGCGCCCACCCTTTCGACTTACCGCTTTGGCTGGCCAGTTCTTTCATGCTGTCGATGGGATTTTTCTGCCCGCGTCGGCCGATCATCCACTCGGAAAGCAAAATAGGTACGCCGACCAATGCCACGCAGGCAAGGTAGACCAGCACGAAGGCCGCGCCACCGCTCTCGCCGACCAAATAAGAGAAACGCCAAATATTGCCTAGGCCCACCGCCGAGCCGGCGGCCGCCAGCACAAAGGCCATTTTTGATGACCACTGTGCATGTGCAAGTTTTGCCATACATCACCTGTTGATTAGTTGATTGTAATAAGTCGTTGTCGGCGCGTTGCACCGTTATTCGAAAAAAGAACTGGCAGAAAATTGTCAGCGTCGTTTTTCGAAAGTATGCGCAATTTATCCGATCAGTGCCGTGCATTCCAGTCAGCACCGCTAAAAAAACAGGTTAAAACAGTTGGCTCTGCTTTTCATTGGCAAATGGACCGAGCGGCGGTAGGGGCGTTATATCCTGAAGGTTGTGATACAGCTGGCGGGCGAGTTCGGGAGACGCCCGATTATCCGCGGTATGCACAAATAAGAAAGGGGTTTTCCCCTGATTTATCCACAGGTTTAGACGGGACTTCCAAGCATCGAAGTAGCCAACATTAATGGTTTTGTCAACATGGCCAATAAAGCGAATCACCGGATGATTCGCTGTTGAAAGCACGTGTAGTGGCAGTTTCGGCTTTTCTTGCTGGGCGTGGGCGAGGCCCGGGTGGTCGTTTGCCGGGGTCGAGAACAGCGGACGCACGTCGAGCATTACGCGGTTAGCCTGATAAGTTATCAACAGGCGGTTAAGGGCTTTCTCGGCCGCGCCCTTGTGGAAAAAATCAGGGTGACGTACTTCAACCGCGCAGGCTAAATGCGCGGGCCAGCCCGCTAGCAGAGCTTCCAGCTGGGGGAGTTCATCAGGGCCAAAATCACGAGGCAACTGAACCATGGTGGGCCCCAATCGGTCGTGAAGCGGAGCGAGGGCCGCTAAAAAGGCCCAGGCCTCATCCAGACGTGTCAGCCGCTGGTCGTGGGTAACGCTTGCAGGGAGTTTGAAGCAAAAACGAAAGTGGGCAGGTGCCTGGCGTGCCCAGCCCGTGACCGTTTCTGGCTTGGGTGCGCCGCTATAGAACGTGGTATTACCCTCGACGCTTGAAAACACCGCCGCATAATCGCTGAGCAGGTCGGTTTTGGC
Source organism: Halomonas sp. (assembly GCA_020201095.1). Classification (GTDB taxonomy): domain Bacteria; phylum Pseudomonadota; class Gammaproteobacteria; order Pseudomonadales; family Halomonadaceae; genus Vreelandella. The sequence continues at coordinate 2,357 of JAIVHM010000147.1, read as the reverse complement.
GTAACGCGGATAGAGCGTGCCTGACCAATCCTGATTGGACCACATGGGCAAGCCGATATAGAGCGGGCACGTCATTGTGTGGCGTTAACCTCAAGAAATATGACCATTAATGTAACAGCCGGACAAGTGACGCCGCCAACGCTTGTTGGCATGCCTGGCAGGCATGGGTGGCATTTTGATGAAGCTATGGGCAGAAAATATGCAATTGTCGGCGTCTCAAGCGCGTTACTATCACCTCAGGCTTTACGATCAAGGAGCGCACGATGAGCGCAGCGCACGTCAGCAGCGACGACATTCGCGACCAGTTTTCCAAGGTCATGTCGGCCATGTACCAGCAGGAAGTGCCCCAATACAGTGCCCTGCTATCGTTGGTCGCGGCGGTGAACGAAGAGGTACTGGCAGCGTCCCCGGCGCTACGTGAGACGCTTGCCGCCAACAATGCCCTGGACCGCCTCGACGTGGAGCGTCACGGGGCGATTCGTGTCGGCACCGCGGAGGAGCTGGCCCTGCTGCGCCGCATGTTCGCCGTGATGGGAATGCAGCCCGTGGGCTACTACGACCTGGCCACCGCCGGTGTGCCGGTGCATTCCACAGCGTTTCGCCCGGTCGACGACGCGGCGCTTTCGCGTAATCCTTTCCGGGTGTTTACCTCGCTGCTGCGCCTTGAACTGATTGACGACCCAGCGCTTCGCCAGCAGGCCAGCGATATTCTTGGGGCCCGCCGTATTGTCACCCCGCAGGCCGTTGCGCTGATTGAGCGCTTTGAGCAGCACGGCGGGCTCAACGCCGAACAGGCCGAGCAGTTCGTCCACCAAGCGCTGGAAACGTTTCGCTGGCATGAACAGGCCACGGTCGACTTGGCGACCTATCAGCGCTTGCAGCAGGAACATCGCCTGATCGCCGATGTGGTGTGCTTCAAAGGGCCGCATATCAACCATCTGACGCCGCGGACGCTGGATATCGACGAAGTGCAGCGGCGAATGCCTCAGGTGGGGATTGACCCCAAAGACATCATCGAAGGGCCGCCCCGGCGGCGCTGCCCGATTCTGCTGCGCCAGACCAGCTTCAAAGCGCTGGAAGAGCCGATTTCGTTTGCTAACGCGGCCGAGGGGCATCACACCGCCCGCTTTGGCGAAATTGAGCAGCGCGGCATTGCGCTGACGCACACAGGGCGAGCATTGTATGATCGCTTGCTAGGCGACGCAAAAAGCGCGACGGTTGCGGATAACGACGCACACCAGGCCCGTTTGTCGGCAGTGTTTGAAGCCTTCCCGGATGATGATGCCACCCTGCGTCGCGAAGACTTGGCATTTTTCCACTACCACGCCGCGCCCGGCGCGAAGCTGGCCAAATCTGTTGATACAGGCGACGTAGAAGCGCTATTGGAGCAGGGGGCATTAACGATCTCCCCGATGATTTACGAGGATTTTCTGCCGGTCAGTGCGGCGGGCATTTTTCAGTCGAACCTGGGCGACAAAGGACACAGCGGCTACGCTCGCGATGCCAACCAGCGACAGTTCGAGCAGGCGCTGGGCGTACCGGTGATCGATGAAGTCGCGCTCTACGCAAAACGTCAGCGGGCATCGCTTGAGCAGGCACTTGCGCAATTGCGTTCAGCGGGAGACAGTTTGTCGCTAAAAGAGGATATTAATTAATGAGCCAACCAAAAGTGACGGTGCTTCATGGACCTAACCTAAATCTATTAGGGGCGCGTGAACCAGACATTTACGGGTATGAGACGCTGGATAATGTGAATGACGCGCTGTGTGAAAAAGCGCGCGTCGCCGGCTGGGCCATTAACTGTTTTCAAAGTAATCACGAAGGCGAACTGATTGACGCCATCCATGCGGCTCGTCTGGATGGAACGCTGGCCATCATCATAAACCCTGCGGCCTATACGCATACCTCTGTCGCTATTCTTGATGCGCTCAATGCTTTCGAAGGCAGGGTCATTGAGGTGCATATTTCAAATGTCGACAAGCGAGAAAGCTTCCGCCATCACTCCTATGTGTCGTTGCGCGCAGACGGGGTGATTGCAGGACTCGGCACGCAGGGTTACCAAGCGGCGCTGGATGCCATTATTAGATCCGATGATTAAGGCGTGACACTGCTTGGCCCACTAACAAAAAAGGGGTGCTCAATGAGCACCCCTTTTTGATCAGCCTCAACCACATCAGGCTCGTTTCTTCGCCCGTTTGCCGTCCGGCTGGCTATCACTGGCATCGCTTGGCTGGGGCAACGACGGGAGTGACTTGGCCAGCATTTCCACGCTGTGGCGGTAGTAAAGCTGGCTTTTGTTATGCTCGCCGAGGCTAGCATAGAGGCGGGCAAGCTCGGCACAGACCACACCGCTGGGG
>JAIVHM010000282.1 GCA_020201095.1 Halomonas sp. | reverse complement strand
GTCGTCATGCGGGGGAAGGCGGGGATATTGCCGAGATTTGCGCGGCCGCTGAGCAGCGCCATCCAGGGCTGAGTGTCGCCACCACCAAGCTGGTCGGTGAGCATCCAGGCATTGTCGATATCCTGCACACACGCCTGCGCCAAGCGCTTGATGGTCAACGCTTTCTGCTGGAATTGCCGGCCCCCAACGACGCTCTCCGCTAGGCGATGGGTGTAACAGCGTCCAAGAGCGCGTAGAATCGCGGGCCTTTCGATGCGCACTCTACATACTCAGGGCCCAGATCTTGATAGCAACCGCTAATATCACCATGCAATTTGGGGCCAAGCCCCTGTTTGAAAACGTCTCCGTCAAGTTTAACAACGGCAATCGCTACGGCCTGATTGGCGCCAACGGCTGCGGCAAATCCACCTTCATGAAGATTCTGGGCGGCGAGCTTGAGCCGACGTCGGGCCAGGTGATGCTGGATAGCAGCACGCGGCTGGGTAAGCTGCGCCAGGATCAGTTTGCGTTTGAAAACGAGCGTGTCATCGACACCGTGATCATGGGCAATGACGAGCTTTGGCAGGTGACCGCCGAACGCGAGCGGATCTATTCCCTGGCGGAAATGAGTGAAGAAGACGGCATGGCGGTGGCTGACCTGGAAGTACGCTTTGCCGAACTGGACGGCTACACCGCCGAAGCCCGTGCGGGCGAGCTGCTCCTTGGGCTAGGCATTCCCATCGAACAGCACATCGGCCCGATGAGTGAGGTATCACCCGGTTGGAAACTGCGCGTGCTGCTGGCTCAGGCGCTGTTTTCCGATCCGGATGTCCTGCTCCTCGACGAGCCCACCAACCACCTGGATATCAACACCATCCGCTGGCTGGAGGATATTCTCAAAGCCCGCAACAGCACCATGGTGATTATCTCCCACGACCGCCACTTCCTGAATAGCGTGTGCACCCACATGGCGGACCTGGATTACGGCGAAATTACCCTGTTCCCGGGTAACTACGATGACTACATGACCGCGGCGACGGCTGCGCGTGAACGTCAGCACTCGGATAACGCCAAGAAGAAGGCCCAGATTGCCGAGCTACAGCAGTTTGTCAGCCGCTTCTCGGCCAATGCCTCGAAAGCCAAGCAGGCCACCTCGCGGGCGCGCCAGATCGATAAAATCAAGCTGGAAGATATCAAGCCTTCCAGCCGGGTAAGCCCGTTTATCCGTTTTGACCAGAACAAAAAAATCCACCGTAACGCCGTCAATGTGGATAACATCAGCAAAGGTTATAACGGCGAGAAGCCGCTGTTTGAACGGTTGTCGATGACCGTTGAAGCCGGTGAGCGGATCGCCATTATCGGCCCCAACGGCATTGGTAAAACGACCCTGCTGAGAGCAGGTCGTGCGCGGTGCCCTGGGGCGTATGCTGTTTTCCAGCGATGACATCGATAAATCGGTCAAGGTGATTTCCGGCGGCGAGCAGGGGCGCATGCTGTTCGGCAAGTTAATCCTCACCCAGCCCAATGTGCTGCTGATGGACGAACCCACCAACCACCTGGACATGGAGTCCATCGAGGCGCTGAACCTGGCGCTGGAGAACTATCCCGGCACGCTGCTGTTCGTCAGCCACGACCGCGAGTTTGTATCAAGCCTGGCCACGCGGATTATCGATATGCAGCCAGAAGGCATCGTCGACTTTAGCGGCAGCTACGACGACTACCTGCGCAGCCAGGGCGTTGCCTGATTCGCTTAACAGGCGCTAGCCAATAATGCGCTCGAAGGTGGTGTCGGTGGCGGGTTCACGGTCGCCATCGAGCATATCGCCGGTAAACAACTCCTGCATTTCTTTGGCAAGTGCCACATAGACATGCATTTGCTGATTGCGGCGTTTACGCAGCGGCGGTTTCACCAACAGGCTGATGCCCTTGATGGGCTCGTGGGTCTCATTACGCAGCAGGTCGGGCATTTCCCCAGGTGGAAACGCATTGGCAATGGTCACCGGGTTAGACGGCTGCTCGCCGGCAATATGGAAAACTTTCTTGATCGGGTCGAAGGTCGCTTCTTTTTCCCGCAGCCAATCGGCAAGGCGCTGGTCGGTACTTTCATCCGGGTGGGAAAAAATCACGAACAGGGAATGCTGAGCCACTTTGCCGGACGGCTCTGCTGACGCCGATGAGGAGGTTTCCTCAGGCGGTGGCGATGAAGAAGTCTGTTGGGCGGTGCGCTCCATCGTGGAAGCGGCGGTGTCCATCGACGATTGGCGACGCTGCCGCATAACGTAAATAAACAGCGCCAGGGCGGCTAGCGCCAATATGATAGAGCCGATAGCCAGTAAGGTGACTAACTGAACTGTCTCCATTGTGTTGTTGATCCTTTTTTGCGCGTTGGTCGCGGGTTAATTACGTCGCCAGATGGTCGCATTGAGGGCAAGAGCCAAGGCCACCCAAAGGCCGTAGGGCACCATTAACCAAGCGGCTAGTGCACTTACCTTAGCAAAAACAATGATGGCGAGCATGATCAGCACCAGCAGCAGTGCGATATCGCCAAGCGCGGCGACTATTTGCTTGCGGCCAAAAAACAGCCACGACCAGGCGGCATTTGCGACTAGCTGAAGGGCATAAACGATCAAGCCAGCGGTGCGCCAAGCCGAGTCGTCTGCCATGTAAATACGCCATGCGGCAATCGC
>JAIVHM010000036.1 GCA_020201095.1 Halomonas sp. | reverse complement strand
ATAATGCGCACACCGCGCACCCGGGCCTGTTCGACCAGGTCACCATCCGGGGCCTTGCGGGCATCGACAATGGCGACCACCTCACGGCCGGCATCAAGCCAGTCGAGGGCTGCGCGATAGGCGTAATCGTTGGTGGTTGAAAGCACCAGCTTGTTGCCGGGTACCACGCCATAGCGACGAATGTAGGTGGACACCGCGCCAGCGGTCATGTTGCCCGGCACATCGTTATTGCCATAAACCAGAGGCCGCTCATGGGCGCCTGTCGCTAGCAGCACTTGTCCGGCCCGCACGCGGTGCATGCGCGAACGGCTCGGGCGCTGTCCATCGCTGAGCGGCGCCGTCTCGCCAAGGTGTTCCGTAAGCCGCTCATGCAGGGTGACAAAATGGTGGTCGTGGTAACCATTCGCTGTGGTGCGCGGCAGCAGCGTAACGTTCGCCATCTGGGCAAGTTCGCCAACGACGCCCTCGGCCCAGAGATGGGCCGGTTGGCCATCGAGCTGTTCGCGACTGTCGAGTAGCGAGCCACCCATTTCTTCCTGCTCATCACACAGAATCACTCGGGCACCACTACGCGCCGCGGTCAGCGCCGCGGACAACCCTGATGGGCCAGCCCCCACGACCAGCAGGTCGCAATGCTGGTTGAGGTGATCGTAATGATCCGGATCGCGCTCCATCGGGCTGCGGCCAAGCCCCGCTCCTTTACGGATGACCTTCTCGTAGGTCATCCACATGGAGGCAGGGGCCATGAACGTCTTGTAGTAGAACCCCGGCGGCATGAAGCGCCCACCGAGCTTGCCCACAAAGCTCATCATGTCGCGTTGTGCGGTCGGCCAGCCGTTGGTGCTGCGCGCCACAAGCCCCTCGAAGAGCGCCTGCTGAGTGGCCCGCACGTTGGGCACCTGGGCGGCCTCGGTGCTGCCCAGTTGCACCAGTGCATTGGGCTCTTCAGCCCCGGCAGCCACAATTCCCCGCGGCCTTGAATACTTGAAGCTGCGGTTGACGATGTTCACCCCATTGGCGAGCAGCGCCGAAGCCAGGGTGTCCCCGACATGGCCCTGGTATTGCTTGCCGTTGAAGGTAAAGTTCAGCGTTTGGGCGCGATCAATACGCCCCCCTTCGCGAACACGATTCGGCTGTTTCAGCGACTGGCTCATACGTGAACTCCTTCCTGGCGCGACGGCACTTGTTGCGCAGCATTGTCCTGATCAGAGGGTTTGCCCTCCGGGTATTCCGCCGTAAAGTGCGGCTGCTCGCCCATGGGGTAGGTCTCAAGAATCTCGTAGCTCACCGTGTTACGCGTGACATTGAAGAACTTGCGACAGCCGACGGCGTGCACCCACATTTCATGGTGGATACCGCGCGGGTTATCACGGAAAAACAGATAGTCGCCCCACTCTTTATCGCTACAGGCGTCGGGATCTGCTGGCCGGGTGATATGCGCCTGGCCCTTGGGATGAAACTCCTCTTCTTCGCGGAGCTCTTCGCAATAAGGGCAGTAAATATGCAACATGGCACTGACTCCTTTTAGTGGGGCACGCCTAGTGGGCCACGCCTGCGGCGCCGTGCTCATCCACCAGCGCACCGGTGTGGAAGCGATTGATCGAGAACGGCGCCGCAATCGGATGCGCCTGGTTTTTCGCCAGCGTCCAGGCGAACACATGGCCTGATCCCGGCGTGGCCTTGAAGCCCCCGGTGCCCCAACCACAGTTGAAGTACAACCCTTTCACGGGAGTGGCGGAAAGGATCGGGCACGCATCCGGGCAGGTATCCACAATCCCGCCCCACTGGCGGTTCATGCGCACCCGCGAAAAGATCGGGAACATCTCGATCACCGCTTGTAGCGTGTGCTCGACGGTGGGGTAGCTGCCACGCTGCCCGTAACCGTTATAGCCGTCGATGCCCGCACCGATGACCAGGTCGCCCTTGTCGGTCTGGCTGATATAGCCGTGCACATGGTTGGACATGACCACCGTGTCCAGCACCGGCTTGAGCGGTTCAGACACCAGGGCCTGCAACGGGTGAGACTCCAACGGCAGCCTGAAGCCCGCCATCTTGGCCAATACGCCCGAATTGCCCGCGGCCACGCAGCCCACGGTTTTCGCTTCGATATCACCGCGATTGGTATGCACCCCATAGATGCGGCCATCGCGTATCTTGAAGCCGGTCACCTCGGTGTTCTGCAGAATATCCACACCCAGCGCATCCGCCGCACGGGCAAAGCCCCAAGCCACCGCGTCATGGCGCGCCACGCCAGCCCTCGGCTGCCATGAGGCGCCCAGAATGGGGTAACGCGCACTTTTCGAGCAGTCCATAATGGGCACGATGGCCTGGATCTCCTCTGGCGTGAGTACTTCGCTGTCGATGCCGTTCAAGCGATTGGCGTTGACCCGGCGCTGCACATCGCGCATATCCTGGAGCGTGTGGGCCAGGTTCATTACCCCGCGCTGGGAGAACATCACGTTGTAGTTGAGATCCTGGGACAGCCCTTCCCACAGCTTCATGGAGTGTTCGTAGAGCGCCGCCGACTCATCCCACAAATAGTTGGAACGTACGATGGTGGTGTTACGCGCGGTATTACCGCCACCCAGCCAACCTTTCTCGACCACGGCGACATTGGTAATACCGTGCTCCTTGGCGAGGTAGTAGGCCGTGGCCAGGCCGTGGCCACCACCGCCGACGATCACCACGTCGTATTGCTTCTTGGGGGTCGGGTTACGCCACTGGCGCTCCCAGTTTTCATGATGGCTCAGCGCGTGCTTGGCCAGGCCGAAGCCGGAATAGCGTTGCATAGAGGGCCTCCTCTCAAGCAATGGATGCGGCAGCTTTAGCGACGGCTTCAGCGTACACAGGATGCCGGGCACACACGTTGGCCACGTTGGCTTGCACCTTGGCTTCAATCGCTGCGGTGTCGTGGCCGGTAGCTAACTCGTCCAAAATGTCGCAGATCCACTCAGCCAGCTCGCTGCACTCCTCGGCATCGAAGCCGCGTGTGGTTACTGCTGGGGTTCCAATACGCAGGCCAGACGTCACAAAGGGGCTCTGAGGGTCATTGGGCACCGTGTTTTTATTAACCGTAATATGAGCGCGGCCCAATGCTGCATCCGCATCTTTACCGGTAATGCCCTGACGGATTAGCGAGACAAGAAAAAGATGGTCGTCGGTACCACCTGATACCACGTCATAGCCTCGCTCCATGAACACCTTGGCCATGGCCCGGGCGTTATCAATCACCTGCCGCTGGTAGCACACAAATTCCTGGTTCATGGCCTCCTTGAAAGCCACCGCCTTGGCGGCGATCACATGCATCAACGGACCACCCTGCTGGCCTGGGAAGACCGCCCCATTGAGTTTTTTGTAGAGTTCATCGTCGCCATGAGCGGAGAGAATCAAACCACCCCGGGGGCCACGCAGCGTTTTGTGGGTCGTGGTAGTCACCACATGGGCGTGAGGGAGCGGGCTCGGATAGAGTCCAGCGGCAACCAAACCGGCAATGTGCGCCATGTCGACCATCAGGTAGGCACCCACTTCATCGGCGATGGTGCGAAAACGCCGCCAGTCCACAACGCGAGAGTACGCCGAGAAACCAGCGATGATCATCTTCGGCTGATGCTCGCGGGCCAAGCGCTCAACTTCTTCGTAGTCTATTTCGCCGGTATCCGGCTTGAGGCCGTACTGTACGGCGTTGTAGTGCTTGCCCGAGAAATTGGGGGCGGCACCATGGGTCAAGTGCCCGCCGTGGGCAAGGCTCATACCCAGCACAGTATCACCAGGTTTAACCAGCGCCATAAACACAGCGGCATTGGCTTGGGCCCCGGAATGTGGCTGCACATTGGCATAGTTGGCACTAAACAGGTTGCAGGCGCGCTCGATAGCCAAGGCTTCAACCTTGTCAACGAACTCACACCCACCGTAATAGCGACGGCCTGGATAGCCTTCAGCATACTTGTTGGTCAGCTGTGTGCCCTGCGCCTCCATAACCAATTTACTGGCGTAATTCTCGGAGGCGATCAGCTCGATATGTGCTTCCTGGCGAACCGTTTCTTCAGCAATGGCGTCAGCAAGTAAGCCGTCATAACTGGCCAAACGTGCATTGGGGGAAAAATTATCTTGAAGCATTAGCGCCTCCTGATGAGTCACTTTTTATTAAGTGCTGGACATTCTTTAATGCTGATGAACCCAGGTCGTTTTCAACCAAAGTCCCTATCAACGCGTTCTTACCGCGATACTATCGTTGGTGTCCGAGCCCAAGATGCTTGCCGACGTCACCACTCGATGTATTTGCGACATCAGCAATATTTAGAAAGCAAAGCGCCCTATAGGGCAGTCACCGTAAAGGGCGCTAAATAATCGGTATTAAAGGCAAAAGCCAGTTTTAGAAATCCACGATTAAGTTACCTTTAGGACGGCTACAGCAAGACAGAATGTAGCCCTCTTCGACATCTTCCTCGGTAATCCCCCCGTTATGCTCCATGTCCACTTCGCCCGACTTGAGTTCGACTCGGCAAGTGCCGCAAATCCCCATACCGCAGGCCTTGGGAATATGCAGACCCAGCTTCGCGGCGGCCGAATGCACGGTCTCGCCAGGCTGGATACGGACACTTTTGCCTGAAGACGCGAATTCAATGCTGTGCAAGTCACTGGTATCGACATTTTCGGCGTCGACTTCTGCCTGCTCGGCCAACTCACGCACATCCTCACGAACGTCGAGCGGCGTGGCGCCAAATAGCTCTTCGTGGTAGTGATTCATGTCAAAGTTGTTGGCACGAAGGATGTTCTTGATCGCATTCATGTAGGGGGGAGGACCGCAACAAAAGATCTCCCTCTCCATGAAGTCCGGCACCATCAGCTCGAACAGCGGCTGGGTAAGGTAGCCACGGTAGCCCGCCCAGGCTTCACCGATATCCTCTTTGCTCTCGCAAATGATATGCAGCTTGAACTCAGGGATGCGCGAAAACATATGCACCAGTTCACGGTGATAAATCACGTCGCGCGGTGCTCGCGCGCTATGCACGAATTCCACGTCCACAGCGGCGTTGGTATCGAAAAGCCAGCGCGTCATCGACATCAACGGGGTAATGCCAACGCCACCCGAAAGAAACAGCACTTTTTCAGCAGGAAAATCGATCGAGTTGAAATCGCCCACCGGCCCATGCACGACCAGCTCGTCGCCGACCTTTAAATTGGCATGCAGCCAGTTGGATACCTTACCCCCCGGAATCTGCTTGACGGTGATCGAAAAGCTGTAAGGAATGGAGGGCGAACTGGAGATCGTGTAAGAGCGCATGACCGACTCATTGTCGATCTCGAGCTCCAGCGTCACGAACTGCCCCGGCTTAAAGAAGAACAGCACAGGCTGCTCGGCCATAAAACAGAACGTGCGTACATCCTGAGTTTCCTGAATCACCTTCACACAACGTACCTGATGTCGGCCATTAGTCCAGGTTTGGGTCGTGACCGGATTGAAGTAGTTAGTTGTCATTTTCGCCTCTGCCTGACCAGCCTTCATCGCTATGCATCACCCAACCGCATTCATCATGCGGCAAGTATCGTTGAGCTGCATTTTGGGGATGCGCCTGCTCACCGACTTACCTGACAGCGACGCGCACTTACCTCGTGCCACTTTTTAACGTTTGCAAACCGCTTCTTTAGTCGTCACTACATCAGATGATGTCGCGGCTGGATAACTGGCAGAGACGCGCCTGCCACACAATCTGTCACATGATTCAGGTCGGGTATGAGCCATCTTGACTAACGGCCGACTCGCAGCCCTTGAGGGGGAAGCAGTGGTTTACGAGGATACTGGTATGGAAAAATGCGTGTTGAAGACAATGGACGATCCACTCGCCGCGGCTCGTGAGTCAACGGCCGAGATGCTGCAGACAAGAGAGCGTACCTTTTCGCTTCCGCAACCGTTTTATAACGATGCCCGCCTGTTCGCGCTGGATATGCAGGAGATTTTCGAGAAAGAGTGGCTGTTCGCCGGCATGACATGTGAGGTACCCACCAAGGGTAACTTCATGACGCTGGACATCGGCGATAATCCGATCGTTATCGTGCGCGGTAGTGAAGGCACGATTCATGCGTTTCACAATGTCTGCCGCCACCGCGGTTCGCGGCTTTGCACAAAGGATAAAGGCAAGGTGGCAAAACTGGTTTGCCCCTACCACCAGTGGACATACGAGCTTGATGGCCGTTTGCTGTTCGCCGGGAGCGATATGGGCAGCGACTTCAACCTTGATCAATTTGGTCTCAAGCCGATCAATGTGCGCACAGCGGGTGGCTTCATCTTTATCAACTTAAGCGATGAACCGCCCGCCATTGACGAGTTTCTGGGAACGCTTGAGCATTACTTAGAGCCGTACCAGATGGACAACGTCAAGGTCGCCACAGAGTCCAGCATCGTCGAGCAAGCCAACTGGAAGCTGGTAATAGAGAACAACCGCGAGTGCTATCACTGCAACGGGGCTCACCCGGAGCTGCTGAACTCACTGCAGGAATTTGATGACACCGACGACCCCCGCGCAACGCCCGCCTACAAGGCGTTGGTAGCGCGCAAACAGGCCGATTGGGATCGGGAGCAAGTTCCCTACCAACTGCAGTGCTTTGGCAAGCGTAACCGCATGACGCGAACTCCCATGCTGGATGGCATTGTGTCGATGACGATGGATGGCAAACCCGGCTGCGATAAGCTGATGGGCCGCTTACCCAACCCCGATATGGGGTCGCTGCGCATCTTGCATCTGCCCAACTCGTGGAACCATTTCATGGGTGACCACGCCATCGTTTTCCGCGTACTCCCCCTTGGCCC
>JAIVHM010000138.1 GCA_020201095.1 Halomonas sp. | reverse complement strand
CTCACGATGTAAGTACTCACCTTCTATGTGAGCCTCATTTTGTGCGGGCATTTCAAATTTCAGCGACCCCACCACGCTGGTTACCTCAGCGGGGCATCCCAGCGCGTTAAAGCGCTCGGCATCGGCCAATGACTTCGCCGCCAGCCAGCTAATGTTAGCCAGGGCGTTAGCCATCACTGGCCGCCAGCGTCGATAACGCTGGTAGGCACGGGGCGATAAGCGGCCGTTGACCACCGCGACGGGCACTGCCTGGCGACGGCAGGCGTTTAACAGGTTGGGCCACAACTCGGTTTCAAACAGCAGCGCCATCGCGGGTTTTACATGTGCCACAAACCGCTTGGCCGCGCCGGGGTAGTCGAGTGGCAGGAAGCGATGGGCAAGGCGTCTCTGGTCGCCTTCAGGTTGCTCATGGATGAGCGCCTGGGCCTGCTGAGCGCCCGTTGCGGTCATGGTGGTGAGCAGCAGACTGTGCTGGGGGTAGCGGGTCAGCAAGCCGTCTATTAGCGGGCGGGCAGCGCGCACTTCACCCACCGAGGCGCAGTGCAGCCAAAGGCGTGGCACTGGCGGCAGCGTGCCAAGGCGCATACCCAGTCGCTGCAGGCGAGTGTAAGTGGGCACTTGCTCACGCCAGATGCGCCAAGTGATCAACGGCGACAGGACATACAGGGCCGCTGAGTAAGCACGCCGAGGCCAGGAAGATACCGCCATTAGCGTTCACGATCCAGAATCGAGCTGATCATTGCCGTCGTCGAGACACCATCTTCAAAACCCAGTACTTTCACCTCACCGCCATTGGCGATCACCGCTTTACCCCCGGCAATGTCTTCCGGGCGATAGTCGCCGCCTTTGACGAGAATATCCGGCAATACGGCTTCGATAAGTGCTTTAGGGGTGTCATCGCTGAAGGGAACGACCCAATCCACCGCGCCCAATCCGGCCAGCACCTGCATACGACGATGGAGTGGATTGATCGGCCGCGTTGGGCCTTTCAGCCGGCCGATGGAGGCATCGTCATTGACTGCCACAATCAACCGATCCCCCAGCCGCTTTGCCTGTTCAAGATAGGCCACGTGGCCCGCGTGCAAAATATCGAAACAGCCGTTGGTCATGACCACGCGCTCGCCCCGCGCTTGTGCAGCGCGCACGGCCTCAACCAGCTGGGTTGGCTCAATCACCCCGAATTCAGCAAGCTTATCGCCGTGCAGGGCGGTATAAAGCTCGCCGATCGACAGCGTGGCCGTACCCGGCTTGGCCACTACCAGCCCTGCCCCCAGATTAGCCAGCATCATGGCCTCGGGCAGCTCATGATTTGCCGCCATTGCCAGCCCCATCAGGCCAATCACGGTATCGCCAGCGCCCGTCACATCAAAGACTTCCTGGGCACGAGTGGGTAAATGCAGCGGTTCATGCCCTTCCCAAATCAGCGTCATGCCTTTTTCGCTGCGCGTGATCAATAGTGCTTCCAGCTCAAGGTCAACGCGCAGTGCTTCGCCACGCTGCGAGAGCTCGGCATCTGTGCTGCAGGGGCCGACTATCGCTTCAAACTCCGTTAAATTCGGCGTTATCAGGCTGGCGCCGCGGTATTTGCTGAAATCGCCACCCTTGGGATCAACCAACACCCGTTTCCCTTGGGCACGCGCCATCGCGATCAGCGTCTCCACCTGGTTCAACGTGCCCTTGCCGTAGTCGGACAGAATCATCACGTC
>JAIVHM010000035.1 GCA_020201095.1 Halomonas sp. | reverse complement strand
GGCGAAGAAGAACCCACTGACGAAAAGCTCGAGCTCGAGAAAATCAATGTGTTTCTCGACAAGAACAGTCTCGCCTTCCTTGAAGAAGCCGTGGTCGACTTTAACGCCGACCGGATGGGTGGCCAGCTGACCATCAAGGCGCCAAACGCCAAGATGCCCAAGGTCAACGCGGACAGCCCCCTGGAGGACCGCGTCAACTATGTTCTGTACAGCGAAATCAACCCTGGCTTGGCCTCCCACGGCGGCGAAGTCAAGCTGGTCGAACTAACCGAGCAAAATATGGCGGTTCTGGCCTTTGGCGGTGGCTGCCAGGGCTGTGCGGCGGTCGATCTAACGCTTAAAGACGGTGTCGAGAAAACGCTCATGGAGCGTATTCCCGAGCTGGGTGGCATTCGTGATGTGACCGACCATTCGGACACCACTAACGCTTACTATCGTTAATCGATAGCGCCCCGCCAACGTTATGATGCCCAGCATTTGCTGGGCATTTTTGTATTTGAGCTAAGCAGACCCTAATCACGGCAATCTTCATCTTTCCGCTGACCTTCCTGCCCTTTGCTCATTGACCCGGGCAGGTCGGCCAATTGCCGCTGCATGGCGTCCATCCTTGACCACAGCTGCTCCTGCCAGGCCTTTTCGCGAGCATCATGCAGCCGCGCTTCTTCAGCTAATGCCGATTCTGCATCCTCGAGTTTCTTGACTGCTTCTTGGTAGCGTTGCTCCAGTGCCTCCAACATTGTTTGAAGCTGCTGATAAGCTTGCTGCTCGGCATGCGCCTCCAACTGATACTGATGGATTGATTTTTCCAGCGTTTTAACCTCTTCGGCCAGCGTCTCGTTACGTTTATCAGCCTGCTTCAATCTTTGTTGGTAGGCGCTCTCTTCCTGTGCGCGTTCTTGCCGGGCGCTGTCCAGCAGGCTCATCAACCGATCTTCGGCGGCTTCATGGCGCTGCTCTTCCTGAGCCAGGCGCGCCTGCCATTCGGCCTGTTGTTGGCTGAGCTGCTCGGCATGCTGCTCCTGACGCGCGCTTGGCTGGCCGCCAGGTCTCGGCTCAGCGCCTCGACACGCGTTTCTGTATGACGCAGATGCTCCGCCAGGGCGCTTTCACGCTGCTCCGCATTGGCGGCCCGCTGATCGGCTTCGCTGGCTTCCAGTTGCGCAGCCTCGACCTTTCGGTCGGCTTCCTCACGGTAATGGCGTAACGCATCGTGCGCGGCATCCATGGCGTCCTTCCATAGTTCGCTGGCAGCGCTGACCACTGACTCGGGCACGCCCTTGGGGGCAGGGACATCGCGGTTTTGCTCACGCTCAAGCCGCCACTGGCGAAAGTGTTCGCTGATGGTGGTGAAGCTACCTGTACCGAGCACTTCGCGAATGCGCTGAACGCTAGGCGAGTCGCCTCGGCCAAGCAGTGTGTCGATGGCCTGTTGTACATCCTGGTATTGAATGCCACTGCGCGCCATGTGCGGGCTCCTTATGGGTGTTCGATGGGCGTCATTTTCCCGTGTCAGGTTTGATTAAGCAATATTACGTAATACGTAAAATGTAATTTATTTATCTTAAAACGCATAAATTCAAGATTACCCGTATTATCTTGAATTTATGCCGCATAAAAGCCAGACTTAGCGCACTCGACAGCAACCGACTCGAATAATTAGAAGAGGGAAGAGGGAAGAAAGTAGGGTGTGAGAGGAGAGCAGACGTCAATGGGAACACAGGACAATACGGTTATCGCCTACCCAATATCACCGCTGGAGAGCCTCGGCGGCTCGCCGGCGTTGCCGCGTATTACCGCACACACGGACGTGGAGGCGGTAGCGGCGTGGCTCGCCGAATACCAGGAAAGCCCGCAAACCTGGAAGTGCTATCGCCGGGAAGCCGAGCGCCTGCTGCTGTGGCTGACCACCCAGCACTTAACGCTTGGCCAAGTGAACCGTGATGTGCTGCGTCACTTTGAGCAGTTCCTAGCTGACCCGCAGCCGGGCGCCCAGTGGATTGGGCCTACCAGGCCCCGTCATCACCCGCAATGGCGGCCTTTCCGAGGCGGGCTTTCGCCGGCGAGTCGTCGGCAAAGCCTGATTATTCTCCAGGGGTTGTTCAGTTGGCTGGTGGAAGCAGGCTGGGTGCGCCATAACCCGTTTCGCCTGATGCGCGATAAATCGCGTCGTTTGAACAATCAGGCACCACGGATTGAGCGCTACCTAGAACGCGAGCTGTGGGAATGGCTCTGGCAATGGCTTAACCAACCAGCGGGGCAGGGCGAGCGCGACCGTTACGAAATTGCCAGGCGGCGGTTCATCTTTGGTTTTGCGTACCTGTTGGCTCCCCGGGTGAGTGAAATGGCCGAGGCTCGGATGGGCGATTTCCATCAAAGTGAAGGGCGCTGGTGGTGGTCCATCGTTGGCAAGGGCAATAAAATTGCCCGCATCCCGTTACCGGCTGACATGCTGGAATGCTTGGCCGAATGGCGGCAAACCCTAGGACTCGCAACCAAGCCAGCGCACCAGGACGATACGCCAGTGCTTCGCGCCCTGGACAAGAAGCGGGGGATTGGTCATAACCAGCTCTACCGCCTGATACGTGAGACGTTCAACGAAGCAGCCAGCGCGCTGGAAGCGGCTAATGGCAACCCTGCTTATATCGCAGCATTGCGCCGGGCAACGCCACACTGGTTGCGTCATACGTCTATTACCCATCAGGCCCAGGCAGGCATTAGCCTGCGGCATTTAGCCGACAGTGCTCGTCACTCGCGCCTCGACACTACGGCGCGCTATCTGCATAACGAAGCCATCGAATGGCACCAGGAACAGCAGCGTCACCAGATTGATCCAAGAACCACTCAAAACGGTGTTGAGACGTTATAATGGCCAATATTTCATGACACCAACGCCAAAGGAAACACCATGAGTACGTCCGGTGCCGAATTAGCCCAACAGGAACTGATCGAAGAGTTCGACATGTTTGATAACTGGATGGACCGTTATCAATACATTATTGATATGGGCAAACAGCTACCCGCTTTTCCCGACGAGTGGAAAACAGACGAGTTTAAAATTCAGGGGTGTCAGTCAAATGTGTGGATGCATCATGAAGCGCAGGACGACAAGCTGATCTTCAAGGCCACCTCAGATGCAGCGATCGTATCGGGATTGATAGCGGTGCTGCTTCGTATTTACAGCGAAAGAACCGCTGACGAGGTACGCGGTACAGAACCGCATTTCATGACGGATCTGGGCCTTGATAAGCACCTTTCGCCGACACGCAGTAATGGTCTGCATGCCATGCTGGAACGTATTTACCAGGTTGCCCGTCAGAGCGCTTAATCACGCTGAGAGTGGTGGTGGCAATCTGCTTGATGGTGTTCCTCGTCTTCCTGGCACAAGACTTCGCTGCGCCCGCCGGGAACGGGATCCATACCGCCCTTGCTGCCGGGGTGGCATTTCATAATTCGTTTGACGGCCATCCAGCTGCCTTTGAACGGCCCATGGACCTGAATGGCTTCGATGGCATAGGACGAACAGCTGGGCCAAAAGCGACAGCGTGGTCCGAGCAGGGGACTTAACGTATATTGGTAGATACGTACCATGACGACCAGACACTGACCGACCAGCCAGCGAACGGCATTAACCAGTGAGCGCCAAGGCTTCATGACGAGGACTTGGCGTAAAGCTCGGCGGGATCGATGAGTGGCTCGCTGTTAATCGTTACGCCTTCATGTGAAAGTGACACGTAAAAGCAGCTTCGCCGCCCCGTATGGCAGGCAGGCCCCGTTTGTTCCACCTGAAGCAATAGCGTGTCGCCATCGCAGTCGAGGGCCGCTGATACCAGATGCTGCTGTTGGCCGGAAGACTCACCTTTACGCCACAGTTTGGCACGCGAGCGCGAGTAGTAGCATACCCGCTGCGTTTGCAGCGTTTCTTCCAGGGCTTCACGGTTCATCCAGGCCATCATCAATACTTCGCCAGTATTGTGCTGTTGGGCGATGGCAGGCATCAAGCCGTCTGCATTAAACGCGGCGGCATCGAGCAGCGTCGTGACGGAGGGAAGGGCATGCGAAGGAGATGCCGACTCAAGATCTTTGAATAGCGGGTTGTCTGAGGACATGTTCACGACTCATCAGGTGTTTGGCAGTGCTGGCATAGCCCCTGTAATTCAATGGTTTGGCGCTCTACATTGAAGCCTTGACGCTGGGCGAGGGCAGCCAGTTGATCGCTGATTTCATCCAGGTGGAGTTCTTCCACGTAGCCACACTGTCGGCAAATAAGCAGTTGAAAGCCATGAGCATGTTCTGGGCATGCGCAGGCAACATAGGCGTTTTGCGATTCGATGCGGTGAACCAGACCCTGCTCGATAAGAAACTCAAGGGCGCGGTAAACCGTCGGCGGTCGAGCGGCCGCGTGCTCTGTCGAGAGCTTATCAAGCAGGTCGTAGGCCTTTAAACCACCGCCATGACGGGCAATCAGTTCAAGCACACGGCGCCGAATAGGCGTAAAGCGCACGCCCCGCGTGTGGCATTGGGACTCAGCCTGTTGTAATAGCACATTGGCGTGTGTCATAGACGTCTCGTTGACCGTGGTGAGCGCAGTTAACGCGTTGATCAGTAGTTTACGCGCTTGCAGGAGGCGTGTCAGGTGAGTCAACCAACTCGCTGGTGCGCGCAAAATGATGCTGCGCAAACGCCACACGCTTATCGACAGGTACACCATCGGGCTGACGCTCAATCAGATCCAGCCGGCGGCGTAATCCTTCACCGTTGGTCATCTGGATGGCAAGCCCGGGGCGAGCATTTAGCTCCAGCAGCATCGGACCATGCTGGCGGTCGAGCACCATGTCAGTTCCCAGGTAGCCCAACCCGGTCATCTCAAAACAGCCGGCCGCCAAATTAAGCAGCGTTTCCCACTGGGGGACCACCAGACTTGCCAGATCGTGCCCGGTATCAGGATGGGCAAAGCAGGGACGATCAAACTGGACGCCACGAAGCGCGGCGCCCGTTGCCATATTTAGTCCCACACCAACAGCCCCCTGGTGCAGGTTCGCTTTACCATCTGACGCTGCTGTAGAAAGCCGCATCATGGCCATAACGGGATAGCCTTTAAAGACGATAACCCTGATGTCAGGAACACCTTCGTAGGTATAGGCCATCAGGCTTTCATCAAAGTTGATGAGTGTTTCAACGACGGCAACATCGGGTGAGCCACCAAGCGAATAAAGCCCCGACAGAATATTCGACACATGGCGTTCGACATCGGTAATCGAAAGGCGTGCCCCGCTGGGTTTGATAAAATCATCCCCGTCGGTTTTTTCAATTACCAGAATCCCTTTGCCACCGCTGCCTTTGGCGGGCTTGATGACGAAACCATGGTGCCCCGCCAACGTGCGACTAATATGCTTTACCCCAAACTGGGTTGTCACCGTGCCAATTAGCGCAGGGGAGGTGATGCCGTATTGCTGCGCTAACAGTTTGGTTTTGAGCTTGTCATCGACCAGTGGATAAAGACGCCGATTGTTGTAACGCCCGATATAGCGGATGTTACGACGGTTCATGCCGATGATGCCTTTATCACGCAGTTGTGACGGCCATGTCCAATTGCCAAGCCAGCTCATGAGGGTTTGTCTTCTTCAGTAATAGGCTTAAAACGCCTCAGTTCTAGCAGTCTGTAACCGGTGTAATTACCCAACAGCAGAATCAGTGCCATTAAAATGAACTGAACCCCAAGAAAGTTAAAGGTGATATGGCGTACCCAGGGGTTATTCATAGCCAAGAATGCAATGACAGCCGTCAGCAGGCTACCGCCTCCTTGTATCAAGACCTGCTTGGGCCCTTCTTCTTCCCACAGAATCGACATCCGCTCGATCGTCCAGGCAAGGATGATCATCGGGAAGAAAGTGATGGTGAGACCCGCGTTCAGCCCCATTCGGTACGCCAATACCGAGAACACCGAGATGATGGCAATGACGGTAATGATCACCGCCGAGACCCTGGCAACCAATAATAGATTTAAATAAGACAAGTAGTTACGGATAACCAGACCTACCGATACGATCAGTAGGAAACCGATCAATCCCGTTGCCAAGCTGGTTTGGATGAAGGCGAGGGCAATCAGTACAGGCATGAAAGTACCTGATGTCTTAATGCCTACCAGCACGCGCAGAAAGACAACCACCAGCGCCCCAATCGGGATAAGCAGAATGGTTTGAAAAAGCGCCTGCTCTTCTAATGGAAGGCTGTGAATCGAGAAATTCAGCAGCGTATCGTTGGAATTATGGTTGCGTACCGCCGCAGAGGCCGGCTGATAGTGGGTCATCATCGAGAAACCGACCCGTGAGTTTTCTCCGCCTTGTACCTCGAGTACAGCGTCTCCGGTGGTTTCCCACAGCAACAGGTTGTCAGGCTTCCCTTGATTACCGCTGATGGGATGGAAAAGCGACCATGTTTCGTCGTTTTCATCGAATACCTGAATCCAACTGCTCAGTGTCTGTCGCCGACGGCCGTCTTCAAGCAGCAAGCCACTGACGCCTCTAGCCTTCACTTCTGCTTGGTTGAGCAGGCGGACTATTAATGGCGCAGGGTCCATTTCGCCAAGCAGCAGGCGGGCATTTTCATCCTGGCGCTCACCGTTTACATCGCGAATCAGCTCCCGGGCGAAGGTGGCATTATTGGCACTGCGCTCCCAGGCCTCATCAATAAGCTGCTCAGCAGCCGAGTCGAAAGGGCTTTCCCACTCCACGGCTGGAGGAAGTTCGGGCGCTGACTGCGACGCCGCTTGTGCTTCCGGCGATACCAACATTTGCACTGAATAATAGAGCTGCTGTTCGCCGTCAGCCTCGCGAATCGTCCACTCGGCACGGCGCCCCGTTTCATCTGCCTGATAAGCCAGCCCATAGCCTGAAGAAGCAGTATTCTCGGTGAGTATACGGTATCCAGCCTGCTGGGTCGGCAGCGCGAGATCAACCTCAACGGGGCCATCTTGGGCATCAAAGTTGATAACGGCCTCAATTTCCCAAACTTGGCGCTGTTCGCCTGGCACCCAGGGTATTTCAAACTGCAGGTGGCGATGTACACTCATCGCAATGCCGGCTAAGAGTAAAAGGCCGACAATAAAATAGAAGGGTAGCCGTGACATTTAGATTCCTTTCAAAAGTGACAGCGGCGGCTGTCGTTATTCTTCGCTATCGTCTGAAACAGCAGCTTCATCATCATCTGCCTGGTCAGCGGGCTCACCATCGGGGAATTCAGGCCGGTCAAAGCGATAGCTATCTGCTACATCAATAACAGCAATATCTAGTAAAAAACGCCGACCAAGTAGAACCGGGTAGTCCAGGTGGCTACGATCGGTAAGCGTGAATTCCACGTTTTCGCTCAGTGGTCCAAGGGTTAACAACAAGGAAATGACTGGGCGTAATTCCTCTCCAGAGGCCTGAACGATACGGACATTACGCTCTAAAGGCGCTTCAACCCACTCATCGCGGACGCTGTCGACCGCTACATCCTCGTCATTGAGCGCCATTTTAAAGCGTACCCAGTCTTCGCCGTCGCGCTCAAAGGGGGTGATTTCTCGGGCAGATAGCGAGGATGTGTTAGCGCCGGAGTCCACCTGCGCCTGTAAATAGGTACCGATGCTTGGCAATCCTACCCATTCGTTGCGGCCAAGGAGCGTTTTATTTTCAAGCAGGTCGTCTTCAGCGTTGCATTCTTCACGGTTGAGACAACTGGGTTTGAAGCGTATCCATGCGCAGGTTGAAAGCGGCTTCATCAAGTGGCGGGGGTTCTTCGGGGGCCGGCTTCGGCAACGCACAACCCGTTGCCAAAAAAGCCGAACCGACTATCAGCCAAATAACACCTGAACGCATAACATGGACACCTGTCATTAATAAGAGAACGAATGATAAGGAGTAGTGAGACCGGTTGTCCAACACCTGCCTAGTGTTTTCTTCTTCGATCCACTGCATTTAACATAATATATATTATACGAACTCGAGGGATTGCTTGGCATTATCGATAATTCCTGCGATAGTCTTGACAGCTGTTATACATACTTTTCACATCATATAGGAAAAGCATAATGAAAGTACCTTTTCAAGCGGCCGTTATCGCCCTCCTGGTGATCTTCCTTGCGGGCTGCTCGAGTGTCGACGTTGAAGATTACGC
Source organism: Halomonas sp. (assembly GCA_020201095.1). Classification (GTDB taxonomy): domain Bacteria; phylum Pseudomonadota; class Gammaproteobacteria; order Pseudomonadales; family Halomonadaceae; genus Vreelandella. The sequence goes on along the minus strand of JAIVHM010000035.1, from coordinate 6,148 downwards.
GAGCACTGAGCCGCGTCTGGATATTGAGGATTACTTTACCGGCACAACACGCGCCTGGGGCATGGTACAGGATTACAGCGGCGAAGTTCAGCGCCGGTTTACCGTGACCATTGACGGTCGTGTTGAAAACGGCACGCTGATTCTGGATGAAGACTTCGTGTTTGCTGATGGCGAAACAGACCGGCGTGTATGGCGCTTCGAGCGTATCGACGAACATCGCTGGGAAGGCACTGCCAATGATGTCGAAGGAACCGTCGACGCCCGCCAGTATGGCCACGCATTTCACATGAACTATCCACTGGATGTGGCGATCGGCGATAGAACAATAAACTTCACCATGGATGACTGGATGTACCTGCAACCTGATGGTCGGTTGATCAACCGGACCGCGATGAAAAAGTTCGGTTTCACGCTGGGTGAAATCACGCTGGTATTTGAACAAGTGGACCGATAATACAAGCCACACGGCTACCGACATAAAAAAGCAGCCTGCTGATCAGCAGGCTGCTTTCATTCAACTATACAACACCAAAATGACTCACTGAGGCCAAAGGCCCATGTTTAGTCATCGGATGGCGCGTACGAACCGTCTTCACGGTGTACTTCGTTACCCGTAATGGGGGGTGTAAATACACACGCCAAATGCATGGTTTTGTGGGCACGCAGCAAGTGTTCGTCATGCTGGTCTAGAATGTAGATATCGCCGGGCTTGATCGGCCAGATTTTGCCATCTGCCAGGGTTTCTACCTCACCCTCACCTTCGATGCAGTAAACTGACTCATAGTGATGCTTGTAATGAATATGCGTTTCAGTACCTTCGAAGATACGTGTGATATGGAACGAGAAGTTGCCACCGTCGTTTGCCAGCACCAGACGCGTGCTGTCCCAGTTACCGTTCTCGGCTGTCACTAAGCGATCTGTTTGACGTGCTTCTTCAATGTTGCGAACGATCATACTTGTGCTCCAATTTAAAGGCGGCCCGGACGGTACCGCGTACTTAATAGCTTAGCGGAATATCTGTCGCGTTGTTACTTGCCAGCGACCGCTTTGACACATTTCTCCAGAATATCCAGCCCTTCCAGCAGGTCTTCATCGCTGATGGTCAATGGACAAAGGCATTTGACGACTTCACCGTCTTGACCACTCGTCTCGATGATAAGCCCGTGCTCAAAGGCCATGCCAGTAATTTTATCAGCAATATCTCCGGATACCACATCGATACCGCGCATCAAGCCACGACCTCTCTCTGATGCTGGCATGCCGCTTTCGGTGAGTACAGCGGCTAACGATTTAAAGCGCTCTTCTACAATGCGGGCTTTACGCTGCACGTCACGCTCGAAGGTATCGTTGGACCAGTATTTTTTGAACGCTGCAGTGGCCGTCACCATAGCCAGGTTGAAACCGCGGAAGGTGCCGTTGTACTGACCCGGCTTCCACATATCCAATTCAGGCTTCATTAGTACGTGAGCGAACGGCATGCCAAAGCCAGACAGCGATTTGGAATTGGTCACCATATCAGGATTGATGCCCGCGTGCTCAAAGCTGAAGAACTTGCCAGTACGGCCACAGCCTGCCTGGATATCATCAATAATCAACAAAATATCGTGGGCTTTACAAATCTCTGCCAGGCGCTTAAGCCACTCGATACCAGCGACGTTGATACCGCCCTCGCCTTGCACCGTTTCGACAATCACCGCGGCCGGCACATCAAGACCGCCCGATTTATCTTTCAATAGCTTTTCGAAATAATCGAGGGTATCGGCATGTTCGCCCATGTAGCCATCAAAAGGCAGGAAGCTTGCCCCCTGGGTCGGAATGCCGCCGGTGGCTTCGCGGAATTTGCGGTTGCCGGTGGTCGCCAACGCTCCCATGGTGACGCCATGGAATCCGTTAGTGAACGTGACAATATTGTGACGCCCTTTCGCAACGCGCGCCAAACGAATGGCCGCTTCTACCGCGTTGGTACCGGTAGGGCCTGGCAGGTGAACTTTATAATCCAGGCCACGGGGCTTGAGGATGACATTTTCAAGCGTTTCGAGATAATCGCGTTTTGCATCGGTCCACATATCAAGACCGTGAACGACACCATCTGTTGCCAGGTAGTCGATCATGGCTTGCTTCAAATGCGGGTTGTTGTGACCGTAATTCAATGTGCCCGCACCGGCGAGAAAATCGATGTACTCGCGGCCGTTCTCGTCGGTCAGTCGGGCATTTTGTGCTTTGGTGAATACCACTGGGAAAGAGCGAGAATAGGTACGAACATTGGATTCCATGCGTTCGAGTGTCTGGGTCTGCATTAAGCGACCTCCTTTTAATAATCAGTTTGCCAAGCGAAAGGAAATGAAGGTAACGCGAGCGGGAAAACCGGTCAGATATTGTGGGTATTGAACGGACCAATACGCACTAGGTTTTCCGGGTCGTGCTCACCGCCAAGTTGTTCAGTAGAAAAATATTCGCGACTGTTGAGCGGCGCCTGCCAGCGACCTGCCAGTCGTCTAAATAAGCCCCATGAGGCTTGATTGTCGGGTGTGATAGTGGTTTCAAGATGGTGTACATCGGCCAATTCCGGGCGCGACATGATGGCTTCGACCAGACGGCGTGCAAGCCCTGTTCCCCTGGCCTTTTCACCGACGGCCACTTGCCATAAAAAATACGTATCTGGCGCGTTGTCCTTTACATAGCCAGACACAAAGCCAACGACTTCACCTTCTTCATTGGTCGCAACGGCACAGGTATCACGGAATTGAGTAGCGAACAGAAGATAGGCATAGGCGGAATTAACATCCAGCGGGGGGCACGCTTTTATAAGCTCATATACTCCCCAGCCGTCTTCAGCATTAGGCTTGCGAATATACAGCGGGGTGCCTGCATGGCCGACAACGGCATCGGCAACGGTCGGTCGAGCCAAGTCGGCTGAAGGCGTAAACGGTGGTGTTGGGGTGCTCATGGTTATGCTTCGCTGTTGCGATTTTAGATGCGATTATAACAGTTGCTTATGAGCAGTTCAAAAATCATGTTATTCAATTCCCTATCTTCGATAATTTATTATTATATGAGCAGCCTATCCATGGTGAACTGGGTGCTGTCACCCCCTTTTGGATATAGTGAGTTTAGCCTAAAGAAGGTGACTGCCCAGCAAAATAATGAAAAGCCGCTATCCCCGAAAAGGCGCTCGCATCGTGACAAACTCTTCAGCTCCGGTAGGGTGAATACCCACCGTATTATCGAAGTCTTTTTTGGTTAACCCGGCGCGCACCGCGATGGCAATTCCCTGAATGACTTCCCCCGCGTCGTCACCCACCATATGAGCCCCGACAACCACATCGGTTGCATCATCCACCACAAGCTTCATCAAGGTACGCTCCTGACTGCCTGACAAGGTGTGCTTCATGGCGCGGAAATCAGTGCGATAAATGCGGACAGTGCCCAACTGATCACGCGCGGCTTCTTCTGAAAGCCCAACCGTACCAATATTGGGATGGCAGAAAACCGCGGTGGGCACGCGTGAGTAATCCAGCGGCTCAGGCGCTGCATCTCCAAAATGGTGATCGGCTAACTGCATGGCTTCTGCAATGGCCACGGGCGTCAGTTCGGGTGTGTCAATCAAATCACCAAGAGCCAGAATCGACGGAACCTCGGTTTCAAAGCGCTCATTGACCGATAGCTTGCCATGACTATTTAGCGAAAGGCCTACCGACTCTAATCCTAAGCCCGACACGTTGGCACGGCGCCCTGTAGCGGCCAATACGGCATCGACCTCAAGCGTATCGCCATTGGTAAGAGCGACCTGGTAGCCGGTGTCGGTTTTCTCGATCGCTTCAATATTGGCGTCAAAATGCAGATGAACGCCCTGGCGGTCCATTTCCTGACGGGTGAACTCACGAACCTCGTTGTCAAAGCCTTTTAGAAACAGGTCGCCGCGGTAGATCAGATGCGATTCACTCCCCAAGCCATTGAAAATACTGGCAAACTCTACGGCAATATAGCCACCGCCAAGAACCAGGAAGCGCTCAGGTAGTTGCTCGAGATCAAAAATCTGATTAGAGGTCAGCGCATGCTCACTGCCAGGGAATGTCGGTACCCAGGGCCACCCACCGGTGGCCAGCAGAATACGCTCAGCCGTGACATGCTGTTCATCACTCTGTTGATCGGTAATCACCACCGAGTGTTCGCTTTGCAAACGGGCGCGTCCGTTATAGAGGTTGACACCTGCGGCCTCCAACAAGCGCTGGTAGATGCCATTGAGGCGTTTAATTTCGCTGGTTTTGTTATCCCTTAATGTTGCCCAATCGAAACGCGCCTCACCGGGCAGTTGCCAGCCGAAGCCGCTGGCATCATCGAACGCGCTGTGGAAATGGGAGGCGTAGGCATACAGTTTTTTGGGTACGCAGCCTACGTTGACACAGGTCCCCCCCAAATAGAGATCTTCGACAATCGCAACCCGTGCGCCCTTGGCAGCGGACATGCGCGCAGCTCGTACACCGCCGGATCCAGCACCAATCACCAATAAATCGTAGTCGTAACTCGTAACCTCTGACATTTCAATCTCCTATATCGTCAACACAGTGAATGTTGACCCGGTGGCGCGAGAAGGTTAAAACCTTCCAGATAAGTGTGTGTCGGCTGTTATGTTTGTCGATAAACATGTCCGACGTAATAATTGGAAAACTGAGTAATGGGAGCCCCAATGTCTGACCCTATTGAGACGTTACTGGAGAATAATCGCGCCTGGGCGAAGCGTATGTGCGACGAAGATCCAGATTACTTTAAACGACTCTCCGAGCAGCAAAACCCTGATTATCTGTGGATTGGCTGTTCTGATAGCCGCGTGCCGGCCAATCAGATTATCGCCCTGCCCCCCGGCGAGGTTTTCGTCCACCGTAACGTCGCCAACTTACTGCATCATACCGACATGAATGCGCTGTCGGTGGTGCAGTTTGCCGTAGATGTGCTCAAGGTCAGCCATATCATGGTGGTTGGGCATTACGGTTGCGGGGGTATCAAAGCCGCGGTAATGGGCGGCGAGTGTGGCGTAGTAGACTACTGGCTACACTCGGTGCGTGAGCAATACAATCAGCACCGTCGGTCACTTGAGCATCTCCCACTTGACGAACAAGTTGATCGCATGTGTGAGCTCAACGTTAAAGCGCAGGTCAATAGCCTGTGCCGTACCAAGATACTTCAGCGTGCCTGGCAACGCGGGCAGCAGATTTCGGTTCACGGTTGGATCTATGGCTTGAGCGATGGACACGTAAAAGACCTTGATTGCACCGTCAACGGGCTTGAGCAAGTCGAAACATTATACCGTATTGACCGTCTCCAAACCGGTGACTGAATACTGGCGCCCGCGCAGGTTCTTGCGCGGGCATCATTAACATTCAGCACATTACCCTATGGGGCAGCTAACCCCCGTCCCCTTGATGCCACAATAACCATTGGGTTGTTTGTACAGATACTGCTGGTGATACCCCTCAGCATAATAGAAAGCGTCCAACGGCTTGATTTCAGTCGTGATATCACCCTTGCATGCGGCGTGAAGCGCGGCCTGAAATAGCTTGGCACTTTCCTGGGCTGCCTGGGACTGCGCCGCTGTCGTCGTATAAATTGCTGAACGATACTGAGAGCCGACATCATTGCCCTGGCGGTTTTTTTGGGTGGGATCGTGCTGTTCCCAGAAGATGTTCAGCAATGTCGTCAGTGATACCTTGCTCGGGTTGTAAATAATTCGCACGGCCTCGGTATGGCCGGTCTTCCCTGTGCAGGTTTCTTCATAGGTCGGGTTCGGCGTTTGTCCCCCGGCATAGCCTGCCGCTGTCACGACAACCCCCGGCAAATCCCAGAAGAGGCGCTCTACGCCCCAGAAGCAGCCCATACCGACCACAAGCTCTTCAGATTCTGCAGGGAAAGGTGGGTGCAATGAATGGCCGTTAACTGCGTGTTGGTCGCTGGTCGCAATGGGTGCCTCACGACCCGGCAGAGCGGTTTCTGCCTGGCGAGTGGCGTTATCGTGTTCAAAAATAGGCATGCTGCTTACCTCATTGCTGATCGAAAATGGTTGGATTACCAGAGCGGCTGAACGTGTAGATCGGATCAACCGCCTGATTGGCCCCGGAAACGGCCTGGGCGTATAGGTTGCGCCACAAGGTGT
>JAIVHM010000194.1:1976-11031 GCA_020201095.1 Halomonas sp. | reverse complement strand
GTTTGGCCTCTTTGGAACGCGGCTCAATCAGTGTCCGATCCACTGCTGTGTGGCTGGTTGGGTGCTTTGTCACGTGCGCAGCGCGAACCCAATGAATTGGCCCATTACCCTGGCTCTCCCTGGTGGATAAGCCAGGCGCTACGCACTAAAGAGCGACTATACGGGTTTGAGCTGCACCCTGGCGAGCATCGGCATTTTGATGACCAGGCGTTACCGGAAGGCGTAGAACGTATCCATGGCGACGGGTTACAGGGGTTATGCCAGCGCCTGCCGGTTTCAACGCCTCGCGTCTGTGTGCTGATCGACCCAAGCTACGAACGTAAAGACGAATACCAGGCAGTGGCGGATACCCTTGGCGTGGCACTTGCGAAAGCACGTCACGCGGTGGTATTGATCTGGTATCCCTTGCTGCCCGCTGGACATCATCAGCTATTGCTGGAAGCGCTTGAGCGCAGCGGCATCCGCAAAATCTGGCGCAGCGAATTGTGTTTGCGAGCTGCAGATACCCATGAACGCGGCATGTACGGAAGCGGGATGCTGGTGATCAACCCGCCCTGGGGATTGGACGAACGCCTAGCCGGCGCGATGGCTCAGCTGACCCCGCTGCTGGGCGCACAAAGCCGTTATCGCGCGTCTTGTTTGGTGGAGGAGTAGGCCTTTTAACGATAGTTAGTGCTTACTTTTCCATGCAGAATGTGAAGTTTCTTTTTTATCAAGTAGGTAATGACTTTCCGGGGTTCGCTTGGGGGAATGTGAAGGAAATCGTAAACTTTTGCGCTTTTTCACATTTCCCTAGCCGATGGTTCCACATGTCCAAGGACGCCAGTTGGCTATTAAACCGTCTAAGATTACACTATGTTCTGATAAGTTTTGTTGCGAGCAGCAGTCATGGTCACCACTTACGCCAGAATCAATCCAGATATCCTAAGCTGGGCCCGGGAGCGGGCACAGCTCAGTGTGTCTGCTCTGGCATACAAACTGGGGGTGCCAGACGATAAGCTTTATGCCTGGGAGCGAGCGGAGAAGCCGCCGACCTTCAAGCAGGCTCAAGACTTTGCCGCCAAAACCCACATTCCGTTTGGCTATCTTTATCTAAAGCAGCCACCGAAAGAGACGTTACCTTTACCAGATCTTCGAACGGTCGGCGGGCGTCATCCTAACCGACCTTCTTCCGAGCTTATCGAAATGGCCTATATCGTTCTGAGACGGCAGGAATGGTACGCGGAGTACCTCCGAGACCAAGGTGTGGAGCGTAACCCATATGTTGGTCGGTTCACTGCTTGCTCCAATATCGATGATGTGGTCCAGGACATGCGGCAAGCGTTCGGTATACTAGCTCATCCCGAGCGAGGTAATTGGGAAGATTACTGGCGCCTACTCATTCGCAAGATCGAAGAGGCGGGCATTCTGGTCATGCGGCAGGGATTCATCCGTCATCACTCTCGCCCTCTATCTGTTCAAGAATTTCGCGGCTTTGCCATTTCCGACCATTTGGCACCGGTGATCTTCGTCAACCAAGCTGACGCCCCGGCCGCACGCTTGTTCACCTTAATCCATGAACTGGCGCATATCTGGATCGGCAAGAGTGGGGTTTCTGACGCAAGCCCCGAAACCCACCAAAGAGAAGAGATTTTCTGTAACGCCGTAGCAGCGGAGTTTTTGGTTCCTGAGGCGGAATTTGATACCCACTGGCAAGACACAGAAGATTGGAAAGAGAACCTGCCAGTGTTGGAAGCCCATTTCCGTGTCAGTACATGGGTAATCGCAAGGCGGGCGCTAACACTCGGGAAAATCTCCCGGGAAGAGTATCGAAATTACGTCGACGATCTTCAGGAACGTTACCGGAACCGTGAACGAACTCAGGGTGGCCCTACGTTCTACAGAACTCAAAGAGGGCAGATCAGCGAAACGTTCTCTAAGGCCCTGGTCAGTGAAGCTCTCAGTGGCCGCGTCCTTCTTCGAGATGCGGGTAGCTTATTGAATATGAAGCCCCACAAAATAACCAACTATGCCAAAGAATTAGGGATCTGATGTATTTGCTGGACGCCAACACCTATATCCAGGCGAAGAATCTCCACTACCAGATGTCATTCTGCCCGGCGTACTGGTCGTGGCTTGACCAACAGTATTCGATGTCAGCGCTAGCGAGCATCCGCACTGTCTATGATGAATTGTCTGAACTGTCGTTACTCACGAGATACCGGTTCCCGAGAACAGTACCAAGGTCAAAATTCCAAATACCTGCAATGCCTTCGGTGTGCCCTATATCACCACTTTCCAGCTATTGAATAAGTTGGAAGCCCAGTTTGTGCTTGGATAAAACGGCACAATACATTTGATATCCAACCCGGTACGGATGGTTGCAGTTTCAAAGTTATTAATGGAATTTAGAGGTTGGTAGCGGTCAATGCCGTGCCACCCTTCATATGCCAAGTATGGAGGTGTAGGGAACAATTTCCGCTACGTAGCTCCAAATCTGGACAAAAAACTGTATGGTATTCACTGTAGCATCAAATTTCTCTAGAAATATAAGTGCTTTATTTATAGGACAAAAATCAACTTACATGGAACCGTAACTACTTCCCGATACAAAAACTACCAAAAATTTCTCCCAGCAAATCGTCGGCGCTGAATTCGCCGGTAATTTCGCCAAGCGCCTGCTGAGCATCGCGTAGATCTTCCGCCAGCAATTCACCCGCGCCATTGCCCTCGAGCTGATGGCAGCCGGTTTCAAGGGCTTTCATTGCCCGGTCAAGCGCATCCAGGTGGCGGCGGCGGGCTGAAAAACGCCCCTCGGTCGTCGCTGAAAAGCCCATGATGTCTTTCAAGTGATCTTTCAAGTTATCCACACCCTTACCCGTCTTTGCCGAGAGGCGAACCGTGGGTGGGTTTGTGGATAAGTCTATGCCTGCCAGTTCGGCGCTGGTGTCGATTTTATTACGCACCAACGTCAGGCGCTGCTGGTCCGGTAGCCGGGCGACAAATTCAGGCCAGATCGCCATGGGGTCGGTTTCATTGGTTGTTGACGCATCCACCAGCAGCAGTACGCGGTCGGCGCGCTCGATCTCTGCCCAGGCCCGGGCGACACCGATCTGTTCCACCGCATCGGGCGTATCGCGCAGGCCGGCGGTATCAATCACATGCAGCGGCATCCCGTCGATATGGATATGTTCGCGCAGTACATCTCGCGTGGTGCCGGCAATATCGGTCACGATGGCGGTGTCCTGCTCGGTCAGCGCGTTGAGCAAGCTCGACTTGCCGGCGTTGGGACGTCCCGCAATCACGACGCTCATGCCTTCTCGCATCAAGGCTCCCTGCCCAGCGGCTGATCGCACGTTGATGAGCTCACTGTGTACATCATCCAGCAGGCTCGCCACGTGGCCATCAGCGAGAAAGTCGATTTCCTCCTCGGGAAAGTCGATGGCTGCCTCGACGTAGATACGCAGTTCGATAAGTCGCTGCACCAGCGCGGCCACCCGGTTGGAAAACTCGCCCTGAAGCGAACGCACCGCGTTTTCGGCGGCCGAGCGGGAGGTGGCATCGATCAGATCAGCAATGGCTTCGGCCTGGGCGAGATCCAGCTTGTCATTCAGGAAAGCGCGCTCAGAAAACTCGCCTGGTCTTGCCAGACGGGCGCCTAACTGGACGCAACGTTCAAGCAGCATATCCATGATCACCGGCCCGCCATGGCCTTGAAGTTCGAGCACATCTTCACCGGTGAACGAGTGAGGATCCGGAAACAGTAGCGCGAGCCCTTCATCGATGCTGTTTTCAGCGCCCATAAAAGCGCCATAGTGCGCGTAGCGGGGGGCGGGGCAGTGGCCTAGCATGGCGACGGCAATATCGCGGCAGGCCGGGCCAGAAACACGAATGATACCGACGCCGCCACGACCGGGAGGGGTCGCCAGGGCGACGATAGTATCTTGGGTATAGAGACGGTCAGCCATGAGGTTTCTCGCTGCAAAAAGCTAGTTTGAGTTTTTCATCCCAAAAACGCCAGACCCCCGCAAAGGCGGGGGTCTGGAGGACTTCTCGTAGTGGCTTATTTTTTGGTTTTCATACCTTTGCCAATACTTGGGTCTTGCTCGATTTTGCGTGTAATGAAGTACTGCTGCGCCACCGAGATAATGTTGTTGACCACCCAGTAGATCACCAGACCTGCCGGGAACCACAGGAAGAAGAACGTAAAGATGATGGGCAGCATCTTCATGATCTTCGCCTGCATGGGATCGGGCGGTGTGGGGTTCAACTGCTGCTGAACGAACATCGAGATACCCATCAGAATCGGCAGAATAAAGTACGGATCTTTCACCGACAGATCCTGCACCCAGAACATGAAGGGGGCGTGTCGTAGTTCAACAGATTCCAACAACATCCAATACAGGGCGATGAAGACCGGCATCTGCACCAGGATCGGCAAACAGCCACCCAGAGGATTGATCTTTTCCTTCTGGTAGAACTTCATCATCTCTTGAGACATTTTCTGGCGATCATCGCCGTACATCTCTTTGAGACGCTGCATTTCTGGGCCAAGCTTGCGCATCCGCGCCATCGACTTGTAGGCCTTGGCAGAAAGCGGGAACAGGATGGTTTTGACCAAAACGGTCAACAGTACGATCGACCAACCCCAGTTGCCGACAATGTCGTGAATCTTGTCCAGCAGCCAGAACAGCGGGTTTGCCAGAAACCATAGCCAGCCATAATCAACGGTCAGGCGTAGGTTCGGCGCTACCTGCTCAAGATAATCCTGAATCTTGGGGCCCATATACAAAGTGGCACCCAATGAGGTTTCTTCTTCCGGTGCTAGCTCGCTGGTGGGGCCAGCAAAGGCGACAACATTACGGTCGCGCGAGTCTGTTGATACGTAGTAAAGATTTTCCTGATCTTGAGGCGGCGCCCAAGCTGAGACAAAGTAATGCTGGATAATCGCCATCCAGCCGCCTTGTGCCTCTCGATTGTTGAAATTGCCGCCTTGAATATCGTCAAAATCAATTTTTTCGTAGTTCTCATCGGGCGTTGAGTACGCTGCACCCAGATAGGAATTCATGCCCATGCTGACACCGCTGGACGGATCAGGGCTATTATCCCGCGCTAGCTGGCCAATAAAACGAGCGCTGATAGGCTCTTCGGTGTTATTGGCCAAATAGTAATTGACGTCAACCGCATAATTGCCGCGTTCGAAGGTGAGCCGCTTGACGACTTCTACGCCATTCACCTCGGCAGTTAGGTTGACCTCAAGCTGTTCTTCATCATCGCCGAGCAGGTATTCACTTTCATCTGGGGTAAATTCAATACGACTTGCTTCCCCATCAAGCTGTAAGCCTGAGCGTGCGACATAGCTCCGCGTTTGATTGTCGGATAGCAAAACATAGTTGCGGTCCGATTCAAGTGCCTCTTTATGCTGCGGTAGGGCGGCATACACGATATCGCCACCGTGAGGATCAATACGCACGTCCAGCACATCGGTGGTAACCGCGATAAAGTCACGGCTATCACTTTCGCTTTCGTCGCTGTCCAACGCGTCTTGCGAAGCGGCGGTGTCATCGCCTGGAACCGACAAATTGTCTGGATCGTTGTCGCCAGACCCTTCGCCATTTCCAGACGCTGCATTGCTATCACTGGATTGACGTTGTGATTGTTCGGACGACGATTGAGAAGACGTCTGTCCGTAATCCTGATTCCATTGTACGACCAGTAGATAGGCCAGAATGGCAAGTGGAACCAGTAATATAAGTCGTTTTACGTCCATGAGGGTTCTGCCCGCTGGGTGGTGAACATGCTAATGGCGCCGTATCAATTGCTCGACCCATGACACACGAAAGCCTGCCAGGCGGCAGGCCGAAGTCAAGCGATGAGGTGCCCATCAAATAGTGTGTTTTGAGCTAACAGGTGGCGCGTTGGCCGTTTGGCTGTCACGCCGAAGCCGTTTCCACATACCATGGAGCTGACGGTATAAAACATCATTATCCATGTCCTGCACGCCACGCCGAGCAAGAACCACAATATCCACGGCGGGAAGCTGGTCTTGACGTAACCGCAGCGACTCGCGAACGAGTCTTTTGAAACGGTTTCTATCAACGGCGAGCTTCACATTTTTCTTGCTGACCACTAGGCCAAGGCGGGGATGCCCTAAGGTGTTACAGCGCGCTAACGCCATCATCCCCTTTCCATGCACCTTGAGGTCTGCTTGCTCAAAAACGTACCGGTAATCCCCAGCATTGAGTAGCCGAAAATACCGGGGAAACCCTTGATGTGGCACACGCAATCCGAGATCAGGCGCTCAGACGCTTACGGCCTTTGGCGCGGCGACGCGAAATGATGGCGCGGCCATTTTTAGTTGCCATACGAGCACGGAAGCCATGCGCGCGCTTGCGCTTGAGAACGCTAGGTTGAAAAGTGCGTTTCATAACTCGTTATTCCCACGTGGTTAGGACGGAAAATAAATTCCAAAATACCCGGTCCAGTGAGGAACTAGCCGGGAGATTCAATTCAAGACCGGAAATTGTAGAGGCTTCCCAGGTTACGTGCAATTTTTTCCTTGGAAAAATTCCCTCGCCGCGCAAGCAGGCGCCTGTCTGGGATAACATAATGAGCCTGTTAAGAAGTGCCAAAGCGTTCAGTAATGAATCTTTTACTACCTTGTGACTAATAGTGGGGATACATTTTGTGAGTAACGTTATATTTTCCACTATTTTCAATGAGATAAAATAAATATTAGGTTGTGTATAAGTTATCAAAAAGATGCTGATAAGTGGTTGATTAACTGTGCATTAATGTTGGGCGATAAGGAGCGGTAAGCTAATATCCAGCGCCATAACCCACATCCGTCTTGGACCCATGAGAGTTTTCCACAGCTTGTTAAAACGCCTTGGTTCTGTGTGGATAACCACGCTGTTGGGCGCTACAATGGTCGGCCTTTTTCAACTGATGGTGAGATGAGTGTCACTCGCGCTTTGGCAACAGTGCCTGGATTACCTGCAGGACGAGCTGAGTTCGCAGCAGTTCAATACGTGGATACGACCACTGCAGGCCGAAGATAGTGAGGCTAATGAGCTGCGCTTGTTGGCACCTAATCGTTTTGTCCGCGATTGGGTAAGTGACAAGTATGCCAAGCGGATTAGCGAACTGATGCGCGAGCTAGCCCCTTCAAAACCCCCCAAGGTCAGCCTCACTGTGGGCAGTCGTCAGCCGGCATCACCTGCTCCGCAGCCGCGTGATCTGGGTAACCCTGTCTCAGCCTCTCCGGCGCCGCGTGCGTCGGCGGCTGTTCATACTCCGCCACGGGGTGACATTGGCGATGAGCGAGAGATTGACCAGCTTCGTGAAGAAGGGGGAGGTTCGGGCAGACGAACAAATGAACGGCAAGTTCAGGTTGAGGGCGGCCTTAAGCATACTAGCGGGCTAAATCCTAACTTTACTTTTGATACCTTTGTCGAAGGTAAATCAAACCAACTCGCACGCGCGGCTTCCCGCCAGGTCTCCGAGAATCCGGGTGGTGCCTATAACCCATTGTTTTTGTACGGCGGCGTTGGGCTGGGTAAAACTCACTTGATGCACGCAGTGGGGAATGGTTTGGCGTTGCGCCGCGAGAATGCACGTGTGGTGTATCTTCATTCAGAGCGCTTCGTGGCCGATATGGTGAAAGCGCTGCAGCTTAATGCGATCAATGACTTTAAGCGTTTTTATCGTAGCGTTGATGCGTTACTGATTGACGACATTCAGTTTTTTGCTGGAAAAGAGCGTTCACAAGAAGAGTTCTTCCATACGTTTAATGCGTTATTGGAAGGCGGTCAGCAGATGATATTGACTTCGGATCGCTACCCAAAGGAGATCAGTGGCGTTGAAGAGCGCCTGAAATCTCGCTTTGGGTGGGGGCTCACTGTTGCCATTGAGCCGCCCGAGTTGGAAACCCGTGTCGCGATCTTGATGAAAAAAGCCGATCAAGCCAAAGTTGACTTGCCTCATGATGCGGCATTCTTTATTGCTCAGAAAATTCGTTCGAATGTTCGTGAGCTTGAAGGAGCCCTCAAAAAGGTGATTGCTGACTCGCACTTCATGGGTAAGACCATTACTCAGGACTTTATTCGTGAGTCGCTGAAAGACCTGTTGGCGCTGCAAGACAAGCAAGTAGGCGTCGACAATATTCAGCGTACGGTAGCGGAATATTACAAAATTAAGGTTGCTGATTTATTATCCAAACGGCGCTCCCGCTCAGTTGCCCGGCCCCGTCAAGTCGCCATGGCGCTTGCCAAGGAGTTGACCAATCACAGTCTGCCTGAGATTGGCGATGCGTTTGGCGGGCGTGATCACACCACGGTGCTGCATGCTTGCCGCAAGGTTAAATCGTTGCAGGAAGAAAGCGCTGATATTCGTGAAGATTATAAGAACCTGTTACGCCTACTGACCAGTTAATCAACCAGGACGGACCTGTGTTAGCAGGTCTTTCAGGATAGACAACGGAGTATTGATGAAATTTTCGATTTCCCGAGAGGCGCTGCTACGTCCGCTTACCTTGGTAGCAGGTGTGGTAGAGCGTCGTCAGACATTACCTGTCTTATCGAATGTGCTGATCCAGGTAGACGGTGACCAGGTGGCCCTGACGGGCACCGATCTGGAAGTCGAACTGGTAGGCCGTACTGTTGCTAGTCAGGTGGATCAGGAAGGCTCGGCAACCGTGCCAGCGCGCAAGTTGATGGATATTTGTAAATCGCTGCCTGATCAGTCAGATATACAGCTAGCGGTTGAAGAGGGTCGTGCTGTCCTACGTAGTGGGCGGTCTCGTTTTACACTGTCAACGCTCCCCGCTGCTGAATTTCCTTCTATTGAAGATGGTGAAGGCAGTCAGGAATTCAGTGTTCCCCGCGGTACGCTCAAACACCTTATCGAAGCGACATCGTTCGCCATGGCGCAGCAGGATGTCCGTTATTATTTGAACGGCATGTTGCTTGAGATTCAGAGTAATCTGCTACGCACCGTGGCGACTGATGGGCATCGCCTGGCGATGTGTTCGCGCCCAGTGGATGTGACGGTTGAGCAGTCGCAGAAACTGATCGTG
>JAIVHM010000194.1:0-1826 GCA_020201095.1 Halomonas sp. | reverse complement strand
ATTGCTGTTGAATACACTGGCTCGGCTATGGAAATTGGCTTTAACGTTGGTTATTTGGTCGACGTGATGGGCGTGTTGGACGAAGACCGTGTGCAAATTACCCTGGCAGACCCGAATAGCAGTGCACTCCTGGAAGAGCCAGGTGGTGGAGATGCGCTCTACGTTGTCATGCCGATGCGGCTCTAAATTACCAACGGGCAATATCTGCTGAATAACGGCGCTTCTTGATTTAGATGCGCCGTTTATATTTTTTAGTGCACAAAGATAAGTGGCGAGGTGAATGGGCCTTCTTCAACTAAACTTCGACGGGCTACGCAACTTACAGCCTGTGGATATGGTGCCGTCGCCCGGTATTAACGTGATCAATGGAGCCAACGGGAGCGGTAAAACAAGCCTGTTAGAAGGCATTCATATCTTGGGTATGGGCAGGTCATTTCGAACGCGTCAGCTAAAACACGCGATTCAGACCGATGCGCCTTATCTAACGCTGTACGGCCGTTTGGCTGGAGACCCCGATGCCGCACTAGGGGTTCGTCGCCTGCGAGCCTCTAGCGAGCTTGAGCTGCGTGTTAAGGGTGATAAAAATGCTCGCTTGGCCGATTTGGTCCAAACGATGCCACTTCAGCTCATCAATCCTGATGCTTTCCGCCTTTTGGAAGGCTCTCCTTCCGGTCGGCGTGAATTCCTGGATTGGGGGGTGTTTCACGTGAAACAAGGGTTTCTTGAAATATGGAAGCGAGCCCGTCGAGCGTTGAAACATCGGAATGCATTGTTGAGGCATGGTAGAATAAACCCCCAAGAGCTTGTTGTATGGGAGCAAGAGCTTGCCAATTGGGGTGGAAAAATGGATGCGCTACGACGTGCCTGGTTCACTGAGTTTCTACCGGTGTTTGAAGAAACTCTTGAAAGGCTCTTACCCCTTCCAGGTTTAACGCTTCACTATGCGAGAGGGTGGGATAAAAAAAGAACACTGGCTGACGTGCTGGAGGGGAGTCGGCAGACTGATCAACAAATGGGTTTTACCCAGCAAGGTCCTCAGCGCGCAGATTTGCGCATCAAGCTCAACAAGCAGCCAGCGATTGAAGTACTTTCCAGAGGCCAACAGAAATTGGTGGTCAGTGCGCTCAAGTTAGCACAGGGTCGGCTTCTGGAAAGTGCATCACAGAGGCGCTGTATCTATTTAATTGATGATTTGCCTGCCGAGCTCGATGAGCATCATAGGCTGCTTTTTTGTCAATTACTTGAAGATATGCGGTGCCAAGTATTTATTACCAGCGTCGAACCTCAAGCATTGAGACAGACATGGCAAGCCCATACCCGAGTTAATATGTTTCACGTGAAACATGCTGGCAATGGACTTAGCCAATTAATGCCTGAAGGGTAGGCGACACGGATTGAGACAGACTTCACGACGGAGTGGTCAATGAGCGAGCAGGCTTACGATTCATCAAGCATCAAGGTGCTCAAAGGGCTGGATGCGGTACGCAAGCGTCCAGGCATGTATATCGGCGATACTGACGACGGCACCGGGCTGCACCATATGGTCTTCGAGTTGGTGGATAACTCCATCGATGAAGCCCTGGCTGGCCACTGCAGTGAAATTCGTGTGGTTATTCACCCTGATGAATCCGTCACGGTCAGCGATAATGGGCGCGGTGTGCCGACCGAAATTCACGAAGGTGAAGGTGTATCGGCGGCAGAAGTTATCATGACCGTTCTGCACGCGGGCGGTAAGTTTGACGATAATTCTTATAAGGTTTCTGGTGGTCTCCATGGCGTGGGCGTTTCTGTGGTAAACGCCTTGTCTGAAGAGCTTCGGTTAACCA
>JAIVHM010000034.1 GCA_020201095.1 Halomonas sp. | reverse complement strand
TTCTCGACCACCGCCTCCACGACCAGATCGACAATGCCAAAATCACCGTACGAAAGCGTCGGGCGAATATTGGAAAGCTTTTCAGCCATCTGCTCGGTGGTCAGCTTGTTGCGCTCCACCTGCTTGGCGAACAGCTTACGAGCCTCTTTGAGCCCCAGCTCAATGGCATCGTCCTTGATATCTTTCATCAGGATGGGCGTGCCTTTCGAAGCACTCTGGTAGGCAATACCGCCGCCCATGATGCCTGCGCCCAACACGGCGGTTTGCTTCACCGGCTGTGCCTGCTTTTCGTACTTGCCGCCCTTCTTCTTGACCACCTGATCGTTCAGGAACAGGCCAACCAGGTTAAACGCCACGCTGCTCAGCGCCAGCTTGGCGAAGGCCTTGGCCTCAATCGCCTGGGCGCGACCACGCGCCTCGCCCGCCCCTTTTTGAATCACCTTGATAGCTTCTACCGGTGCGGGGTAATGCGGCCCGGCTTTACCCGCCACATAGCCCTTGGCGGTTTCAAACGCCATCATCTGCTCGATGGCGTTGAGCTTCAGCGGGCTAGTCTTTTCTTCGCGACGTGCCCGGAAGTCAAGTTCACCGCTGTTAGCGCGGTCGAGAATATCCAGTGCAGCGTCCTGGAGCAGCTCATGGGCAACCACCGCGTCGACGGCCCCCATCTTGAGCGCCGCATCAGCGCGGTTTTCAGTACCACCGGCAATCCATTCAATTGCGTTGTCAGCGCCAATCAGGCGCGGCAGGCGAACACAGCCACCCCAACCCGGCAGAATGCCCAGCTTCGATGGCGTTGAAAATATCGTGTACCTTGAGGTTCATTTCCACCAGGTACTCTTCGCCCTTATCAAACAGGGTATGAAACTCGGTAATATCGGCACCGACAATAAACGCTTCTTTGGCACTGCCAATGACCAGACCCTGCAGCCCGGCTTCTGTCTGAACGGCTTTTACGGCCTCTCCCAGCTCTGTCACCACGGCGCTGGACAGTTTGTTGACGGACTCATCTTTCAAATCGAAAGTGAGCATTGCGATGTCATTGCCACCTTGGGTGTCACGACGCTCCACCGTGATGGCATTGCCTTGATAGATCATCCGCGCTCTCTCCACAAGTTCGGGCGGTCCCAAACACCGGGACGTGCCTCGCATTTCATACGGTCGTTTGATTGCGTAAGCTTGGTTGAGTTACCCAAGAACGTCAAGCCCTGACTTTTGGCTAATTCTACAAACTTCTCTGACCAGCGCTCCCCGCCATGCGTTCAGGCTGTTAGGATCACGTCTCGTTGATCATCTGGGTTATTTGACTATGGGCACGTTGCTCACTCAGGCGCGCATCGCCGCTTTGCAATCGTTTGTGGAACGACTCGTCGTTCGTTTAAAACCATGGACCTGGCTTTGGCCGCCTTTAGCCTTTGCGGCTGGCCTTGGCAGCTTCTTTCTTGTCGATCGCCAGCAATGGCTAGGTGCCGCGCTGGCATTGGGGCTTTTGTTTGCCTGGTTATTACTGCTTTCCGAAAGCCTAGTAGGTCGTTGGCTTGCCCATCGTGGGTATCCAACGCTACCTAAGGGGACAGCGACGTTTATCGCGCAGATGATCCACCAGGAAACGTTATTTTTCACGCTGCCGTTTATTTTAATCACCACTGTCTGGAACAGCGGGCAAAGCCTGTTTTCACTTTGCGTCGTGACCATGGCGGTGCTGTCGATTATTGACCCGCTGTACTACAAGATTGCCGGTCGCTGGCGCAGTTTTTACTTCATTTTCCATGCGCTGTGTGTGTTTTTGGTGGTGCTGGTCACGTTGCCGATCATGCTTCACCTAACCACCGGGCAGAGTTTGCTACTGGCCATTGTGACCATGTTGCTGGTGGCAATACCCAGCTTTTGGCACCTGCTTAAGCAACATTCATTCAGCGGCTGGTTTTCGCTACTCGCCATGATGGTACTACTGGCAGGCCTGGCTTGGTTTGGACGTGCCTGGGTGCCGCCGGCCAGCTTATGGATGACCGGCACGGCGCTGTCACCTGCTCTCAATGTTCAGCAGCGGGAACCTCGCGGCTCAAGCGCATTGACTCCTCAGGCAATAAAACAAAACGGCCTGTATGTGTATACCGCTATCCGTGCACCACGGGGCTTAAGCGAAACGATTTCCCATGTATGGCATCACAATGGAGAGCAGTTAGACGTCGTTGACCTGGATATCAACGGAGGGCGGGAACAAGGTTACCGGGCCTGGAGCCACAAGCTGAACTTCCCCGAAGATCCGTCTGGACGCTGGCGGGTGGATATCATGACGGATAGCGGTCAGCGGTTAGGCCTGATTCGATTTACCGTTAACGAAGACGCCGACAAGGCGACGTTGGCAGACAGTGACATTCGGCCAGCGGGCTTGAGCAGGCTGAATCTTCAGCGCTTTATCGCTGGACGAGATCGAGACGAAGACCAAACCGACGACGAATAACGATCGTGTCTTGCATTCAGCGCTTGAGATTATGACAATCCATCTATTCATTTTGACTGGTAACTAGCAGATCATGGCATCATCAATTGGTTTTCGCATTGCTCGCCTGCCCCATCTGTGGCGTTCGATATTGGATCGACGCCTGGCACCGCTGGGCCTAACGCAGACACGCTGGGTAACGCTGTATCATTTGTGGCGCCTGGGCGATGGGCAGCCCCAGTGTGATCTGGCCCGCGCCATAGGCGTTGAAGCGCCTTCATTGGTTCGCACACTCAGCCAACTCGAAGCGCAGGGTTTAGTGGAGCGGCGCGCTTGTGACAGCGACCGTCGCAGCAAGCGCATCCACCTGACGGATTCGGCCATGCCACTGCTTGAGCAGATTGATAACGTGGCGAAAGAAGCCCGCAAAGAAATGTTCGAAGGTCTCTCTGAGGCCGATCTGGAACAGCTGGGTGAATGGCTGGAACGTATTGAACAAAACGGCCTCGCCATTCAAGCGCGCGATTTACAAGAAACGACTTCCTGACAAGGGAGGCTCTTGAGGTGCGCGATCCGACTGCCCCGATAGCTGATCGCGCAGCTGGTTAAAATCATCCAGGTAGGTATCAAAGCGCGCCGCATTCTGCGATTCCCACCACCACAGCGTCAGTGCGTTGGGCGTTGACTCAAGCACCAGCGCATCCAGTGGCAGGCGTTCCAGCAGCGCCTTAAGGGGCGTTTCAGCAGCGCTCGGTATGGGTCTTAGCGGCGCAATACGCCAGCGCCACCCTGCATGGTAGGGCTCGAGCTCTTGGCTTGCATGCTCATCGCGGACGAGCACAAAATCAGGCCCCGGCCGCTGTTGGGGGTAGTGCCAGCGGTAAGCCGGCATGGTACCCCTGAACGCGTGCAGCGGCGGCTTTTGCTGATTGACCGTTACCCCACTTCGACTCGCGTGCAGGCGCATTGCCATGGTGCGCTTTTGGCGAGGGCTTGGTTTCAGCCACATCACCGGGGCCAGAACAAACAGCATGATAAAGACAATAATCAACCATTCCATTTCTACATTTCCTCAAACTGAGCCACACTTGAATGGAAAGCGCATAAAATCATGATCCAGGTCGTTGTTAAGATGAGGCACGCCACTTAAAGTAGAGAACATTAGACATAGAAGACTGCTTGTTACTCACTGAGGAGATAAGCCATGAGCTATCACCACATTTTGGTTGCCGTCGACTTGACCAAAGACTCTCAGAGAATTCTGGAGCGTGCTGTCGCGATTGCTGAACGCAATGACCGCGCCAAAATCTCTATCATGCATACGCTTGAACCTTTGGGCTTCGCTTACGGTGGCGATATCCCGATGGATCTGACCAGCATCCAGGACCAGCTTGACGATCACGCCAAGAAACGTCTGGCCGACATTGCCGCTCCCCACGTTGCCGAGGCAGATCAACACGTGGTCGTTGGTATGCCGGATACCGAAATTCATCGCTTTGCTGAAGAGCACGGCGTTGACTTGATTGTCGTCGGCTCTCACGGACGCCATGGTTTTGCACTGCTGCTTGGCTCCACTTCCACCGGCGTGTTGCACGGCGCCCAATGCGACGTGCTGGCCGTTCGCGTGGGTAAAAAGGGTGAAAAAAGCGACGAGTAACGACTGGAACCGGTAACGAAAAAGGCGCCACTTCGGCGCCTTTTTTATATCGATGACGCTACTCGCCAGCCGCCATCGCCTCCAATGCCATCCAGCGCTCCATAGCGTTATCCAGCGCTTGCTGCGCCTCCTCTAACGATTGCAGCTTGGCCGTAACGGTACTGGCTTCCTGCTGGTAAAACGCTGGGTCGGCAGCTTCCTTTTCCAGGGCTTCCACGTCGTTTTCCAGCCGCTCTATCTCGGCGGGCAACGCATCGAGTTCGCGCTGTAGCTTATAGGAAAGCTTGACCGGCTTTTGCGCCGACGCAGCGCTTGCGCTGGGCTTTTCCTGTGACGCGGTTGAGGTTGGCTCGGTGTTCTGCCTTGCCGCCCCTTCCCAAGGAGCCGGTGGCAATTCTCCCCCCTGACGGATCCAGTCAGTGTAGCCGCCGACGTATTCTCGCACCATGCCGTCGCCCTCAAAGGCCAGCATGCTGGTGACCACGTTATCCATGAAGGTTCGGTCGTGAGACACCAGCAGTAGCGTTCCTTCGAAATTCAGCAGCAGCTCTTCCAGAAGCTCCAGTGTCTCCATGTCCAGGTCGTTGGTTGGTTCATCGAGCACCAGCACATTAGCCGGCTGGGTGAACAGCTTGGCCAGCAACAGACGATTTGACTCGCCCCCAGACAACGCTTTTACCGGTTGGCGAACGCGGTCAGGCGTGAACAGGAAATCCTGCAGATAGCTCATAACGTGACGGTCTTTACCACCAACACTGACCCGATCACTGCCCTGCGCCACGTTATCGTAGACCGTTTTCTCCGGCTCAAGCCCTGCACGCAGCTGGTCAAAGTAGGCTACCTTCATGTTGGTGCCCAGCTGGACAGTGCCTTCCGTCGGCTCAATTTCGCCAAGCAATATCTTGAGCAGCGTTGTTTTGCCAGCCCCGTTGCGCCCCAGGAAGCCAATGCGATCCCCGCGCATCACTTCTAGGTTCAAGCCGCGAATAATGGTGTCGTCACCAAATTGTTGACTGACGCCTTTCAGCTTGACGACGCGCTTGCCGGTGCGTTCGCCGCTGTCTACCGCCAGGTTGGCAGTGCCCTGGCGCTCGCGACGCTGACTGCGCTCGTTGCGCATGGCCTCAAGCGCTCTCACCCGGCCTTCGTTACGCGTCCGGCGTGCCTTGATGCCCTGACGGATCCAGACCTCTTCTTGGGCCAACTTTTTATCGAACTCGGCGTTTTCGCGGGCTTCCACCTCAAGCTCGTGCTGTTTGCGCGCCTGGTACTCAGTGTACTTACCGGGATAGTGCCCAAGCTTGCCACGATCCAATTCCAAAATATTGGTCGCCAGCTTGGAGAGGAATGCCCTGTCGTGGGTTCATTGATCAAGTGCTGGTATTCGGACAGCAGCTCTCCGGCCTCTGGCAGCCCTTGCGCTACCATGTCAAAAATCGTCATGCCGAAAGAATCGGGCAGCTCCTGGGATAACACGCCAATCTTCAAGCCAGGTGCCCGCCAGATAGAGCCGTCGTCCGGCTGGATTTCACCGGCGACCAATTTCAGCAAGGTAGACTTACCGGTGCCATTGCGCCCGACTAGCGCCAGCCGCTCGCCTCTCTCAACCGTGAGATCGGCGCGGTCGAGCAGTACTTGGGTGCCGTAGGCAAGTTGCAGCTGTTCGAGTCGTAACAGGGTCACGCAGTGTCCTCCTTCATTATGAGGCGCACAGTGTAACGCATGCGCGGACTCCGCGGGCAGCGTTCATATTGGATCTAGTGCGACAGCGCTAGATTTCACTGCGAATGCGCTTTTTATCCAGCTTTCCTACGCTTGTTTTGGGGATTTCATCGACAAAACGAATCATGGAAGGAATCGCCCACTGGTTGAGTTTCCCCTGGGCCACGAATTGCTTTAGAAATCCCTGAACCGTTTCAACAGTTGGCGGGTTGTTAGCATCGTCTGGTACGGCCAATGCCGCTGGTCGCTCCCCCCACTTATCATCGGTAATACCAATGACCGCGACTTCCGCGATGCCTGGACACTGGCTGATATAGCTTTCCAGCTCCAGCGACGAAAGCCATTCGCCACCGGTCTTGATCACATCCTTGATACGGTCACTAATCGTTAAAAAACCACGTTCGTCAAGCGAGCCCACATCCCCCGTATGAAGCCAACCATCCCGCCAAAGCTCTTCGCTGCGCGCCTCTTCCTTATAGTAAGCCTGAGTTAGCCATGGGGCCCGAACACGTACTTCGCCAACACTAACACCGTCATGGGGTAGCGGCTGGCCGTCAGCGTCTATTACCTCTAGCTTGACGAACGGCATCGGCAAGCCTGCTTTGCAGCGCCTGTCAGCGCACTGCCGCCAACCAGCACTTTCCAACCGGAAAGATCCACTTGCTTTGAAGCTATGACGTCTGCGCTGACCACCATATTGAGCAGTGTGGGCACACAATGGGAGAAGTCGACTTTTTCGTTGACCAGCAACTTGACCAGCATGTCCGGCTCATAGCGCCCCGGGTACACCTGCGTGGCGCCTAACAGCGTAGCGGTATAGGGCACTCCCCAGGCATGCACATGAAACATGGGGGTAATCGGCATATATACCTTGTCGCGGTTCAGCAGCTCAAAGCCAGGTGCCTGAAACGCGCTGGCTTCACCCATGGTGTGCAGCACCAGTTGGCGATGGGTAAAGAAGACCCCTTTAGGATTACCCGTGGTGCCAGTGGTATAAAACAGCGTCGCAACAGCGTTTTCATCAAAGCTTGGAAAGGCGTACTGAACTGGCTGTTGGCTTAACAGATCCTCAAACTCACCCACAAGCGGCAGTGAGGTATCGACCGACTCGGTGATGTGCTCCTGACACAGCAAGTAGCCTCGCACTAGAGGCAACTTATCCGCCAGAGGCTCAAGCAAGGAGACGAAGTCCTCGTGGACAATGACAAAGACATCGTCGGCATGCTCCATGGTGTAATGAATCTGCTCTGGCGCCAAGCGCACGTTCACCGTATGCAGCACTGCGCCAATCATCGGGATAGCAAAGAAACACTCCAGATATCGGTGGCTATCCCAATCCAGAATGGCGACAACATCTCCCGCTTTCACGCCCTGCTCCGTCAGCGTGTGTGCCAATTGGTGTACTCGCTCCTGAAAGCGCTTATAACTATGGCGGCTTTGATCCCGGTAGACAATTTGGTTGTCGCCCGCCATGCGCACCCCTGCTTCCAATAAATCACCAATCATCATGGGAGAATTAGTCGCAGAAGGCGTGGCGGGTAATAGTTTCGGTGAAACAGAGGACATAAACACTCCCGTCAATTTGTTCTTGTCGCAATAAAGTCGTTCTATCAGCCGTCAACCAATAGAGCCATACTTGCCCATACCGTTACAATGGTACCTTTGCAGATTGAACGGGAGATACCTTTGGCTAGCGATTATACCGATGATTTTTTGCCCGATGCATTGCAGTTCCGCCCGAGCGCGCCGCTGGTTGATATCGGAGCCAATCTGACCCATGAAAGCTTTGGGCGGGACCTGGAAGCCGTCATTCGACGGGCGCAGGCAGCGCAGGTAACCACTATGATCGTGACCGGCACCGACATTGAGCATGCCGAGCAGGGCGTTTGAAGCGCAGCTAGCCCTGGCGGCTGAGAGCGGTTTACCGCTTTTTCTGCATGAGCGCGATGCCGGCCAACGAATGCGCGAGATGCTCCATGCCTGGCGGGATGAAATCAGTCAGGCCGTGGTGCATTGTTTTACCGCCGACCGCGATACGCTATTTGGCTATCTCGACCTAGACTTGCATATAGGCTTGACGGGTTGGATTTGTGACGAGCGGCGCGGCCATCATTTACGCCCGTTGGTAGGCGAGATTCCGCTTGACCGACTGATGGTAGAAACCGATTGCCCTTACCTGCTGCCGCGTAATCTGCCCATAAAACTGAAAGGTCGGCGTCACGAACCCGCTCTGCTGCCCTGGATTGTCAGGGAAATTGCCGAGTGTCGTGGCATCAGCGAAGCTGAGATGGGGGCTGCCACCACACAGACCGCCCAACGTTTTTTCCGCCTTCCCACGGAATCTTTAAAGGAGTACTAGCGTGGCCGATTATCCAGGGTTTATTGCCATTGAGACCGGCGAAGATGATGGCTTACCCCTAGCCATTGCCTGGTCGCTAACCGATGGTCGAGTTAAACAAACATTGATTCACCCGGACGATAGCTGGATCAAGGAAGACACCAATGCCATGGGTGCCTATAGCATCGAAGAGCTGGAGAGCCTTGGGGTTAGCCCCCTTGAAGTGATCCGGGAGCTTGAGAACGACCATTTTTCCGCAACGCTTTATACCAGTGATAACGGCGATGATGAAGCCGCTCTGGCGCGTCTGTTCGACACCTATGGACTGGACCCTTTTGTTGAACTGGCCCCGGCATCGGTTCTCTATCCATCTATCACCCCCGGCGAGTGGCATCGCCAACGACGAGAAACATTCAGCGAGCTGGGACTAGAACCCATGCGGCCCGAACATGAATTAGAAGTCATGCTGTCGTTGCATCAGCGCCTGACCGAGGAAGATTAAGCGCTCGCCATCGAGCCTGCTCGATCCAGCTTGGCATGCCCTCGGACCACGGCCTCGGTTAGCGTGTTCTGGTGGCGATAGTAACGCGCCAACGCACAGGCAAAGGCGTTAGCGCGAATGGGCAGGCCTTGTTCCTTATAGCGTGCGGCACGTTGGGCAACTTTTTCAGCAAATGCCTCACGATCAACTGCCGCATCGCCACCCAGGTTATCAACGCTGACATGAAATTCACGTCCACACGCCTCGGCAAACAATGATTCCAGCGCCTGCGGAGCAACCTCAGACTGCTCAAACGCTCGTTGTTGCTCAGCGTCTCGGCCATCCGGCAAATACCAGTAACCATAGTCTTCTTTTTTGCGCCGCTCGGCGCCTGCAATGCACCAATGACTGATTTCGTGTAACGCGCTGGCGAAAAAACCATGGGCAAAAATCACTTGATGGTAAGGCGTCTGATCATCGGCCGGTCGATAAAGGGGTTCTTCATCACCTTTTACCAAGCGGGTTTGGTAACGCTCGAAAAAAACGCCATCGAATAATGCCATTACTTCATCAAGTGTCCATTGCGGTTGGGTATTACTCACATTAGCCTCTTCAACAGCATAATTTTGTTCAGTATACCTGCTAATCTAGCAAGCTTTGAGGGCTGCTTTACTCAGGAGTTAACGCGTGGGTCATGTGTTGAAAAAAATCAGTCTGATTGACTGGCTGGAAACGCGTCAGCTTGTTCGTCTGGCCCTTCCTATTTGCGGCGCACAGCTTGCCCAGGCGGGCATGAGCGTAGTCGATGTCATCATGACAGGTCGCCATAACGCCACTGCACTGGCCGCTGTATCGGTGGGTTCCAGCCTATGGATGCCGCTAATGCTGTTCATGACCGGGACGCTAATGGGACTGACGCCAATCGTCGCACACCTGTTGGGCGGCCAGCGCCACAACGCTATCCGCCCTGCGGTGCATCAGGCACTTTGGGTTGCCATCGCACTGGGACTTTTGGCGGCACTGCTACTTTGGATAACCGTACTGCCCATTTTCGAGTTGATGAAGGTGCCGACTCAGGTAGCGCACTCCTCCGCTGCGTATCTCGCCGCCGTCGCCTTTGGCATGCCGGGTATCGCCCTTTTTCAGGCACTCCGAGCTTTTTCTGATGGCATGAACCACACCCGGCCCGCCCTATGGATCAGCTTGATTGGCTTGACCGTCAACATACCGGCTAACTATCTGCTGATTAACGGCGGCGACGGATTGGTCAGCCTGCTAGGCCCATGGCTACCTGATGTCATTCAACAACTACCTGCTATGGGCGCGTTTGGCTGCGGTATCGCCACTGCACTTTCCATGTGGACCATGGCAATCGCGATGGCCGTTTACACCCACTACACCAATCATTATCACGGCATTTCACTGTGGCAACGTTTATCGCTCCCTAAATGGCACGGCATTCAGGAATTACTGGTAATCGGCGTCCCCATTGGCGTCGCTATTTTCGTCGAGGTTACCCTTTTCACGCTGATCGCATTATTTATCGCCAGCTTTGGTGAGGTTACCGTCGGCGCCCACCAGATCGCATTAAGCTACACCACCATTCTGTTTATGCTGCCCATGTCGCTTAGCATGGCGCTCACCGTCCGAGTGGGGAACACACTAGGGCAACGACGAATGTCGCATGCTCGCCGTGTGGCCTGGAACGGTATTCTTATTAGTATCATTGTCGCCGCTTTGAATAGCCTGTTGCTGTGGGTAACAGCCGCCCCTGTGATTTCGCTATACACCACCAATCAAGCCATACAAACGCTGGCGCTCTCGATTATTGCCCTGGCGGCCATTTTCCAGCTTTCCGATTCGCTGCAGGTAAATCTGGCAGGCGCTCTTAGAGGTTATAAAGATACTCGGATCGTTATGATCATCACGGTATTGTCATATTGGTTGGTGGGGCTGGGCGGTGGCCACTGGTTAGGGTCACGGGGGCTTGGCAATGTCTTTGGCCCGCTGGGTGTGCATGGTTATTGGATTGGATTGATTGCTGGCTTGAGCACCGCTGCCTTGCTTCTGGCATGGCGACTACACGTTATAAGCCGACGGCACCTCTGCTACCAGGAGTCAGCATGAAGCATTATGACTGGATATGGTTTTTGCCCTTGGTGCTGCTCGGCTGCGCAAACCCTCATGACGCAGAGGCGCCATGGGAGGCTTACTACCAACAGTTGGAAAGCGCACTGGATGATGGGCCTGTTGAGACGCGCTCACCGCCAAATATCGGTGCCTTTCCGTCTCGGGAAGCGCGTCTGTTCGACATCGACGAAACCCGCGACTCACTGCTCAACGTCTATGCCTTACGCGAATGCGATATCACCTCTCTTATTGCCGCCCGCAATAATCAACTGGGTAAAGTCGCCCCGCCCAGCCAGCAATGGCTTTATGAACGAACACTGTGGCAACGATTAACCCTATGTGGGACAAGCGATGTTCCTGAAGCGCTGAGTTCAGAAAACCGTGAACGACTAAAACAGCTGACCGACACCAAAACCGCGCAACTTCCCTATGTCAGTTGGAATGCCATTTTTGACTCTGACGAATGGACCGACAATTTTGCGAGGGCCAGTCATTCTCTAAAGATTGACGATATGCCGACAATTGAGCCTCATCTTGAAGCCGTACGCTACCTGCAGCAAATGGTTGAGCACCAATTCAGCCTCAATTGGCAGCAAGATTCATCGAAACTGGAGGAGCAGCTTAATACGCTACGTGCGCGCCCCTTGACCGCCGAAATGTTACGCACGCTCATGCTCGCTTCACAGCGGCTAGACGATGCCAGTCAGTACTTAAATGAACATGCCACGCCCGAGGAAACGTGCCTCCCACAGCGGGACGAGCCACGTTTAGCCGCACTGTCTGACTCGGCCCAACAATGGTTAATCGCTGTCAATGACTTGATCGACCGCCACCCTATCGTGACACCCGAGGAAGTACAGGCTTATCAGTCCAAATGGCTCTCACTTCATGCCCCCGATGCGCCATGGCAACAGTATCAAGGCGCCATAAAATCCCATGAACGCGCCAGGGCTCAATTTTCTAATTGTTCGTCTAATTAAAATATCGTTAACCCTTAACCTTCGGGCCAACCTGTGCTATTGGTGAGACATGCGGCGAACTGATGTATGTCTGGTTTGCTAATGTCGTGGCCACGCAGTACGAAGGAGGGACTCTATGGGCGCACCCCTGTCACCCCGCTCTGCCCAGGTCATCGACCTGGATTCTGTACGTCAGCGTCAACTGGCGCAAAAGACCCTTGTGCGTCTAGCGCCAGAGCTGGATGGGTTGGAAATGGTCTATCAGTTGGCCTCGGATCCGGACAGCTATTACGGGATGCCCCTTCTTGCCTGGGGCCTCAGAGAAGACGGTCACGTCGTCGGGTTAGTTCCGTGGATGGAACAACTAACCGATTGTCATGAACTTCACCGTTGTGAAGACGGGCAGTTCATCGGCTATCGCGATCCTGAAACGGAAGAAATATTCACTTCCCCGCCAGACCATAAGGCCGATGAGCTTGCCTCCGCTGCTGAGTATTTTGAATACGAGCCTTCGGGTGAAGTCACATTAATTCAGCAACTACCTGATACGTTAGGCACCCATGCGTTATGCATGAATCAGCCCGATAGCCCCTGGCATATGAAGCCTGTTTATGGCTGGCGGCTTTACAGTGACGGTAGCGTTGATGCCCTACTTGCTGATGAAGATAAAGCCACGATGACACCCATTTTACTAGGTGATGACTGTCTATACAGCGCAAAGTCGATGCATCAGAGTGTTTACTTTTTTCAGCGCTATATTGCCAATCGTATTCTGGAGGAAGACCCCGCCACTCTCGACGCTCTAGCCATGGTCATTTTACCTCAAGAATGAAGTGTCACGGGTTATCAAGGTAACCCGCGTCAAGCCGTGGCTACACCAACCGTATAAAGTAGCAATACTGGTCAGCATCTGAATGTTGCTGCAGTAATTCATGGCCTAGAAATTGACAAAACTTAGGCACGTCCCGTGTGGTTGCTGGATCTGTTGCAATAACTTTTAATACATCGCCAGAGGCCATATCGCGGACTTTATTATGCATCAGCATAATCGGCTCAGGACAATAAAGGCCACTGGTATCCAATAGTGCATCGTGATGTGGTGCATCCTTTATAATGTCAGACATCGATACCCTCAGAGTTGAGAATTAATCTATGATCAAAATCATCATTGAACGACGTATTATGCCCGGTCTTGAAGAAGAGTATGAACAAGCCGCTCGCGAAGCCATGCGGGCTTCACTGGGCGCGCGTGGCTTTGTCGGTGGCGAGACCCTTGTTGAACTTGGCCACACTGACCGTCGTTTAATGATCACCAAATGGCGCGATCTGCGTGCCTGGAATGAGTGGCATCACAGTGAAGCACGAGCTAGGGCGATGCAGCGGATTCTACCCCTTCTGACAGAAGATGAAACAATCCGAATTTATGAAGCGAGTTATTAAGCTTAGTGCTTCAACCTTACATGGACTGTTACTTCTTCACGGTCATGGTAAAGGTGTCGACACGCAATATTTGCTGGCACGCTTGCCTGGGATAATGAATTTTCTAACATCACCAGGCAGCGTGACACTTCTTCCCAACGCTTTTTCATTGGCAGCTTGAGGTTAAAAATAGCTTCACGACACCACTTCTGTGTTAACCATCGCTCTACCATTGCCAGTACCCGTACCGGTTTATCAACAATATCGCACACCAGCCAGTCTAAACGCTGCGGCGGCTTCCAGGTAAAACCATCTTCTTTAAGATGATCAATTTGCCCTGTCGCCATTAGTTGTTTATCCATGGGCCCATTATCGATAGCATAAACGTACATACCTCGCTGAACGAGCTGCCATGTCCAACCACCCGGCGCCGCGCCCAAATCAGCCGCCTGCATATTATCCGCCAAGCGGTCGTCCCACTGTTCACGCGGTATAAACTCATGCCACGCCTCTTCCAGCTTTAGCGTGGAACGGCTGGGCGCGCGTGAAGGCGAACGGAGGCGACGAATGCCATTGATCAGCTCGCTTCTGTTGCCTGGAAAACTCATTCCCAGCTGCACCTTATCGCCTGCTGTCCAGAAAATGTGCAGCCGCCGCGCACCAGCTTTTCGCCTTAACGCACCCCGTTTTTTCAACATGCTTTCCAGCGGCTTGGTCAGCGCCTTAATTAATCCGGCCAACGCTTTACCATCGTTGGTATCCGGGGTTTCGTGCCATATCTCTTCAAAGCTCCAGCGGCTGGCTTTTACCTGCTCCAAGATCGGCGTCAAACGATCATCACGGGATAGTATCAGCGCCGTTAGAGCGACCAGGCTCTGCCGCGCGAAAATCAACTGGTTAAACGCGGCCTGGCGATGCAGGTCGTTGATCGGCTCACCATGGGCACGGGTTAAACTTACCCACCCTTCACCATAGGATGGAACACAGCCGACCTCATTTAAAGCAGCGTAATGCTGCAATTCTGCCAATGCATCATGCTCGAACCCAGGACGGCAATAGACTAACCATGACGTAGGTACCGTTTCACTCACCACTTCACCTCAAATTTACCTATCACGAACGGTATTAGCCGCTGGCTTATTTCATCGACGCGCATCATAGCACTTATCATGCTCTATTTATTTTGTTCGTCCCATAACAAAAAACCCAGCCGGTTGGCTGGGTTTTCTGCGGTATAGGTGCCTGAAGATTACTAGGGCGGCTCTCCGCTATTCTCCATGGGAGACCCCTAACGACAAAGCCCCGACCAAATGGCCGGGGCTTCCGAATAGGTGCCTGACGATGACCTACTCTCGCATGGGGAGACCCCACACTACCATCGGCGCGAAGCGGTTTCACTGCTGAGTTCGGCAAGGGATCAGGTGGTTCACGCATGCTATGGTCGTCAGGC
>JAIVHM010000193.1 GCA_020201095.1 Halomonas sp. | reverse complement strand
GCGGTTTTCCATGCAGCATAACCCAGTCAACTCCCCCAATGCCGGGTCGCGACGGCGGGTAGCGTTTGTGCTGCTGCCGGGGTTTTCGATGCTGGCGCATGCCAGCGCGCTGGAACCTTTGCAAATGGCCAATCAGCTCAGCGGGCAGATGCTATACCACACCGTCACGCTAAGCATGGACGACGAATCCGTCCGCAGCGCTGCACAACTTTCCGTCCTTGCCCAACATACCTTGGCAAGCCCGCCTGGCTCGCTCGATTTATTGCTGGTCTGCGCGCCTACGCCGCTGCCTTATGCGCTGCCCGCCAAGCTCAATGAATGGCTACGGGGATACGTAGGGCGCGGCGTGATGCTGGGAGGGCTGGCGGGTGGCACCGAAGTGCTGGCGCGCTGCGGACTGCTGGAAGGTTACCGCGCAACACTGCCCTGGCAGCGCTTCGACGCCTTTTCCCAGGCCTATCCGCAAGTAACGCTTTCCCAGCAGCTGTTTGAAATTGACCGCGACCGGCTTTCCTGCGCGGGCGGTACGGCGGCGATGGACATGATGCTGACGCTGATCGGTCAGCATCACGGCGCTCGATTGGCTGAGCAGGTTTCGGAACAGTTCGTGTGCGACCGTATTCGCATGGCGGACGAGCGCCAGCATGTGCCGCTGCGCAGCCGTTTGGGCCATGCGCCGCAAAGCCTGGTGGATGCCGTGACGCTGATGGAAGCCAATATTGAGGAGCCGCTCTCTACCCTGGAGCTTGCCGAGCACCTAGGAATTTCCCGGCGCCAGTTGGAGCGGCTTTTCAAGAAGTACCTGCAGGCGGTTCCCAGTCGCTACTATCTTGATTTGCGCTTGCAAGAGGCGCGCAAGCAACTGCGTGAAAGCGACGGGGCGGTAGGCGATATTGCCTTTGCCACCGGCTTTTCTTCCGGGGCGCATTTTTCTACCGCCTACCGCCACCATTTCGGCATGACGCCGAGGGAAGAGCGTTTAGGTTAGCGTATCCACGATACCGCCTTCCACGCGCAGGGCGGCACCGGTGGTGGCGCTGGCTTGGGTGGAAGCCGCATAGACGCTCATGCTGGCGACTTCTTCGGGTGTTGCCAGCCGCTGGATGATCGACGAGGGGCGATTCTCCTTCACGAAGCGCGCTTCTACCTCCTGCTGGGAAGTGCCTTCTTTTTCAGCCATTTCACGAATCATGTTGAGCACGCCCTCTGAGCGGGTCGGCCCCGGCAGAATGGCATTGACGGTCACCTGGGTGCCGCTCAATACCTTGGCAAGCCCCCGCGATACCGACAGCAACGCCGATTTGGTCATGCCGTAATGGACCATTTCGCTGGGGATATTAATGCCCGACTCACTGGACAGAAACTGGATGCGACCCCAGTTGCGCTCGCGCATTCCCTTGGCGTAATGGCGCGAAAGACGCACAGCGCTCATGATATTAATGTCGAAGAACTGCTGCCAGGTGGCGTCGTCGACCTCAAAAAAGTCCTGTGGGCCAAAAATGCCTACGTTATTGATCAGGATATCCGCATTGGGCTGCTGTTTGATCAGCGTCTGGCAGCCTTCAGCGGTGCCCAGGTCAGCCGCTACGCCTTCTACCTTGGCGTTAGGGGCGCCTTTTTTGACCGCGGCGATGGCCTCATCGACCCGTGCCTGGGTGCGCCCGGTGATGACCACATCGGCACCTGCATTGGCCAGACCTTGGGCAATCGCAAAGCCGATGCCTGCTGTCGAGCCGGTAATAATGGCGTGCTTGCCGTTAAGATCAATCTGCATGGGTGTGCTCCTCTCTTCCTGAGTATCAGTACCTCACTACACAACGGATAACTTCATAGCTTGCTAATGAGTATGGGGCTCTTTGAGCGTTCTTCAAGGCGCTAACGCGGCATAATAGACGCCGCTATTCATAATTTGCCGTCCCATTGCTGAAAGCAGTTACCCTGGGCGGCCCCGTATACTGTTTTTATTCCATTACTCCACTGGAGGTAGCGTCCCATGAGCCACACCCCAAGCCGTCAGGATTTCGATCACTATATGGCACCCAATTACGCCCCGCAGCAGGTTATTCCGGTGCGTGGTGAAGGGAGTCGCTTGTGGGATCAACAGGGACGCGAGTATATCGATTTTGCCGGGGGCATCGCGGTCAACTCTCTGGGGCACTGCCATCCGGTGCTGGTCGATGCGCTAAAAGAGCAGAGTGAAAAGCTGTGGCACCTTTCCAACGTGTTTACCAACGAGCCAGCGCTAAATCTGGCCAAGGCGCTGGTCGAGCGCACTTTCGCCGACAAGGTGTTTTTATGCTCCTCAGGCGGTGAAGCCAATGAAGCCGCGCTTAAGCTGGCGCGCCGCTGGGCGGTGGACAACCACGGCGAGCACAAAGATAAAATTATCTCGTTTTATCAGTCGTTCCATGGCCGTACCTTTTTTACCGTGAGCGTTGGGGGGCAGCCCAAGTATTCACAGGGTTTTGGCCCCGTGCCCGGTGGCATCCTGCATGCTGACTACAATGATCTGGAAAGCGTGCGCAAGCTGGTCGGTGATGATACCTGCGCGATTATGGTCGAGCCCATGCAGGGCGAGGGCGGTATCGTGCCCGGCACTCAGGCATTCCTCCAAGGGCTGCGCGACCTGTGCGACGAGCACAATGCGCTGCTGATTTTTGACGAAGTGCAAACCGGCGTTGGCCGCAGCGGCGAACTCTACGCCTACAAAAATTACGGTATTACGCCGGATATTCTCACCAGCGCCAAATCGCTGGGCGGCGGTTTTCCTGTGGGGGCAATGCTGGCGACTGATGCGGTGGCTAAATCGCTGGTCATCGGTACTCATGGTTCCACCTACGGCGGCAATGCGCTGGCGTCGGCGGTTGCCCTGGCGGCAGTTGAGTTTATCGATACCCCCGAGGTGCTTGAGGGTGTCAAAAAGCGCCATGATCTGTTTCGCGAGCATCTGGAAACCATCAATCGCAAGCACGGCGTGTTCAAAGAGATTCGCGGTATGGGCCTGCTAATGGGCGCCCAAATGTCCGATGCTTATGAGGGGCGCGCCAAAGACATTTTGCCGCTGGCGATTGAAGAGGGCTTGATGGCGCTGATTGCCGGGCCCAATGTGCTGCGCATGGCGCCTTCCCTGGTCATTCCGGAAGCGGATATCGCCGAGGGCATGGCCCGCCTTGAACGTGCGATTGAACGGTTAGTTGCAGCCGCATGAGTGAGACCGCAGCGGTGACTGCGCCACCTGAAGGGAGAGCGTTGAGGATGCTGGTAATTCGACCGGTGAAAATGGCCGACCTGTCGGCGCTGGAACAGTTAGCCGAGCACGCAGTGCCCAAGCTCACCAATCTGCCCGCCAACCGTGAGCGGCTTGAAGAACGCATTGCGCGCTCCGAGGCCGCCTTCAGCGGCGAGGTAGAGTACCCCGGTGACGAGCACTATACGTTCGTGCTGGCGGACGACGCCGGTGGCGAAGTGCTGGGAACGGCGACCATTCGTGCTCAGGCAGGGGCCAACGAAGCGTATTACACCTATCGCCAGGAAACGCTGATTCACGCCTCCCAGCAGTTGAATGTCCGCCGTGAAGTTCAGACATTAGCACTTTCCCATGAAGTCTCGGATGCCACGTTGCTGTGTGCCTTCTCGCTTAATCCGCGCTACAAGGGCACTAGTGCCGAGAGTCTTTTGCGCCGGGCGCGGCTAATGTTTATCGCCCAGTACCCAGAGCGTTTTTCGCGCATTCTGGCGGTGGCGTTTCCTGGCTACTTGGACACACGCAGCGAATCGCCGTTCTGGGAGAGCGTGGGGCGGCACTTTTTCGCCCGCAGTTTCCAGGAGATGAATCACATCGCCGGGGTGCGCTCAAAAAGTTTTATCGCCGAGGTAATGCCGCAGTTTCCACTCTATCTACCGTTATTGACGCCCCAGGCACGGGCAGCGATTGGCCGCGAGCACCCGGCCCACGAAGAGGCGCTGGAAGAGATGCTGGCAGAGGGCTTCGTACGCTCGCGCCACGTGGATATTTTCGACGCCGGTCCGATTGTCAAAACCGAACGTGAGCGACTGGAAACCTTCTGCTCGGCGGCGTGGCACCCCGTCAGGGTTCGCCCTGAGCACGCGCTTCCTGATGCGGAACCCGCCATGATTGCCAACCAGAAACTGGGGGACTTTCGTTGCATTGTGGCGCGCTATGCGCTGTCGCCCACCGGTCAGTTGATGCTGTCGCCCGAGCATGCCGAGCGCTTGGGCGTTGAAGAAGGCCGCGCGGTGCTTGCCGCGCCGTTAACCTTGCCGAGCGCGGTCGATGCGCTCGATGAAGGAGAAATGTAATGCGCATTCGACCCATTGCCCGGAATGATGTGGATGGGCTTCAGGCGCTTGCGCAGCAGGCCGGTGTGGGGTTTACCTCGCTGCCGGACAACCGCGAGTTCTTAGCCAGTAAAATCGAAGCTGCCGCCCGCGCGTTTGAAGAGCGCACCCCTGTGAATGATCGGCTGTATTTCTTCGTTTTGGAAGATGAAGACAACGGCGAGCTTGCCGGCTGCTGCGCCATTGAAGGACAGGTCGGTCGCGAAGTGCCGTTCTACAATTACCGACTGGGCACGCTGGCGCACTCCTCCATACAGCTGGACTTGCACCGCACCATCGACACGTTGTTTTTAAGCTCCGACCATACCGGCGATGCCGAGGTGTGCTCGCTGTTTCTGCGCCCAGAATACCGCGGCGAAGCCAACAAGCATTTGCGCAACGGCGCGCTGCTCTCTAAAGCGCGCTGGCTGTTTATCGCCGAGTTCCGCGACCGCTTCCCCGATAAAGTGCTGGCGGAAATGCGCGGCGTATTTGACGAACACAACACAAGCCCCTTTTGGGAAAGCCTGGGTAAGCACTTTTTCCCCATGGATTTCAATGAGGCCGACCGTCTTACTGGCCTTGGGCAAAAGAGTTTTATCGGCGAGCTGATGCCCAAGTTCCCGATTTACACCACCTTTATGTCAGAAGACGCGCGGGCCTGCATTGGGCAGGTGCATCGCCATACCCGCCCCGCATTGGAAATGCTCAGAAAAGAGGGGCTGCGGTGGGAAGGTTACGTCGATATTTTTGACGGCGGCCCCACGGTGGAAGCGTATATTGACGATGTGCGTGCCATCCGTAACTCACGCCTCTGCCAAGTGGAAGTGGCCAAAAGCGCGCCGCAAGAAAGCGTCAGCCGCTGGCTCGCCGCGACAACCCACATGCTCAGCTTTACCGCCAGTTGGATAGGTCGTGCGCCCACCGACGACAACACCATCGTGCTTAGCGAGCAGGAAGCACAGCGTTTAGGCGTTGCTACCGGCGACACCCTGCGGTTACTCGAGACCTAGGCGACGTTTACAGGAGAGTTTTTTATGCACGCCCAACACCAGCAACTCATCAACGGCGCCTGGGTAGCCGGCCAAGCGGCCACCTTGACCAAGGTCGATCCGGTTTCCGGGTCGCTGCTTTGGCAAGGGGCAGAAGCCACCACTGAACAGGTGGCCTCGGCCGTCAACGCTGCGCGGAGCGCCTTTCCCGACTGGGCACGCACACCCTTCGCCGAGCGTCAGGCGCTGGTCGAAAGGTTTGCAGAGGTGCTCAAAAAACGCGGTGAAGAACTAGCTGTGGCGATAGCCTCTGAAACCGGCAAACCACTCTGGGAAGCGCGCACCGAAGCGGGTGCTATGGTAGGAAAGGTGGCGCTGTCGGTTAAGGCGTATAACGAGCGTACCGGCGAACGTGAAAAAGCCGTTGGTAGTGCAAAAGCCGTGTTGCGCCATCGCCCCCACGGCGTGATGGCGGTCTTTGGCCCTTATAACTTTCCTGGTCATTTGCCCAACGGTCATATGGTACCTGCGCTGTTGGCGGGTAACTGTGTGGTCTTCAAGCCCAGTGACCAAACCCCGCTGACAGCAGACTTAACCCTGCAGTGTTGGCTGGAAGCCGGTTTACCCAAAGGTGTTATCAACCTGGTGCAGGGCGGTGTGCCGGTCGGCCAGGCGCTGGCAGCTAACCCCGATATTGATGGCCTGCTGTTTACCGGCAGCGCCAAAGTGGGCGGTATGCTCCATCAGCAGTTTGCCGGTCAACTGGATAAAATCCTCGCGCTGGAACTGGGCGGTAATAACCCGCTGGTGGTGAAGGATGTCGACGACGAGCGGGCCGCGGTGCTGGCGATTCTGCAGTCGGCGTTTCTCTCCGGCGGCCAGCGCTGCACCTGCGCAAGGCGCTTGATGGTGCCAAAGGGCGACGTCGGTGACAGACTGATCGACGCGTTGTCTGACGCTATCGCCAAGCTACACGTGGCCGGGCAGTTTGCAGAAGCCCCCGCGCCGTTCTTCGGTGGGCTGGTCAGCGTGGCAGCAGCGGATGGTCTGCTCAAGGCCCAGGATGAGCTGGAGTCCATGGGCGGCACGGTGATCAACCGCATGCAGCGCTTGGAAGAAGGTACCAGCCTTTTAAGCCCCGCGTTGATCGACGTGACCGGTTTGGACGTGCCCGACGAGGAGCACTTTGGTCCGCTGCTGAAAATCCACCGCTATAGCGACTGGGATGAAGCGCTACAGCTTGCCAACAACACCCGCTACGGGCTTTCCGCCGGATTGATTGGCGGTGATCAAGCCGATTGGGACGACTTCCTGCTGCGTATTCGCGCCGGTATCGTCAACTGGAACCGCCAAACCACAGGCGCCTCCGGCGATGCGCCTTTCGGCGGCGTGGGTGATAGCGGCAACCACCGTCCCAGCGCCTACTATGCGGCGGACTACTGCGCGTACCCCGTGGCGTCCATGGAAGCCGATACCCTGGAGGTGCCCGAAACCCTGCCGCCAGGAGTGAGCCTGTGACTAGCACTGACGTCATGGAAGTCAATTTCGACGGGCTGGTCGGCCCGACCCATAACTACTCGGGGCTGGCGATGGGTAACGTCGCTTCGATGAGCCACGGAGGCTTGGTGTCAAACCCCAAAGAGGGCGCTTTGCAGGGGCTTCTCAAAATGAAGTCGCTGATGGAGGCAGGCTATGCCCAGGGTGTGCTGCCACCTCAACAACGCCCGGATATTGG
>JAIVHM010000192.1:7391-17901 GCA_020201095.1 Halomonas sp. | reverse complement strand
CTTTTCTAGCGTCTAC
The DNA here is from genome assembly GCA_020201095.1 of Halomonas sp. Taxonomy (GTDB): domain Bacteria; phylum Pseudomonadota; class Gammaproteobacteria; order Pseudomonadales; family Halomonadaceae; genus Vreelandella. Next base: position 17,885 of record JAIVHM010000192.1, on the reverse strand, counting down.
TGCTTTATCGTGAAATCGACTCATGATGGCGTTATTTTCCACGTTATTTGACAATGGGTTAAGTAATATTATTGCATAACTTTTTATCATGATTATGACTTTTGATAACAAACGGTCACTCAGAATACGCGTTGAATGCTCCTTTTTTATTACACGCTGAACTCCTAATCAGCCAGAAACGATACAGACGTTTCTCGTCAGCCCGGATTTCTCACCGCACCTCGGCCGGTACCGTACTCAGGCCGTAATACCGCTAAACACCTATTGGCACGGCTAAAATTGCCTACTTTTTAACCACTTCCCGTCGTTCAGATACACTTCCCCCTTTCCCCCATTGCATCGGGCCGGGGGGCGCCCGAGCAGTCAATTCGGCACCAACCGCCTGACAAGATCGGATAGTTCTGTTTTATAGTGATAGCTGTCACTCATCAGCACTCGGATGCGGCGCGTGTTGCGGATGATGACCGCGCCCACTTTGATGAGTTTGAGCCTCAGGTTGCTTGGGCTTATGCGTGCGAAGGGCGTGTTTTTCAGGTAAGTCCGTAACCGCTCGAACAGCGTATAGGCGAAGCCCGACAAGATCAGCCGCCATTGATTGGCCCACCAGTGCGTGCTGGAGGTACGGTCAGCAAACAGGCTCAGTTGTTGATCCTTGATCCGGTTCTCCATGTCGCCCCGAGCACAGTACTGCTCGTAGTAAAGCTTGAAGCCGTCGTCGTAACGGGAACTGATGATAAACCGGGGGTTAGAGCCTGACGGATCCCCACGAATTTGGCGCTATGTATCGCATAATGCCTGATGGCTGGCTTCTTCTCGGAAACTTGCCTGAAGCGATACCCAGCAAGGCCAGGGCACCGCGCTGGGAGGCTGACGGCGAAGCCATTCCAGTCCGAGACGCCACACCGACAGGACATTTCGATGGTCGATACTGTTGCTCTGGTAGCGTTTCTGTTGCCCGTTGGCTCTGACGCCCAGACCGGCGACCATCATGGCCACGCTGGCCAGCATGGCGATCAGCAGCAGGATCTCGATACGCCGGCCCTGACGCGATTGATGCATACCAAAGCCCAGCCCGAACAGGGGACTTTTGACGTCGCGAAAGCCTTCTTCTATCTGCATACGTTGCCGATAGATGGCCACCACCTTTTTTGCTAGCGTCGCGTGACTGGGCAGGTTGCTGACTAACACCCAAGGTTCTTCCTGACGCCGAGCGATTGTTCGGCTTGCACTACCCTGAGATACCTTTCCGCGCTTGTTACGATCTTTACGGCCCTTAGGTGGCTGATGATAGAGCACCATTTGAGTGGTTAGTGGGTTGCTGCGTGCAATTTGAACCGCCCCAAGGGCACAAGGTATCGATGTCGCTTGCTGAAACAACGTCTCGACGGCCTCCCACGTCTTTCCAGGTGCTTGATAAGTGGTAGGACAGCGCACGCGGCCAACGTAATACCAGCCGCGCTGCTCAACGGCGCAGAACCACGGGTTACGAAAACCGGCATCGGTCACCAGGATAGGCGTTGTCTCTTCAGGCAGAAGGCAGGCAATGGCGTCCAATAGATAGGCTTCACAGTACGCACACCCGTTTTTGTGATGTACTTTTTCAAAGATCGGCAATGAACGCCCGGCAAAGGGGATGGCGGCACGTAGCAAAACTGTTGTCCATCGCTATCAATCGGTGACCAATCCACCAGAATCAGGGGCCGTGTGGTATGACCGATCAGTAAGTGAGCCATGAGCCAGTAAAACAAGGGGCGCTCCTCGTGCAAATGGCGGTTACCCAGTAATCGATCAACTCGCTTGATGGTGTGCCGGGGCGCGGCAGGCCCAGGCAAGGCGCGGCCAAGGGCCGTTAACCCCAGTCGGCGATCATTTAACAAGGCACCGACCGTATCAAGCAGTGCCTGAAGACGCCTGGCATGGATTGAGGGGAGTGCTGACGTCAGCCAATTGTGCAAGAATCGTGGTGCCTGCATGGGTCTCCTTAGGCATATTGTTTGTTTCGCGATTAACAACATGCCGACCCATGCAGGCTCCTTCAACGTTAATCTCTGATTTTATTATAAATATTTGTGGGGATCCCTCAAGGTTAGAGCCCAGTTGGCCTTCCTCTAAACGGGCCACCACCCAGCGTGGGTATTTCCAGGAGTGGGCTTGATATTGGAAGCGGAACGTCTCCGCCACTTTTCCTCCCGCCTGCCATTGGGTCTTGCGCACCAGCATCATGGGGACGTCCACTTCCTTGAGCAGCCGACTGTTTTTACCGATACCCGCGATGTAGTCAACGTGATGCCGATTGCACCAGTTGCAGCATCCGGGGACGACAAAAGTGGCTATCAGTGCGCAGATAGCTCACCAGTAAGTGGCGCTCACAGAAGACATACAGTGGGAAGTAGCAGTGGTGATCGTAATAGCGATTAAAGAACTTGCCGGGTTGCTCGCCGTGCACAGGAGTATCGGTGCCGTCAAAGCCCAGTACGATCTCTTTCGGTGGTTCGTCATGCTGTTCAATGAAGAAGCTGCAGCGCAGGAAGCAGACACCAAGCGTCAACAAATTGAGGCTGAAAAACGCCTGACTGGAAGAGCGCAACGCTGGATTAGCGGCGCGTTTGCAAGAAACAAGTGACATGCGTTGCCGCGAATCGAGCGACTCACTCGCATCAGCATGGTGGTGGTTGATCAGTCTTCAAAAGAGAGATGGCGGCAATAGTAAATTATGTCAGCATCATACCGGATAGGTCAGGTGTTACACTTTTCTGTTAAGACCGCCTAGCCGCCTGCAAAAAACCAACTAGCTCGGTACCATGTTGCACAATGTTTGGCGTTAAGTCATGCCCACCTGCCACCAAGCGTAGTACAGCATTATCTGCATGATTGGCCAACTGGTGTGCATCTTGTGTAGGGATAACGACATCGTTGTCACCATGCACTAACAGGACTGGACAACGGATGCGCGCTAACGTATTGATCGGTGCGATAGCCTCAAACCTATATCCAATTACTCGCTCAATATAACGAAGTACATACCAGCCCAAAGGGAAAAACGGAATTTTCTTTTTAACCAGCCATCGCTTCATCATATTCGCGGGATGAGCAAAGCTCGATAAACTAACTACTGCCGTTATATCTCTTCTTCGCGAAGCTGCTAGCAGTGTGGCTGCAGCGCCTACTGAGTGGCCAATAAGTACCGTAGCACGTCGATCATAGTTTCTATGCAACCAAAGTAGGGCAGCATCAATATCCTCTGCAAATCGTGGCATAGAAGAGAATGTATCTTCATCGCTGTTGCCATGGTTGCGCACGTCAAACGCCAGCACGTTCCAACCATCTTCTAACAATACGGGAACTAATGGCAGTAGGGCCATACGATTAGACCCCCAGCCATGGGTCAGTACAGCATACCCCTTATGTTTATAAGAAGTAGTAAACCACCATCCTTCTAAACTGAGTCCATTCGCTGTCGCAAAATGTATTGTTTGGCAATTAAAAGAGCATAAATCTTCTACAGCAACAACTGATTCACGGATTGGCGTAAGTTGTTGGCGCAGTCGCTGGTGGAAACGGTGAAAGAGAATAGCCGACAACGTGCCGGCCATGAGAATACATAAAACCCATAACCATAGGTTCATGTCATAACCCTTAAATGGTGTAAATGATCAATTAATTTTTGTAATAGCCTATATTATGTTCAGCCAATCTCTTTCGGGTGAACTAGAAATAGACGTCCCTTTTACGTGTGTAAAAGGGACGCATGTGTGCTATAAAATTAACTAGTCTTGACTAGAAAAGTTATCAAAAGCCTCAAGCGCTTGAGCGGCATATGTAAAAGCCGGCCCACCACCCATATACATACAAACGCCCAGCATCTCCATCACTTCGTCGCGGGTTGTTCCAAGCTCCGCGGCAGCTTTGGAGTGGAATGCAATGCACCCTTCGCAGCGCACGCTGATACCAATAGCTAAAGCCATCAGCTCTTTGTATTTGTGTGAAAGGGCGCCTTCCTCATTAGCCCCCTTAGCCATTAGAGTAAACCCTTTGGCAACATCAGGAATATTTTTTCCAATATCCTGCATTAACTCTGTTAACTCTTGGGTCGTTTTATTCCAATCTTTATGCATGGCAGCATCCTTTTGATGAGGCAAAATTATGTAGATTAGTGATAACCTTCTCCAACTTTGACCTTGCCGCGAAATACCCAATAGGTCCATGTGGTATATGCCAGAACGATGGGCACAACAATCAGAACACCTACCAACAAAAACAACTGTGATTCCGGTGCTGAGGAAGCATCCCAAATAGTGTAGTTAGGTGGCACAATCACTGGCCACTTACTTGCTATTAATCCAAGGTAAGTAAATACGAAGATGCCGAGCGTCATGACAAAAGGAAGGCCATCATCTTGCCGTTTGACTGAGCGATACACCATGGCAGAACAAATTAACGCGAGAGCGGGTAAAATCCAGATTACCGAGAGCTGATCTAGCCAACGGCTGCGGACTTCTAAACTGACCAATGGCGTCCAGATACTCACGATGGCAAATATGCTCAAAACAGCTAATAAAAGCTTCGGTGCAATTGCATAAGCCCATTGCTGTACATGTCCTTCTGATTTCATTATTAGCCAAGTCGAACCTAGCAGTGCGTAGCCTGCCATTAATCCAAATCCAGTCAGAATAGTAAAGGGCGTAAGCCAATCCATAGCGCCGCCAACATAGCGAAAGTCCTCAACTGGGAATCCCTGAATATAGGCTCCTACAACCGCGCCTTGAGCAAAAGCCGCAATAGCTGAACCCAAGAAAAATGCACGGTTCCACCAATGGCGATTTTTATGTGATTTAAAGCGGAATTCAAATGAGATGCCGCGGAATATCAATCCGGATAACATCAAAAAAACGCCTATATACAACGCAGGTAAAAATACGGAATAAACCAGTGGAAAAGCACCAAGAAGACCTGCGCCCCCTAAGACTAGCCATGTCTCATTGCCATCCCATATAGGCGCTACAGAATTCATCATGACATCACGTGATTCTTCATCGGGAGCAAAGGGGTAAAGGCTATAAACGGCTATATAACCAATCAATGTGAATAGAGCCATACCACCTGTTAAAGAAGGCGTTAGTCCGTCTGCGTGTTTCATCACACCATATACTAACCATGGGGCACGTCCAGCTTCTGTTACAATCCAACCCGATAGCACAGCAATAAAAGGGGTGGCGATCATGCCAACCAATGTTTTGAGGAACAGTGTGTTCTTAAAAATTCGCCCTTTTCGCCGCATAAATAGACCAAAAAGTGCAACGCCTATCATCAAGAAGCCAAGGCCAACCATTACCCGGAATGACCAGAATATCAGGGCAACGGGAGGCTGCTCTTCTGGTGCTGCCTCAGAGATGCCGGGTACAACTCCATCGGCGCTATGCTTAAGGATGATACTTGCCATGCTGGGAATACCAATCTCGAATCGATTCGTCTGATTTTCTTGGTCAGGAAGAGCAAATAAAAGCAACGGTACGTTTGAGCTTGTCTCCCAGTTACCTTCCATGGCTGCCAATTTAGTTGGCTGATGCTCGAGCGTGTTTAAGCCATGAAAGTCGCCGATCAATGCCTGCGCGGGAGTTAAAAAAAGAAGTAGCCACAGGCACATAGACAGGGCTTTCTTATTGGCTTCTACATCGCGTTTGCGGAGCAAAAACCACGCGCTGACACCCGCGACAACAAAGCCGCCCGTTAGGAAAGAGGCCATGCCCATGTGAGCAAAACGATACCAAAAGGATGGGTTGAAAATGGCTTCAATCCAAGAGGTGATATGAAAGCGACCATCAATCAATTCGTATCCAGCCGGTGTTTGCATCCAGCTATTGGCAGAAAGAATCCAGAAAGACGAGATAAATGTCCCAATGGCTACTGTGATGGCAGCAAACAGGTGCACGCCCTGAGGTACTTTACCGCGGCCAAACAGCAGCACACCTAAAAAAGCGGCTTCAAGAAAAAAAGCGGTAACAACTTCGTAACTCAATACTGGACCAAGGAAGTTCGAGGTTGCATACGAAAAGTTGCTCCAGTTAGTACCGAACTGGAAAGACATCACAATGCCGGATACCACTCCCATTCCGAACACCACTGCAAATACTTTGGTCCAGAACAGGGCTAAACGGTCCCACGCCTTGTTGGCTGTTTTATAAAATAAGCCATGTAAAACAGCGATATAAGACGCAAGGCCTATCGTGAAAACTGGAAAGATGGCGTGGAAGCAAACCACAAAAGCGAATTGCAGCCGGGATAGAATCAGCGGGTCGAGTTCCATCGTGACCTCCGAGGGCATGAACCGGTATAACCGAGAGGCAAGTCGGCCATACCATTTGAAAGAGATACGTTTTTATCTCATTAAGTAATATGCTTATTACATTATAGATAATACAATAGAAAGGCCTGAAGGAGCACGCGAGATTGGTAAAATAAGTGATGACGTATTGTCGCATCATGGTTCACGAGGGCGGTCCCGCCTGAGAACAACGATCGACGCGCTATCGAGGTGGGTTCATATAATGCTGCGAGGAATGCGATGCTTGCCAAAAAAGGTAGAGCTTACTTTGCTTTCGGTCGGTAATCTGGTGTTTCCAGTATGATTTCAACGTCTGCACGAATGGACCAGCTTATCTTGCATTAGGCCTGCCATTCGGGTTGGCAGACCAGCGAAAAATTCAAATAATATTGAGCTTGTAACGACTTCTTTATCAGGCACTTAGCGGGGTTTAACGAGTCACTCAGCGAGCAATGAATGATTTAACGTAACCCAAACGGTTGCTTCTCCAAATCCGATCAACTTTCCCGGTGAAGACCGATACATAGGCAAGCGTTGAGTGGGTTAGCCACGGGACCCAAGCGACCGCTGATAACCCGATAAGTACGGCTAGTATCGTGGAATATCGGCTACGGTGGTGAGCGATTTGATAGCCACGCAGGTAAGCGAGAAGGTGCAAACCAACGATAAACATGGCGCCTGCTATCAGTAGCCATGTGAAGGGTGCAAGGGCATAAATTAGTATAGTTAATATTCCACTGATGGTCATGGCAGATCTCCTTACGCTTGACCTTCAAGAACGGCGTAGTACGCGGGCTGAAGCATTCGGTCTTTCATCACCCAGGTAACCCAAGATTCGTCTTTAGGATCAATAAATGGGAAAGACGGCATGAAGGCGAAGTTGTCCTCGTAACCAAACTCCACCAACATGGCTTTGCCGATACCCGTAATCATTGGGCATGAGGTATAGCCAGTGTGGCGTGCGGGTGGAAGTTTTCCCTGCATGACGGCAAGAAGGTTTTCTTCTACAACGGGTGCTTGAGCTTTGACACTCGCGGCTGTTTTGTTGATGGGGGCACCAATTACGTCACCGATGCCAAACACATCGGGATAGCGATTGTGTTGCATGGTATAGATATCCACGTCTAACCACTCACCTCTGAAAGGACCATCCTGAGCAATTAGGGCGCTGTTTTTTATAAAATCGTGAGCGCTCATTGGGGGGACGACATGAATGAAATCATAGTCAGTGATTACAGTTGGAAGCCCTTCACGTCTGAATTCAGCTTCGCGTAGTTCATGGTGCGAAGTGAACTCACTTTCAGGTCCAACAAAAGTAAATTCAGCCTGTTTGGCTTGTGGGTCGATAGCAGATAGTCGGTAATTATGACGCCGTTTGACCGCCTGTTCATCAAAGCGCTGCTTAACAAACTCGTTGACCCATGGTTGAGAAAATAGGTCGGTGCCAGGGGACATATACTCAACGTCAAAATGCTCCCGACGGCCAGACTCTTCCAATCGACTAAGCGTCGTAAACGTCATTTTAAGTGGTGCACCTGCACATTTCACAGGGGTTGGTGCCGCTGTAAAAATGCCTTTTCCTTGGCCGCTCGCTAGCCACTTTTCTATGACTTGATTTGTGCGAAATGCGCCATCAATGCTGGCATATACGCTTCCAATCCCGTGCTGTCCTACCAGCTCTGAGGACATACCATCAATTAAGCCGTAATTTAATTGAATACCCGTGGCGACAATTAAAAAGTCATATTCAATTGTTGAACCTCTAGCCAAGCCAATGCGCTTGTTGTCTGCATCAACGCTGACTGCGTTTTCACGGATCCAATTAACGCCTCGCGGTATAAAGTCTGCGTTGAGGCTGTAGAAAAACCCCGCTGACCCCTAAGTTTTGGTAGGATCGAGGAAACAGACGAGGAGTGGTCAGCATGCCGCGCTTCAAGGCTTATAACTACGATCAGAACGCCATGGTGGTGATCAACTACCGAGATCAGCTCCAGCCAGGCACCTTTGAACACGCCGTACACTACCTGATTGAGCACAAGCTCGACTTATCCGTTTTCCATCCCAAGTATCGCAACGACGCGACTGGTCGACTGGCCTATGATCCGGCCATACTGCTCAAGATCATCCTGTTTGCTTACTCAAAAGGCATCACCTCCAGCCGCGAGATGCAATGGTGTTGCGAGACCAACATCATTTTCAAAGCGCTTTCCTGCGATACCGTGCCCCACTTCACCACCCTGGCAAGCTTCGTCAGCCGCCATGCTGATGAGATTGAAGCGCTGTTCGAGCAAGTGTTGTTGGTGTGCCACGAACAAGGCTTGTTGGGTAACGAACTCTTTGCGATTGACGGCTGCAAGATGTCCTCCGATGCCTCAAAAGAGTGGTCTGGCACGTTCAAAGAACTGGACGAGAAGCGCGACAAATTGAGAGGTCTGATCCGGCATCACCTACTGGAGCACCACGCGCGTGATGAGGCCGAAACGGAAGCCGATCTGGATCGGGATATCCGCCGGGCCAAGATGATCCTCTCGTTAGATGATGCTATGAACAAAGTGGATCGTTTCCTAAAGACGAACAGCCCAAGGATGGGCCGGGGGAAGCGAATCAAGGAAGTGAAGAGCAACCTCACCGATAACGAAAGCGCCAAAATGACCACCAGCAAAGGGACGATCCAAGGCTATAACGGCGTCGCCACGGTGGATAAAAAACACCAGATCATCATTGACGCTCAGGCCTTTGGTGAAGGCCAGGAACACCACACCTTGCAGCCCGTACTGGAAACGGTCGAAGCCCGTTTTAAGAAGCTGGGGATTGCGGAAAACATCTATCAGAAAGGCACCGTCGTTACCGCGGATACCGGCTTCGCCAACGAAGCTAATATGAAGTACCTGCACGAACAGCAAATTAACGGCTACATCCCCGATAATCAGTTCCGCAGCCGAGATCCGAAGTTCGCCGACCAGAAAGATAAATACGGCAAGCGACATCAGAACTTACCAGATAAAGGCTGGCGAGAGACGACGCCCGCCAGCGCGTTCCACTTTGATCCTGTAAAGCTAACGTGTATCTGCCCAACTGGCGAAAAGTTGACCTATCGAGGGCAGCGGGAAGCCGACAATGGCAAGATCCGAGTGCACTTCGAAGGGCGTTTGCTGCAATGTCGGCATTGCCCCAAAAAATACCGGTGTATGCAGAACCCAAGCTCGGCCGACCATCGCAACGGCGCTGGCCGACAAGTATCTTTTATTATCGATAACAATCGCTTACCCAATTACACTGACTGGATGAAGCACCGAGTGGATAGCCCCAAGGGCAAAGAAATTTACAGCCACCGCATGTCGGTAGTAGAACCTGTGTTCGGTAACATTGGCACGACGAAGAGACTGAGCCGCTTCAGCCTGCGGGGTAAGAAGAAGGTGCAAGGTCAGTGGAAGCTCTATTGTATGGTGCACAATATTGAGAAGTTAGCGAATTATGGTCATTTGGCCGCGTCATGAAAGGCGAGGAGCGGAGTATGTCGCAAAATAGCCCTCTTAAAGGGCATTAGGTGCACACCCTAGTGGCTGAATGCCGATATTAGGATGACTCAGCCAGATGACTGGCTGAGCCAAAAAATTAGGACGACAGGCGATAGACGTGGCTCGAAATCGGGTTTTTCTACAGCCTCGTTAGGGCGCATAGTTTTGCCGGCGTTCCAAACGCCAGAAGCAACCATTGTCCAGCCGGGTTGGTAGTGGTGTGTTTCTCTTGGTTCTACTAACGTAATTTTCCCCCCGCGTAGCCGTCTGATTAGTCGACTAGCCATGGCGATGCCTGAAGCGCCGCCCCCAAGTATCACTATATGTGCCTGAGTTTGTTGAGTGTTAGCCGATGCCACGCCGACTGGCAGCAAACTACCAATACCCAGCCCAGACCCTACCTTTAGCAACTCTCGTCGGCTTAATAACGGTGGGTTTTGCATGACATTCTCCTTGAACGCATTCTAAGCATAATTTTTAAGAATAACGTTATTCTATTATGTTCGCCGTTCGCGATAATGCAAGACCTATTTGGTCCTATCGGCATAGGGAGAATTTTAATTTTGAGGTTTATTCGCAATAACAAGCAGAGAATATTGCGAATCTTAGTGAATTGGTCTCATCAAGGAAGGCTTCCAGATTATTCTATAAGAT
>JAIVHM010000192.1:0-7329 GCA_020201095.1 Halomonas sp. | reverse complement strand
CATCAAGGAAGGCTTCCAGATTATTCTATAAGATATTGTAATTAATGATTTTTATTTATAGGTGCTGAGGCCGTTGGGCCTTAAGGCAGAGGTGCCTAGCGGGATGCTCTATTCGCTGTGAAGCATCAGGGCAAAAGCAGGTGGCAGTTGTGTCCAGTGGATGACGGCAATTTCCGCATATATTTATAAATGATATGCGTTCGTATTAATTATTTCGATACCTTGTCATCCAGCGGTTTTTACTAGGCCTACGTTCAGCCTATCGGAACGATTATGCCACACTATTCGCTATATATAACAAAACAAGCTAACGTTATTCCTGTAAGCAAATTCATTTCTCAGGAGATCGACATGTCCAGCGAAACTATCCAGCCTGTAATGCCGCAGATTAATCGCCCGGCTCCAGCGTTCACCGCGAAAACGACCCATGGCGAGAAATCGCTCAGTGATTACCAGGGGAAGTGGCTGGTGCTGTTTGCTCACCCCTCAGACTTTACCCCTGTGTGCACCACCGAGTTTTCGGCGTTCGCGAGTTACGCAGATCAGTTCAAAGAGATCAATGCCGAGCTGTTAGGCCTATCAATCGATAGTATCCACTCGCATATTGCCTGGACGCGCAGTATTAAAGATAACTTCGGTGTTGAAATTACCTTCCCGATTATTGCTGACCTCAATATGAAGGTGGCGCATGCCTACGGCATGATTCAGCCAGGCGCCAGTGATACGGCGGCGGTTCGCGCGACTTTTGTGATTGATCCAGAAGGTGTGCTGCGAGCCATGCTGTACTACCCCATGACGAACGGTCGCTCAGTAGAAGAGGTTCTGCGGCTGGTTAAATCATTACAAACAAGCGACGAACATGGCGTTGCAACACCAGAAGCCTGGCTACCCGGGCAGCCGGTCATCGTACCGCCACCCCACACCTGTGAAGATGCGGAGGCACGTCAATCAGAAGGTTACGACTATACCGACTGGTACTTCTGCAAAAAAACACTCTGATACTCGCCGCTCATCAGGCTTAAACGGCTCACGCTTTAGGAGGAAAAGATATGAACACTTTTGCGCTTTCAAAGCATACCGGTGTTGCTACACCGGATGTGGCCGGTTTCTTCGATCCACGTACCTTTAGCATCCAGTACGTGGTGAGCGACCCCGCCACCAAGCAGTGCGCAATTATCGATCCTGTTTTGGATTATGACGAAAAGTCAGGCGCGACGGCGACACATCATGCCGACGAGCTGCTGGCCTATATCAATAGAAAGGGATTGTCGGTGGTGTGGATTCTCGATACTCACCCTCACGCTGACCACTTTTCTGCGGCTCATTATTTAAAACAACAAACCGGCGCGCCTACGGCCATTGGTCAACAGGTCATCAAAGTGCAGGCGCTATGGAAAGAGATCTATCACTGGCCTGAGATGCCGACCGATGGCCGCCAGTGGGATAAGCTGTTCAAGGAAGACGACACTTTTAAGATTGGTGAACTGGATGCTCGCGTGCTTTATTCGCCTGGCCATACGTTGGCATCGATTACTTACGTGATTGGCGATACGGCCTTCGTGCACGACACCCTGTTCCAGCCAGACTTTGGCACTGCACGAGCAGACTTCCCCGGTGGCGATGCAAGAGTGCTATGGCACTCCATTCAGCAGATTCTAGCGCTACCCGCTGATACCAGGCTATTCACCGGTCATGACTATATGCCCGATGACCGCGAGCCGCAGTGGGAAAGCACCGTCGCTGAACAGCTTGGAAGTAACCCTCACTTGGTCAATATGAGTGAAACGGATTACATCTCTCTACGCCACCGGCGTGATAGCGAACTACCTATGCCCAAGCTGATTTTGCACGCCCTGCAAGTCAATACGCGAGGCGGGCGTCTGCCTGAGCCGGAAGCTAACGGTAAGCGCTATCTAAAGATCCCACTGAATGCCTTGGAAGGCGCTGCCTGGGATTAAGTTGTCTACTGTCGAAGGAGCCACATCATGCAAACACAGCCTTTAGAAACGGATATCGAGATTACCTCAGCGCTCACGGTAGAAGAGCTTGAGCAAGTTAAAGCAAATGGCTTCAAAACGGTGATTTGTAACTGCAAACCTGGAGAAAGCGCTGAGTTTCCTGATGAAGATGCCTACCGTCAAAAAGCCGCGGATATTGGTCTTCAGTGGGTGCATATTCCCGTCACACCCGGTGACTACAGCCAAGCAGATGTAGCCGCCTTTGCTGATGCAATGCAGCGGCTCCCACGGCCTATTTTAGCATTCTGCCGAACGGGAAAGCGTGCGACTCATCTATGGGCCTACGCTAAGCGCCACAGCGAACAGTGCGACCTTGCTGAGCTGTTTAATGCTGCAAAATCAGCAGGCTTTGATTTGGAAGAGCATCGGCAAGGGCTCGAAGATCAGAAGGCTTAACAGGGCGACGCAACTCGTCGCGACCAGTTTGAATCAGCAAACGGATACGGCCCATGATTATTGAGCGCTGGGTGCCACTAGTTGGTTGGCTACGCCGCTATAACCGAGAGCTTTTTTCTCGGGATGCGCTGGCAGCGGTCATTGTGACGTTAATGCTGGTGCCTCAGGCGTTGGCTTATGCGCTATTAGCTGGGCTTCCTGCTGAGATGGGACTTTACGCTAGCATGCTGCCTTTGGTGCTATACGCCATCTTTGGCACCAGCGCCAGCTTAGCCGTTGGGCCAGTGGCCGTGGCGGCGCTAATGACCGCATCGGCGTTAAGTGGTTTTGCTAGCCCTGGCAGTCCGGAATATATCGGGGCTGCACTAGTTCTAGCATCACTATCAGGCATTATCTTAATCGCCATGGGCGTCCTCCGGCTGGGTTTTTTGGTCAACTTCTTAAGCCACCCAGTGATCTCAGGGTTCATCACTGCTTCGGGTATCCTTATAGCCGTAAGTCAGTTGAAGCACATTTTAGGTGTCGAGGCGTCTGGCCATAACGTAATTGACCTTTTGGTAGCGTTGATGAGCCAGTGGCAGCAAGTAAATATGACTACGCTGTTGATCGGTCTAGGCGTGTGGGGGTTTCTGCTTGTATGCCGAAAGCGCTTGAACACGTGGCTGACAGCTATTGGCATCTCTGCCAGCACTGCTGGGCTTGTCGTTAAAGCCGCGCCCATCTCAGCGGTAGTTGTCACTACGTTGCTTGCTTGGGGACTTAACTTTGAAAAGCGGGGTGTCGACCTGGTTGGCGCTGTGCCTAGCGGTTTGCCTGCCATTGCGCTTCCCAGCCTAAATTCATCACTCTGGTTTGGGCTACTACCCGCAGCACTTCTGATTAGCCTGGTGGGCTTTGTTGAATCGGTGTCAGTCGCGCAAACTCTGGCGGCTAAACGACGCCAGCGTATCGATCCCAACAAAGAGTTGATTGCCTTGGGAATGGCAAATGTAGGAGCAGGGGTGAGTGGTGGCTCGCCAGTATCTGGCGGTTTTTCTCGTTCGGTAGTTAATTTTGAAGCGGGTTCAGCAACGCCGCTAGCCGGTGCGTTCACGGCATTTGGCATCATGCTTTCGACGTTAATTTTAACTGATCTGTTGGCATTTTTACCGACAGCGACTTTGGCGGCCACAATTATCGTAGCAGTAGGCACATTAATTGACCTGCCTGCGGTCAAGCGTACTTGGCAATATTCCCGAAGTGATGGAGTGGCCATGGCTACGACCCTAATGCTTACCCTGATTCATAGCGTTGAGGTAGGCATCATTAGTGGTGTAGCACTTTCATTGGGGTTATATCTCTATCGTACCAGTCAGCCTCATAGTGCGGTGGTTGGGCGAGTGCCGGGCACCGAACACTTTCGTAACGTAAAGCGTCATCAGGTCATTACGGATGACTCCTTAGCAATCCTGCGCATTGATGAAAGCCTCTATTTTGCAAACGCTCGCTATCTTGAAGACACCGTCATGGCGTTGGCCGCGCGCGCTCCAACACTTAAGCACATAGTACTGACCTGTCAGGCAGTTAACTTGATTGATGCCTCAGCACTAGAAAGCTTAGAAGCAATCAACGCACGATTGAAAGACGCTGGAGCCGAGTTGCACCTGGCTGAGGTAAAAGGTCCAGTAATGGATCGTTTAAAGCACACACACTTTTGTCAGGAGTTAACCGGGAAGGTGTTTTTTACCACTTTCGATGCCTGGCAAGCGCTTGCCCAACCGAATGAACTCATCGCGCCATCCTTGCCAATCAAAGTTTAGGAGACAGCTGTATGCAGCAGCGAAATGCCAAGATAGCCATTATTGGAGCCGGGAGTGCTGGCCTTAGCGCCTGGCATGCCGCGCGTAAGCATACCGATGATGTAGTGCTGATAGAAGCCAACAACTATGGCACAACCTGCGCGCGCGTGGGATGCATGCCCTCGAAGTTACTCATTGCCGCCGCCAATGCGGCACATTCCGCACGTAAAGCAAACATGTTTGGTATCAACGTTAACGAGATAGGAATCAATGGCCAAGCGGTAATGGAAAGAGTCAAAAAGGAACGCGATCGCTTCGTCGGTAATGTGCTGAAATCGATGAAAACGATTCCGGCGTCTCACCAACTGCATGGCCACGCACGTTTTATTGATCCACAAACACTTGTCATTGATGAGAAGATACGACTCACGGCTGAAGCCATTATCATTGCCACGGGTTCTCGCCCCTCTTGGCCAAAGCTGCTGGAAGGCGCTGGCGATCGGTTAATTATTAACGATGACGTTTTTAATTGGGATACGCTGCCTGAATCGATCGCTGTCGTTGGGCCCGGCGTCATTGGGATGGAGCTTGGTCAGGCGCTCAGTCGGTTAGGGGTGAGAACTCGCACGTTTGGCGTTGGCGGAGCGATTGGGCCTTTTCAGTCTGAAACACTGCGACAACTGGCAGATGAGACATTTAATCGCGAGCTGTATCTGGATGCTGATGCCTCACTTGACAGCATTGAACGTAGCGACGGCGCCGTTGCCATTACGTTTAATGAACGTGACAGTGGTGAAAAGCTCACCGAAACATTCGATTATGTCCTTGCCGCCACGGGGCGTCGTCCCAACGTTGATCAGCTGGATATCGAACAGGCCGGGCTCAAGCTGAACGAGCATGGCGTGCCTGAGTTCAATCGGTTCACCTTGCAATGCCTAAATGCACAGAGCGCCCCAAGCCATATATTTATTGCGGGCGATGCAAATCAGTCGGTGCCGCTGCTACATGAGGCCATCACAGAAGGAAAAATCGCAGGCCGAAACGCCGCTTTTCTGGATGATGTGCAAGTGGGTCAGCGCAACGTTCCCCTGGCGATTGTGTTTACCGAACCCCAGATGGCGATTGTTGGTGAGAGTCGCGCTACGTTAAACACGCGGTATGGCGGCTGTGACTGCATCGCTTTAGGTACGGTTTCATTTGCTGAACAAGGCCGGGCACTGGTGATGGGTGAACATCATGGCTATTTCGAACTATATGCCGAGCATGGCAGCGGTCAGTTCCTGGGTGCAGAGCTATTTGGACCGCATGTCGAGCACATGGCCCACTTGCTTGCCTGGTGTCTGGAACAGAAGTTAACCGTGGGTCAGATGCTCGCAATGCCCTTTTACCATCCGGTACTTGAGGAGGGGTTGAGGTCAGGATTGCGTGATTTACAAGCAAGCCTTCAACAGGGAGCTGCCATTACTGAACGTTGCATGGAGTGTGGTCCAGGCGATTAGGGATATGTTTTCAACTACTGAACGCTTTCTTTAGACCGGCCTTGTGTATAGCCGCATTGTATGGGGTCAGGGCTTATGTGATCAGAGGAGATGAATTGATGGCCAAAGTGCGTCCTTCGCGGCTGCAGAACTTCCCGATTTCCTGGTTTGCCCTTGTTATGGGAATGACAGGATTCACCATTGCTTGGCACCGAGCGGAGGTCTTGCTGGGCCTTTCATTAAAATTCAGTCCGGTTTTACTTGGCATGACGGTCATCACGTTTCTCGCTTTGCTGCTGCTTTATTTGGCTAAGGCGGTGAAATATCCCGGTCAGGTTAAAGCCGAATTTTCTCATCCTGTAAAAGTTAACTTTTTCCCCACTGTATCCATTGGCCTGATTTTATTAAGTATCGCGCTTTTGCCATACAGCAGTGGCGTATCTTTCATATTGTGGAGTGTCGGCGTGGTTCTTCACCTCGGCTTTACGCTTTATGTGCTCTCTGCCTGGTTGCACCAAACTCACTTTGAGGTTGCTCACATCAATCCTGCTTGGTTCATCCCTATCGTGGGCAATATTCTTGTACCCATTGCAGGTGCTCAGCATGCCTCGCTGGAGATCTCTTGGTTTTTCTTCAGCATCGGGTTGGTTTTCTGGATGGTACTGCTGACCATCATTTTCTACCGGATGTTCTTTCATCAGCCCTTGCCGGCCAAGCTTTTACCGACGTTGTTCATTCTGATTGCTCCGCCGGCGATTGGGTTCATCTCATGGTTTCAACTGGTGGGAGAAATCAATGCCTTGGGTCGCATTCTCTATTACTTCGCTCTGTTCATGACGCTGATGTTACTGACACAGACAAGACGGTTTCTAAAGCTGGAATTTTTTCTGTCTTGGTGGGCGTATTCGTTCCCGATGGCGGCGATTACTATTGCTAGCTTTTTGATGTATGAACAGTAGCAGCTGCCGTTCTTCAAGGGCCTGAGCGTGGGTCTTCTGGGACTATTGACGGGTCTGATCGGCATTCTGGTTATCAAGACGGCCCAAGCCGTAAGGGCACAGGCGATCTGTATTCAGGATTAAGCCTTAAACGTTCGAAATTTTGATATTGCTTAAGGGTTTTTATGCAAAGTGTCACACAGGACGGAGAACAATCGTTTCTGATTATTGGGGGAGGTATAACCGGACTCTCGCTTGCTCTTGAGCTCGGTCGCCACAATAAATCCGTGACTCTGGTTGAGGCTGACGAACAATTGGGGGGAAATATACGGTCAGTGACTGAGCAGGGATGGCACATGGAACTCGGCCCTAATACGCTGATGGCCAAGCCCTCGCTATATAAGCTGATAAATTCACTGAACCTAACGGAAAAAGCCATCTTTCCGCCAGAAGCCAGTCGGAAGCGTTACGTCGTCAAGGACGGCAAACTCATTGCGCTGCCTGATGGCCTTAAGTCTGCGTTAAAAAGTCCGCTTATAGGATTTGAAGGCTGGCGCCACTTGCTTACAGAACCTTTCCGAAAACCAGCGTCGCATGAAGAAACACTCGGCGCCTTCGTTAGAAGACGTCTCGGAAAAAATATTCTTAGTTACTTTGTCGATCCGTTTGTCTCTGGCGTCTATGCAGGTGCGCCAGAGCAACTGTCAGCGAAAGCCGCTTT
>JAIVHM010000281.1 GCA_020201095.1 Halomonas sp. | reverse complement strand
GGTCAAAGCCTTCGATCAGCGCTTGAGCGGGCGCTGCCCAGCCCGCAAAGTTCTCGCGTAGCTCGCCGCGGTAGTGATTGGGGTCGTTTGGCGTTCCGGCGGGAAGAGGAACATCGAAGAAACAATAGAATTCTTGGGCGTTTTCGTGATTGCCGCCGCTGCCCATGGGCATAAAGGAGACCCGCTTAGCCTCGCCGACGTACTGATCCCAATAGGTCAGCGGCGCTAGCGATGCATCGGCGGGCACGCGCACGTTCCAATTGACGTAACCCACATATTGGCGCTCGACTGCATGACCCACTATTTTTTTGCGCAGTCGCGAGTGAGTGCCATCTGCCACGATAAGTAGGTCGGCGTTCAGGCTTTCGCCGTCGTCAAAATGTGCGGTAATGCCGTCTGCGTTTTGGGTATAGTCGGGGCAAGTCCGTCCGAGTTGAATATGTTCAGCACCCACCGCATCTAGCAGCGTTTGCTGCAGTGCCGCACGCGCAATGGGGCAGGCGCGTTGGTTCACCTCTTCAAACAGCGGCGTTAGGCTGAAGTCGGTTAATACTTGCCCACCGTGGCTCAGGTAGCGCATATGATCCATGCTGCCGCTGAGCTTCTCAATGGTGCTGCCAAGCCCCAATTGATGCATCACTTTCACGCCGTTTGACCACAGCGAAATAGCGGCCCCAACGGGGCGTATGGTTTCCACGCGCTCAATCACGCGTACGCGATGCCCCTGCTGCTGAAACGCCAGCGCCGCACTGAGCCCCCCCATCCCCGCGCCGATGACGAGAACATTAAGGGACGAGGGATGCGAATGGGGCATAACGGACTCCTTCAACTAAGTGGCCTGTAAACCTTGGGTGAGATATTGATAGTAATCAAAATGTTTAACGGTAGGCAATTTTTTGTATACAAGATTGCCTCTTCACTTGGGGGTTAGCAGTGGCAACAGGTTGTCTACTGGTTAAGGTGGGCGAAAAGGTACAGGCGGCGTAAAAAGAGGCTGATGCTTAGCCGCAGCCGCCCCCGTACTTTATATCGTGCGTGGGGCGGCACTTTCCCTAGTCGCAATTAAACCTCTATGCTCTATCTAATGAATGTTCGATGTGCTGCGGGCACGTCCCTTATTGATAGAGAGGATTGCGTCATGACGGATATAGCCGCTTTGCTCGGTAGCGATGCCGAGAGCTTGCTTAACCACAAATGCGAGGGTGTACACCGCGAGAGTTTACACCTGCCCGGCCCCGACTTTATTGACCGCGTCATGACGGATAGCGACCGCAGCCCTGCGATACTGCGTAATATGCAGGCTTTTTTTGGTCACGGCCGCTTGGCGGGTACCGGCTATCTTAGTTTACTGCCGGTAGATCAGGGTATTGAGCATTCGGCAGGTGCCTCTTTTGCACCGAACCCGCGTTATTTCGATCCGGCCAATATCGTCGAGTTGGCGCTTGAAGGGGGTTGCAATGGCGTCGCATCGACGCTTGGGGTTCTCTCTTCCGTGGCGCGGCGCTATGCCCATAAAATCCCGATGATGCTCAAGCTCAACCACAACGAGACGCTGAGTTACCCAACGCTATACGACCAGACGTTATTTGCCGATGTTGAGCAGGCCCACGATATGGGCTGTGTGGCGGTAGGGGCGACGATTTACTTTGGCTCCCATGAGAGCCGTCGGCAAATCATGGAGATCAGCGAGGCCTTTGAGCGCGCCCACCAGCTGGGCATGGTCACCGTGCTGTGGGCCTATCTGCGTAACCCGGATTTCAAGCACGACGGCACCGATTATCATGCCTCCGCTGACCTCACCAGCCAGGCCAACCACATGGCCGCAACGCTCAAGGCGGATATCGTCAAACAGAAACTGCCCGAGAACAACGGCGGCTACAAGGCGG
>JAIVHM010000191.1 GCA_020201095.1 Halomonas sp. | reverse complement strand
GGCTGATCTCGATACTGGATACGGTAAGATGGCTTAACCGTTGTTCATGAACCGCCGTGGTACGGAACCGTATGCCTGGTGGTGTGAGAGGACGGGGGAGGCGACTCCCCCTCCTACTCGATTCCAGCGTCAGGGGCAACATATATCCGCTAGTTTATTTCACGTTGGGCGCTAACTCGCCGCGCTCGTAACGCTGATACATGGTTTCCAGGCTGATGGGTTTGATCTTGCTGGCATTGCCGGCTGTGCCAAAGGCTTCATAACGCGCAATACACAACTCACGCATAGCCGACACGGTCTCTTTGAGAAACTTGCGCGGATCAAATTCAGACGGATTTTCAGCCAGGAAGCGACGCACTGCCCCGGTAGATGCTAAACGCAGGTCGGTATCCACATTCACCTTACGTACACCGTGCTTGATGCCTTCCACAATTTCGTCGACAGGCACGCCGTAGGTTTCGGGAATCTCGCCGCCATACTGGTTGATGACATCCAGCCATTCCTGAGGCACAGACGATGAACCGTGCATGACCAGGTGGGTGTCAGGGATGCGCGCATGGATTTCTTTAATGCGCTGGATCGACAGCGTGTCACCCGTGGGGGGTTTGGTGAACTTGTAAGCACCGTGGCTGGTGCCAATGGCAATCGCAAGCGCATCCACTTGAGTGGCTTTGACAAACGCAGCGGCTTCTTCCGGGTCGGTGAGCAATTGCTCCATGTCGAGCTTACCTGCAGCGCCGATACCGTCTTCTTCACCGGCCATGCCGGTTTCCAGGCTGCCTAGGCAACCCAACTCTCCCTCGACCGAGACGCCGCAGGCGTGCGCCATGTCGACAGCGCGGCGCGTGACATCAACGTTATACGCGTAATCTGCGGGAGTCTTACCGTCTTCGCCTAGCGAGCCATCCATCATTACTGATGAGAAGCCTAGCTGGATAGAGCGTTGACAGACAGCCGGGCTGGTTCCGTGGTCTTGGTGCATGACCACCGGAATGTGTGGAAACTCTTCAACGGCCGCAAGAATCAGGTGGCGCAGAAAAGGCGCGCCCGCATACTTCCGCGCACCGGCGGACGCTTGCACGATAACTGGTGAGTCAGTCGCATCGGCGGCTTCCATAATGGCGCGCATTTGCTCCAGGTTATTAACGTTGAACGCCGGAACGCCGTAGCCGAATTCGGCAGCATGGTCGAGCATTTGGCGCATGCTGATCAAAGCCATTGGGTCACCTTATCTGTGAGGTTAGTGCTGGTATCGGAGTCAATGGGCGCATTGAACGCCCGTTAAAATATTAGCGATTATCCGCGTTGGGCAGCAGCTTCAAGTGCGGCGACGGCAGGTAGCTGTTTGCCTTCGACGTATTCAAGAAACGCGCCGCCGCCAGTTGAGATGTATGACACACGGTCTTCAATGGCGTATTTGTCGATGGCCGCCAACGTATCACCGCCCCCGGCGATTGAGAAAGCATTACTTTCGGCAATGGCGTGGGCGATCACTTCGGTGCCTTTACCAAACTGATCAATTTCAAACACGCCGACCGGGCCATTCCATAAAATGGTACCTGCGTCTTTCAACAGGCTGGCCAAGTGCGCGGCTGTGTCGGGGCCGATGTCCAGGATCATTTCGTCATCGGTCACCTGATCAACCGGCTTGACCACTGCGTCAGCGGATTCGGAGAATTCGGTCGCCACCACCACATCAGTGGGTAATGGGATAGCGACTTTTTCCATCAGCGCTTTTGCCTGGCCGATTAAATCCGCTTCATGAAGCGACTTGCCGACATTGTAACCTGCGGCGGCAATAAACGTATTGGCGATCCCGCCGCCGACAATCAGTTGGTCGCACTTATCGGAAAGTGCAGTCAGTACATCCAGTTTAGTTGAGACCTTGGAGCCGCCAACAATTGCTGCCATGGGGCGTGCAGGATGAGCTAAAGCCTTCTCCAGTGCATCAAGTTCCTGGGCAAGCAGTGGGCCGGCACATGCCTTAGGGGCAAAGCGCGCAACGCCGTGAGTCGATGCCTGAGCGCGGTGAGCGGTGCCGAAGGCATCCATCACGAAGATGTCGCACAGGCTGGCATATTGTTTGGCCAGATGTTCGTCGTCCTTCTTCTCGCCGGGGTTGAAGCGTACGTTTTCCAGCAGTGCGATATCGCCGTCGGTCAATGTCGGGGCGCTATCAAGATAGTCGGTCACCAATTTAACAGGGCGGCCCAGCAGTTCACCCAGGTGTGCAGCGACGGGCGCCAGCGAAAATTCGTCGGCTGACTCGCCTTCCGTCGGACGCCCCAAGTGGCTCATCAACAGCACTTTCGCGCCGGCCTCGGCGGCCGTCTTGATGGTCGGAAGCGCCGCACGCAGACGCGCATCGCTCGACACACGCCCGTGCTTGATCGGTACGTTGAGGTCTTCACGAATCAGTACGCGCTGCCCTTTCAAAGGCAGGTCGGTCATTTTTTGCACGTTCATGCGAGTATTTCCTCATGTTCAAGCGAGTGAAAAGCCATGCTGCGACCCTGCGAGTATTACCGTGCGCTGTCAGCCGTCAGTGTGGCTAAGCGCTGGGTGATGTCCAGCATGCGGTTGGCAAACCCCCATTCGTTATCGAACCAGCACAGCAGTTTGATCAGGCGTTTACCTGCTACCCGTGTTTGCGTGGCGTCCAGGATGCCAGAGCGCGGGTCGTGATTAAAATCAATCGATGCCATAGGGGCTTCGGTATAGCCTAATACGCCCGCCAAACGCTGCTGACTGGCTTCCCGGAGCAGCGCATTTACCTGGACGGCATCGGTGTCCTGGCGAACCGTCAGGGCAGCATCCATGGCGGATACGTTAATGGTGGGCACGCGCATGTGCAGGCACTCAAAACGACCGGCGAGACTCGGCATCAGACGACTGATGCCCAATGCCAGGCCGGTGTCCACCGGCACGATGGATTGCATCGCCGAGCGGGTTAGGCGTAGATCGGTCTGATGGTAGGCATCAATTACCGGCTGATCATTCATGGCCGAATGAATCGTGGTAGTCACACCGTGCTCAAGACCCAGTGCGTTGTCTATCACAGTCAATAAGGGGACCAGGCAATTGGTGGTACACGAGGCCGCCGAGATAATGCGCTGCGAGCGTGTCAGCTCGCCCTGATTAATGCCCCATACAATGGTGGCATCGACATCGCTTTCGGCGGGTTGAGAAAACAGCAGACGCTTGGCTCCAGCGTCCAGGTGAAGCTTGGCGGTGGCGCGATCCTTGAAGCTGCCCGAGCACTCGAGTACCAGATCAATATCAAGAGCGTCCCAGGGAAGTGACCGTGGGTCTTGCTCACAGAGGACTTGAATGCGCTGGCCATTGATTAACAGTGCTTCGCCGTCGTTATCCACCTCACCGGGAAAGCGACCGTGGGTGGTATCGTAACGGGTGAGATAGGTAATGGTCGCCAGGTCGGAAAGCTCGTTGATCGCCACCACCTCAATCTCAGGGTGGTCACGCTCAACCAGCGCGCGCAGCACGCATTGGCCGATGCGTCCGTAGCCATTAATGGCGATGCGATACCTTGGGGAGTTAGCCATGTCGCGAAGCGGCTCTTGAAAGTGAAGCAGGGGCCACGGTGGGCGTGAAAGTAGGCGCGATGATAACGTATTTCAGCTGACGATGCTTACCCACTGCCCACGCCTACCAGTCCCCACGCCAGTGGTAATAACAGTGCGGTAAAAATTCCGGTCAGACTCATCCCCAATGAGGCAAAGGCACCGGCGGTGGGGCTTAGTTCAAAGGCTCGCACGGTGCCAATTGCGTGACCGTTCAGCCCCAGTGCAAAGCCGATAATACGTTCGTCGTCGATGCTTAAAATTCTTGCGCAAAGGCTGACAAATGGAATGGTGGCGACCCCCGTCACTAACAGGGCCCCCATCAATAGGGCTACGTTGCCACCCAACTGTTCGGTAATGCCAATGGCGATGGGCGCAGTGACGGATTTGGCGGCGATGGAGGCCAATATCTGACCGGGGCTGCCCATTAACCAGGCAATACTCAATGCATAGCAAGCTGCCAGCGCCGCAGAGATCGGCAGGCATATCGCTAGCGGGCGCCAGAGTGCGCGAATACGTGGCAACTGCTGGTAAAGCGGCATACCCAAAGCAACCGTTGCTGGCCCTAGCAAGACGGTCAGCCAGTCAGCGCCCTGCTGGTAGGTTGCATAAGGCATGCCTATCAGCGCTAACGCCCCGGCGAGCAGTAATGCGGCAATAAGTATGGCGGGCAACCAGGCGGGCTGTGTCAGGCGATTGAAGAGCTTGCTGCCCAACAAGTACGCCGTGATTGTCAGCCCTACAGCAAACAATGGCGTCGCGGTGAGCATGTCCAATATGTCAGTGGGCATGGTGCCCCATAAGTCTTTTCAGCAGCCAGAGCGTGGTGATCACACTGAGCAGTGTGCCGAGCACCAGCGCTGCGAGAATGGCGAACCACTGGCCTGCCAGTTCATCGAGAATAAAAAAGACGCCCACAACGCCGGGCATGATAAGCATGGCGAGCAGCCCAATCAGCGGCTGGGACGCGGCAGCGATGCTGGACGGCACGCGTCCGATGACGACCAGGGTGGCGCACATCAGCAGCATACCGACCACGCCTGACGAGATGGGCAAGCCGGAGAAGTGGATAACCACTTCTCCGAGTAGCCAGTAGCCAATCAGCCATAGCAAGCCGTTCAACGCTGGCATGATCTACCCCGTCTGCTTAGCCGAGTAGCTCATTGGCCTGTTGGACGATGTTCTCGACGGTAAAGCCGAAATGTTTGAACAGGTCGCCTGCAGGCGCGGATTCGCCGTACGTGGTCATGCCGATCACGCGGCCATCAAGGCCCACGTACTTGTACCAGTAGTCCGCATGCCCGGCTTCGATCGCGATACGTTTGGTCACCGCCTTGGGCAGAACGCTTTCGCGGTACTCGGCATCCTGGCCGTTGAAGCGGTAAGCTGACGGCATGGAGACCACGCGCACAGCCTTACCCTGCTGCTCAAGCTCGGCGGCGGCGTCCATCGCCAGGGCGACTTCTGAACCTGTGGCGATCAGAATCAGCTCGGGCGTTCCTTCGCTATCTTTCAGAACATACGCCCCGTTTTGAATCGCCGCCAACTGCGCTTTCGTACGCTGCTGGTGAGGCAGGCCCTGGCGCGAGAGCACCAGCGCGGTGGGGCCAGAGTGACGCTTGATGGCAGCGTCCCAGGCGGCCACGGTTTCCACCGCATCACAGGGGCGCCAGGTGTTTAGATTCGGCGTGGTACGCAGGCTGGTGAGCTGCTCAATGGGCTGGTGGGTCGGGCCATCTTCACCCAGCCCGATGGAGTCATGGGTAAACACGTAAATCACCTGCTGGCCCATCAGCGACGCCATGCGGATCGAGTTACGCATATACTCCATAAAGATCAGGAAGGTCGCGCCGTAAGGTACCAAGCCACCGTGTAGGGCAATGCCGTTCATGACGGCCCCCATGCCGAACTCACGCACACCGTAGTGCAGGTAGTTGCCGCTGGCGTCTTCAGGGGTGATCGCTTTCGCGCCTTTCCAAAAAGTCAGGTTAGACGGCGCCAAATCGGCACTGCCACCCAGCAGTTCTGGCATTTGCGGGCCGATCACATTGAGCGCTTCAAACGAGGCTTTGCGTGATGCAATGGTCTCGCCACGCTCTTGGGCCTGTTCAATCAATGCTTCGGTAGGCAGTTCCGCGGGCAGCTGGCGTTTCATCCGGCGGGTGAACTCCCGCGCTTCCGCAGGGAAGGCTTCAGCATAGCGGGCAAAACGCGCGTCCCACGCCTGCTGAGCCGCTTTACCTGCTTCACGGGCATCCCAGGCAGAGTAGATCGGCTCAGGAATATGGAACGGAGCGTGGGGCCAGTCGAGCTGGGTGCGGGCCAGGGCCACTTCGTCATCGCCTAACGGCGCGCCGTGGGCCTCCTCTTTGCCCTGCTTGTTGGGCGCACCAAAGCCAATCACGGTTTTGCAGATAATCAGGCTGGGTTTATCACTGTGGCTCTTGGCTAGCTCAATGGCCGCGTTGATTTCTTCTGGTTTGTGGCCATCCACATTGGGCACCACGTGCCAGCCGTAAGCTTCAAAGCGCTTGGCGGTATCGTCGGTAAACCAGCCTTTCACCTCGCCATCAATGGAAATACCGTTGTCGTCGTAAAGCGCGATCAACTTGCCCAACTGCTGGGTGCCCGCCAGCGACGCCGCTTCGTGGGAAATGCCTTCCATCAAGCAGCCGTCACCCAGGAAACACCAGGTGTGGTGATCGACAATGGTATGGCCAGGGCGGTTGAACTGCGCCGCCAGGGTTTTTTCGGCGATCGCAAAGCCCACTGCATTGGCAAAGCCCTGACCCAGCGGGCCCGTCGTGGTTTCAATGCCCGGTGCATAGTCATATTCCGGATGCCCGGCGGTAGGCGAATGCAATTGACGGAAATTTTGCAGCTCTTCCAGGCTAAGCTCATAGCCGGTCAGGTGCAGCAGCGAGTAGAGCAACATGGAACCGTGCCCGTTGGAAAGCACGAAGCGGTCACGATCAACCCACTTGGGATCTTCGGGGCTGTGCTTGAGGTGGTCATTCCACAGCACTTCGGCAATATCCGCCATTCCCATGGGAGCGCCCGGATGGCCGGACTTGGCCTTCTGGACGGCATCCATGGAAAGAGCGCGAATGGCATTGGCCAGCTCAAAACGGGACGGCATGGGGTGCTCCTCGCCTGAAAACGTGAATAAGGAAAGCGCTATTGTCGCTGACTTCCCCGGCGGCGGCAAATTCTGTGGTCGTGTTCTGTGAAGAACTTGCAACAGCGTGTAGACTTTGCCCCCCGAAGTGCAATGTCGCTTCTTTATAGGTGGGCAGGACGACTTCCTGCCATAGTTTCCTGCTGATGCGGCGATGACTTGCCGCCGTCACACCGAGGGTCGAGTGCGCGATGAGCGAATATTCCCTGTTTACCTCCGAGTCCGTCTCAGAAGGTCATCCCGATAAGATTGCCGATCAGATTTCCGATGCAGTGCTGGATGCTATTATTGCCCGGGATAAGCAGGCACGCGTGGCCTGTGAAACCATGGTCAAGACCGGGGTGGCCATCATCGCCGGCGAGATAACTACCGCCGCGTGGGTAGATCTGGAAACTTTGGTGCGCGATGTGATCAATGACATTGGTTACACCTCATCAGACGTAGGCTTCGACGGCGCCACCTGTGGTGTGGTCAACCTGATTGGCAAACAGAGCGTCGATATTGCCCAGGGCGTTGACCGCACCAAGCCGGAAGATCAGGGCGCGGGCGACCAGGGCCTGATGTTTGGCTACGCCACCAACGAGACCGACTCTTTCATGCCGGCGCCGATCCATTACTCGCACCGCTTGGTGGAGCGCCAGGCCGAGCT
>JAIVHM010000137.1 GCA_020201095.1 Halomonas sp. | reverse complement strand
GATATGGCGAATACGATGCTCGGGCTTGACCAGGCTGAACTGCGCGGCCAACTGGCGCAGCTTGAGAGCATCCTTGCGATTGCCGTGGGGCATAATGCCGGGCGTGGGGGTAAAGTCGTTCTGAATCACGGCGCGGTATTCAGAGGTGGCCGTGAGCTTGGACGAGACGTTAATGTTCTCCCGGCGCAGGCCGTTGGCCCACTGGGCGTACTCCAGCGCCACCGCGCCGCTTTCGCCCTCGACCAGATAATCCTCTGGCCGATACGGGGCGGCGACAAAGCGATACTCCACCCCGCCTTCCGATTTGCGGGTCAGCACCACCTGGCAGATATTGCCCGCTTCGCGGCGGTATTCGTAAACCAGGTAACTGTTGCGGTGGGGCAGGTAAAACGCGTCGAACTTCATGCGCGTTTTGGGGACGACTTTATTGGGCAGCTCGCCGTAAAACACCGGTACCAGCCGCTGAAGCGTGGTTTTGCCCGAAGCGTTGGTGCCACAAATATTGGTGTGGCCATCCACACTCAGTTCGACCACGCCTTCCAGGTGGCCGTGAATCATCACGATGCGTAGCAGATAGGCCATGCCGTGTCCTTGGTCGTGTAGTATGAAGCCTTAGGTTTAAGCCACCCAGTCTAAGCTATCGTTGATGGAGACGTCATGCCCCGCTATCCCAACCATCTCACCAATGAGGGCCCGACTAACCCTTTTCCCGGCATCAAGGTACTGGAACGCAAGCTTGGTCATGTGATTCCCCATCGTTTGGGCTCTAACGAAGGCCTGGATATGCCCCACCGCGCTTTGCGCGAGCACTTTGGTGATGCGCTGGCCGAACACGTTTACTGCTACGGCGATGCCGAGGCGCTGGGTGTTCGCCAACGCCTGAGCAAACAGCAGGGTATTGCGCTGGAAACGCTGCTGGTGGACGCCGGTGCTGACAGCTTGAGTGCCCTGGCGCTGCGCACCACCTGCGAACCGGGTGAAACCGTCGTCAGCACCGCGGGTACCTACCCCACCTTTGGCTATTTCGCCAAGGGCCAGGGCTGTCTTGTGGTCGAACCCCGCTACCATGAAGCGCCGGGCGTGCTGGCCCCCGATCTGGAAGCCCTGGCCGCCGCCGCCCATGAGGAAAACGCACGGTTGGTGTATCTGGCCAACCCAGATAATCCCAGCGGCCATTTGCACAGCGACAGTGCCATCCTCAAGCTGCGCGACGCCCTGCCCGATACCTGCTGGCTGTTGCTGGACGAGGCGTATGGAGATTTCCGCGATGATGCGGGCAGCGAGTTCGCGGCTAAAGCACTGCCAGGCGTGATCCGCCTGCGCACCTTCTCCAAGGCCCACGGCCTGGCAGGCTTGCGCATTGGCTACGCCATCGCCGACCCCGACGTTTTAGCGATGATGATGAAGGTGCGTATCCACTACGCGGTGTCTACCTTCACCCAGGCGGCCGCCGAGGTGGTGCTCGACCATCCAGAGGAAGTGCATCAGCACGTCGCGGACGTAAAAGCGCGCCGAGAACAGTTAGCGGGGCACTTTCGTGCCCTGGGTGCCGATGTGCTGCCCAGCGCCGAACTCGCCGAGCAGATTCACCGCGAACTATTGGAAGCTGGTCGATTGATTGCTCGCCCGGCGAAGCCGGTCGATTGATTGCTCGCCCGGCGCATCCGTCGATTGGTCATGTATTGCGCATTACCGCCGTTGAAGATGCCCTGGTGCCTGGGCGGCTAGCGATTCTCGAACGGGCGATTAAAGAGCACGCCTGACTCCCCTTATAGCCACGGTTTAGGCCGGGGTTAGCCAATGGCTGAAATCATCCAGCTGACCGCGCACCGCCTGGCGATACAAGCCCTGCAGCTGGGCCGTAACACTGTTTGGACTGATGGGCTCGTTGACGGGCGGAGCCCCCGCACGCGCGCCAATACGACGCCCATCCAGTTCGCGCAGTGGCAGTATTTCGGCAGCGGTGCCGGTCAGGAAGGCTTCGTCGGCGGTGTACAGCTCATCACGGGTCATCCGCCGCTCGCGGACCTCGATTCCCAGTTCCTGTTGCGCCAGCTGAATCACGCTATCCCGGGTAATGCCTTGCAAACACGAGGTCACCTCCGGGGTATGCAGCACCCCATCGCGCAGCAAAAAGACGTTCGCCGCCGAGGCCTCGGCCACATAACCTTCCGGGTCGAGCATGATGGTTTCATCAAACCCGGCTTTGAGCGCCGTATTCAGCGCCAGCATGGAATTGACGTAGTGGCCGTTGGTTTTGGCGCGGCAGAGGCTGATATTGACGTGGTGGCGCGCCCAGGAAGAAGTGAGCGCCCGTAGCCCGTGGGTCGCGGCCTGGGGCGAAATGTACGGGCCTAGATCCCATGCGGCGACCATCACATGGGTGGTGAGCCCCTGGGCACGTAGACCCAAGCCTTCGGCACCGAAAAATACCGTGGGCTTCAGGTAGGCGTTACTCAAATTATTCTTGGCCAGGCACTCGCGCTGGGCCTCGATCAAGTCAGCTTCGCTGAACGGCAACGGCATATCCAGCGAATGGGCGCTCTCCGCCAAACGGCGGGTATGCTCTGCCGCGCGAAACAGATGCGTCCCGCTGGGACCAGCATAGGCGCGCACGCCTTCAAAGCAGCCCATGCCGTAGTGCAGCGTATGGGTAAACAGGTGCACCGTGGCGTCGCGCCAGGCTCGCCATTCGCCGTCCTGCCAAATCCAGCCGTCGCGATCATAAAGCGGTGTCATCGGGTTGCTTGCTCCCACTGTTGGCGCCAGCTATCGATAAGCGTTTGCTGGTGCGGTTGCAGGGCCTGGTAGCCCCAGTCGGCAATTTCATCGTTTTGCGGGTCGGGCACGGCAATAGCACTGTCCGCCAGGGTTTGTATCACCGCGTGACCGCATAGCGGCGCATAGCCTTCGGAGTAACCACCTTCGTGGACAAACACCAGCTTGCCATCGCAGCAACGCTCGGCCAGCGCTTTAAGCTGGGCGGTCATGGCGG
>JAIVHM010000136.1 GCA_020201095.1 Halomonas sp. | reverse complement strand
GAGTAATGCAGGGTTCATATAGGTAATGTCGCCGTCAAAATTGGCGACGAACATACCCTGAGGGGTGGCGTTCAGTACGGAGTCAAGAAACGCTTCACGCTCCTGAAGGTTGGCCATTAATATCTGGCGCTCATCTTCTACGCGATTGAAGGTACCCGCCACATGCTGCAGCTCTTGCATCCTGGTGCCAAGCTTCACTCGCTCGCGCTCACCACGCCCCACTTGACCAATCTGCTTAGCCAAATGTTTAAGGGGCGACAGCATACGGCGCAAAATCAACCAAAGCACCGGCAACATGAGCAGCGTCAGCGCAACCCCAAGCCACCATAAACGCTGTAAAAAATCACTCAACGGAGCAAGCGCTTGCTCACTGGGAAGATACAAGCCGATTACCCAGTTGGCTGGCCAAACCTGCGCATAGGACTGAAAGCCCTGGTGTCCGTTAAGCAGCGAACCGATGGACTCACCTTCCCAGCCATCCAATGCCAGATTGAGCCAAGGGTTGAAGTCACTACCCGGAACATCGGTCATGATTAGATCTTGGTCAGGGTGATAAAGGATCTTCCCGGAAGCCGTCGCTACCCCAGCGAAACCTTTCTCACCTAACCTGACCCGCGAGAGACGATCAAAGAGCCCTCCGGAATCGAGGTTTACGACACCGCCCACAAAACCGTTAAATTCACCTCTGTTATCAATGCGAGGTACGCTAACCAGCACAATAGGCATTCCGCTGGCGCGCCCGGTAAAGGGCTCGCTAACATAAGGCCTTTGTGTTCCACGCAGCATTTTAAAATACTCAAGGTGAGCGGTTTCCAATCCTTCACGGCCGGCAACATCCGGCCAGTCAGCAACCACCCGCCCTTCTTTATTGGCTACCACAACACCTTCGAACCAGGCCAACATTGCTTCATTACGCTCTAGCGTCGAACGAATAGTGTCATCGCTGGCATCATCATCAATCCGCTCAGTGAGGCGACTGAGTGCATCGATGCGGGCTTCGACCTGCTCAGAGACCTCATCAGCAACCAACGTCGATTCATAGCGCAAATGCGCCATATTCGTGGCTTTCACCATGGAATTGCCTAACTGCCAGGCCATGCCCAGTACCAGTATCACAACCAGCAGCCAAGTAACGGCCAGCCCCAGCAGCATTCGGTTCTGAAGCGAGCCGATGCAAGTTTTACGTGTCAACCAACGAACCAAACCCGCGCTCCCCGCTTTCTTTGCCGAATTTTTAACGTTGCACAATGCAATATAAACTGTTTATCGGCTCATAGTACCGTTGCATGAGCGTCATCTACAAAATTAAGCAAGCCTCAAGAGACAATAATTGACTACCATTAGCTAAATAGGAAAAAGCTAATATATATTTACTATAACAAACCTCTTCAAAAAACATGAGTCTCTTCCAAGGGTACCCGCATTTTTTTCTATTGCGTGCTTAACGTTGAAGGGAGTGATACCAAAAAAAATCGGCATGTATAAAGTCTAAAAGTATTAGCGGCGACCAAATCGTCGCCGCGGGTGAGCCTCAGCAGTTTACGCAAAAGATATTCTGACCCTGACTAGCATTCGGGCTTATGACTTTTGAAAGCTACCGATTTGAACGTTATTCAATCACCTCAACACGCAATTGATAGGTGGAATCACGCCCTTGAATAGAGCCAATACGACGACCGTCTACCCAAACACGATATTCACCTGGTTCCAGGCGCTCGTTAATCGCAAAGTCACCGGCAACGGCACTGCCTTGCTGTGGTGGTGTCATTTTGCGAACCACCTGCACTGCCTAACCCAATGGCGGCGGCACCCGCTCTTACAAATACCGAGCCGCTATCGCCTGGCGCACCAAATATTGCATCGTCGCCGTCGTCAATACGGCTTTCACTGCTAGCTACGCGGTTTCCTGAGGCGTCTAGCCCTGCTACTTCAATCATGTAGCCGTTAGCACCCGTGCCACCTGGGCCTGCTTTACGCGCCGAGGTGCTTAACGTGTATTCACCGGGCTCTAGCTCTACCATCATGTTTAGCCCGCCATTGCGACCCCGGGCATTTTCTTGACGAACCGTATTTCCCTCGCCATCGGTAAGCTCGGCTTCAATTCGATAGTCGCTATCACCACCCACGGTATTGCTTACTAGTTGATAACGACCTGCTTGTTCAACAGTAAACGTGTGGGATTGCTCACCCCTAAAGGGAAAGGTACGGCTGCGCGCATCGGTTTGAGAGGAAAAAAACTTGGATATATCCACTTGCCCGGCAGCCTCTAAGCTGCGCTGCTCGGCGGGACTTTGTGCCCATACAGGTAAACTTGCCGTTACCAGCAGCACACCTAAGCTGACCAAATGCCGGTTGACCATGAAGATTCTCCTTTAACACCCGATAAATTCCACATACAAGAAAGCCGGCCCCGAGGGCCGGCTTCGATAGTTACAGCTTTGCTCGCTAAGAACAAGGATTAGAAGCTGTAAACAACGCCTGTTGCGACGAAATCGCCTTGGTCTTCTTCACGATCGTAAACGCCGGTTTCGGCCCATGCGTACATGTTGTCGCTGATGTTGTAGTTAGCGCCGATCAGGAACTCGTTGTAAGTTTCATCGTTGCGGCCAGTACCAGTAACAAGATTGGTATCTGAATCAGATGCTTCGATCAAACCATTTGTTTCTTGGGCATCAACATACTGATAACCAGCATATACATCGCCGAAGTTAAAGCCATGACGAGCACTAGCAGCATAACGGTCAACTTCACCGTCATCACTACCAATTTCAATATTGGTACGCTCGTACTTGGCACCTAAAGTTGTAGCGCCGAAGCCGTACACTGCACTCATGGCGTATGCATCAGCTGACACATCTTCATCACCAGCGCCAATGCCTTCGAACGAGTAGGCGTCTAGCGAATCATAAATAGCGGCTAATTGAAGGCCACCAATGGTGTAGCGAGCGCCACCGAAGAATGCAGCTTCTTCGTCCTGCTTATGAGAAGCGGCTTCTGCTGATTGAGGT
>JAIVHM010000190.1 GCA_020201095.1 Halomonas sp. | reverse complement strand
GGCTGAACATGTTCGTCGGGAAAGTGCGCGAATATCATATTGGTGGCTTGAGAGGTGATTTCGACACCGGGTAACTTAGCCAAGCCCTCTGCCAGTCGTGTTGCTCTACGGTGATCGTCGGTCAAATCTGCCACGTGATGGTCCAACGCATACTGACAGGCCGCGGCGATAATACCGGATTGGCGCATGCCGCCACCCACCACTTTACGCCAGCGTCGTGCGCGGTCGATCAATGCTTGCGAGCCCACCAGAGCCGAGCCAATAGGGGTGCCCATGCCTTTTGAAAAGCATAGCGACACGCTATCAAACGGCAGGCACAGTTGCTTGAGTGAGGTGTCGGTAGCAACAGCGGCATTGAATAGCCGCGCGCCGTCCAGGTGCGTTGCCAACCCCCGTTCTCGAGCCAGTTCGGTGGCTTTCAATACGTAGTCTGCGGGCAGCACTTTACCGCCGATAGTGTTCTCCAGTGCCAGCAACTTGGTGCGCGCAAAGTGAAAATCAACGGCTTTAATCGCAGCGCTGATTTTCTCCAGTGGCAAGCTGCCATCGGGGGCGTTTTCAATAGGTTGTGGCTGAATGCTGCCTAACACCGCCGCGCCACCGCCTTCATAGCGATAGGTATGGGCTGACTGCCCAACGATGTACTCATCGCCGCGCTCGCAGTGGGCCATGAGCGCTACCAGATTGCTCTGTGTGCCGCTGGGAAACAGCAGCGCCGCTTGTTTGCCTGCCTGCTCGGCCAGATTGTCCTGAAACGCGTTGACGGTTGGGTCATCGCCCCACACATCATCGCCCAGTGGCGCGGCCATCATGGCATCACGCATGGCGGGCGTGGGGCGGGTTACCGTGTCACTGCGTAAATCAATCATGGGCATCTCCTGAGCGGCGGGATTAATAACGACAACCTTTTCTTGAGCATACTGCATGCCGGACAAGCGCGAAAAGCGCTACGCTAGCGTAAATACTTGGAGAAGACGTTAATCATGGCAGCACCCGAGCTTAAACTCCGCGCCCTGGAGCGTAACGACCTGCGTTTTGTTCATCAGCTAAACAATAATCAGAGCATCATGTCGTACTGGTTTGAAGAGCCTTATGAGTCCTTTGATGAGCTGGAGGAACTGTACAACAAGCATATCCATGACAATGCTGAGCGGCGTTTCATCGCCGAGGATAGCAGCGGCCATGCCATCGGCCTGGTCGAGTTAATTGAAATTAACTATATTCACCGCACTGGTAAAAATGAAAAAAGCCGAGCATAAGCTCGGCTTCGATTATTCTCTTTTGGTCTAACGGGGTAAGGAACAAGTCAATGACTCGCAATAATCCGCGAGGGCATCGCTAGCCGCGCGTTGCCAGTACGCGCGCTGTGTCCAGAAATTGAGCACTTCGCTATCCCGCGATGAGAATACAGTGGATATAGACATATGTGGCCCTCCTATTCGGACTACAAAACCATTATAGCGGTTTTGTTGCATTGCAGCAAAAATTTTTAAAACGTCCGTATTGATTCTATCTGCTAGCCGGTCGATATGTGGCGCAAGGGGACAAGAATCGTTGCCAATCCTGGCGGCTATCCTGATGAGTTCAGCCCGCCGCTGTTTAAGCCAGACTGGGTAGTGGGCCTGTAAGTCTCGGGTATGACCATGCGGCAGGGATAAAAACTGGCTAGACTCGAATAAGAGCGTGAATTTAGACTACTGCCCGCTGCGGGGTAAGGCACTTCCCGCCGACTTTCAACAACCTGGAGAGCATGGCCATGGAAATTCTCGAATCGGTACTCGGCCCGCTGCGTGATGGCATTTATGCCGTCATGATGCCGGTCAGCGACTTTATCTGGAGCTACATTCTGGTCTACCTGCTGCTAGGCGCTGGGGTGTGGTTCACGATTATCACCCGTGGTATGCAGTTTCGTATGTTCGGCCATATGGCCCGTGTCACGGTAACGTCCCGGGGCGCCGGCGAAGGGGTAAGTGGTTTTCAGGCCTTTGCCACATCAATGGCGGCGCGTATCGGCACTGGCAACCTTGCCGGGGTGGCGCTGGCGCTGTGGATCGGTGGTCCGGGGGCGATTTTCTGGATGTGGGTGACCGCGCTGGTGGGCTTCGCCACGGCTTTTATCGAATCCACGCTGGCCCAGGTTTACAAGCACCGCAATGAAGATGGCGTATTTCGCGGCGGGCCTGCCTACTATATTGAACGTTGCCTGGGGTGGCGCTGGCTGGGGTCGCTGTTTGCAGTATTTTTGATTATTGCTTACGGCCTGGCGTTCAACGCCGCCCAGTCCAACACTATCGCCCAGGGCATGAGTGGCGCTTTTGGCGTGCCCAATTGGTTAACCGGCGTCGTCATTGCCATCATAGCGGGCCTGGTGATTTACGGCGGGCTCAAGTCCGTGGCGCGTACCGCTGAGAAAATTGTCCCCGTCATGGCGATTGCCTACCTGCTGGTAGCGCTGTGGATTCTGATAGCCAACCTCTCCGCTGTGCCGGATATGCTCTCGCTGATTGTCATGAGCGCCTTCGGGTTCGGTCCTGCCGTGGGTGGCGCTGCGGGCTATGCGATCAAGGCAGCGATGGAAAACGGCATCAAGCGCGGTCTGTTTTCCAACGAGGCCGGTATGGGCTCAACGCCTAACGCCGCCGCCCAGGCGACGGTCAAACATCCTGCCGCCCAAGGGCTGGTTCAATCGTTCGGGGTGTTTGTCGATACCATCGTGATCTGCAGCTGTACGGCGGTCGTGATTCTGCTTTCCGGCGTGTACGAGCGGCTGCTGTCTGAATCGGCGGGGGATAGCATCGAAGGGATTCAGCTGACCCAGGACGCCATGGTCGATCACCTGGGTGGCTTCGGGGAAATCTTTATCGCCGTGGCGATCTTCTTCTTTGCTTTCACCTCGATTCTGGCCAACTTCTCGTTTTCTGCGGTGAATATCGAGTACCTTTTCCGCCGTCATGCGCAAAAAGCGGTCACCGTCTTTAAAGTCGTTATCATCGCCATGGTGCTCATTGGGTCAGTGGCTGAACTCAGCGTGGTGTGGGACTTTGCCGACCTGGCGATGGGGCTGATGGCCACCACCAACCTGTTTGCCATCCTGCTCATGGGGCCAATCGCCGTGTCGGTGCTCAAAGACTACGAACGCCAACGCCGGGAAGGCATCAAAGAGCCGGTCTTCCACCCCTCGGTGCTCAAACGCCCCGAGCTGGTCGATGACGATGTATGGCCGGTGAAAGAGACAAAATCCTGACCACAAAGCGCAAGACTATCAGCGTAAAACAGGGCGGCTTGGCCGCCCTGTTTAGTGATGGGGTTCAACCAGCAGCCCACAAGAGGGCGCTGCCCAGCGGGTGTCGGCGGTGAATACCACGTCGCAAACCACGGGTGAGTAGTAACGCCTAACTTCTTCATCGACTTTTGCCCGCAGCTTGTCCTGGGCCGCAATGGATACGTCAGGGGTGGCGGGTAATACCACATGCACGATGACATACAGCAGGCGGCCGGGGCGTACCATGCGCACGCGCACTTCTTGAGTGTCAATATCCGCCAGTGCACGCCCGACGGCCTGATGGACTGGCTCTGCAAGGGCTTCTTCTGGCGTTTTGTTGAGCAGTTCCTTCAATGCCTGGGAGGCCATGCGAACCGGTACCCCCATGCACAACACGACAACGGCAATGACCAGTAGTGGGTCGATATACGGGAGTACGCTTTGCCAGTTGAGCTTTTCGAAGATCAGCACCAGGCAAAAGGCCGCCAGGACCGCCGCTGAAATCACGCTGTTGACGACCCAATTCGCTTTGTCGGCTTCCACCAGCGGGCTGCTGACCGAACGCAGACTGCGGTGCATGACCCAGGCTGTCAGTGAGCAAGCAGCGGTTGCAAAGAGGGCGTAAGCGATGGCGATGCCTGCCGCGATGGCGCGTCCGCCCGTCAGCAACGCCGCAATGGCATCCACCAGGGCGAATATCGACACGCCGAATATCAGCAGTCCCTTGCACAGGTTCACCAGCGACTCAAAGTAGCTGTAGCCGAACGGGTACGACTCGCTATCCGGGCGGCTAGCCAGGCGACTGACCTTGATGGTGACCAGCGCAACGCCGAAATAAATCAGGTTGAACAGTCCATCTAGCAGAATCGCCTGGGAATTGGATGCCAGTGTCGCGGCAATACCCGCGCAGCCGATCAGCAATGCCATGAAGGCGGAAAAGGCTAAGGTATGGGACTCGGTTTTCATGACGCCACTGCCCTGTGAGCTTGATAAAAGCGACAGTATAACAGCAGGGCATGTTAACGAGTGGGGTGGCGCTACCCCTCAATCCACACTTCATCTCCCTTGAACTCGATCTTCCAGGTACGCAGCTTGATGTCCTCATCCTCCAGGCACTGCCCATCTTCCAGGCGGAAGTGCTGCTTGTAGATGGGCGACGCGACCACCGGAGCCCCTTTTAAATCGCCGACAATGCCTCGGGCAATGACGTTGGCGTTGGAGAACGGGTCATGGTGGTCGAGGGCGTAAAGCTCGTTGCCATGGCCGGGTAAATAGAAGATGGCCACCTGGGCCGGAGGCTCACAACTATCGAGCCAGGCGGCAACCCCGGAAAATTCAACCAGGTCAGCTTTGGTACAGACTTTCTGCCACGTTTTGCTGTTTTCAACACTCACGGTATCCATCTCTTTTTTCATTGCCGTTGCGGTCATGGGGTGCCTCGTCGTTTGATCCGTTTTTATTCAGTGAAAAGCGTCGCTTAAGCGGGCCGTAGCTGACCGCGCTCGCTGGTCATGATGATCGACGGGTCCGGACGCTCGTCGTTGACGAAGCTTCTGAAGCGCTTGAGCTTTTCCGGGTCGCTGATCGCGTCGGCCCATTCGCACTGGTAGTTGTCAATCACGGTTTGCATCTGGCGCTCGAGTTCGTCGCCAATGCCCAGGCTGTCGTCGAGAACCACCTCTTTGAGGTAATCAAGGCCCCCTTCGAGGTTTTCACGCCATACCGAGGTACGCTGCAGGCGGTCGGCGGTGCGCACGTAGAACATCAGGAAGCGGTCGATGGTACGGTAAAGCTGCTCGTCATCCAGATCGGTGGCGAATAGCTCGGCGTGGCGCGGGCGCATGCCGCCGTTACCGCACACATAGAGGTTCCAGCCGTTTTCGGTGGCAATGATGCCAATGTCCTTGCTCTGGGCCTCGGCGCATTCGCGGGTACAGCCGGAAACGCCGAATTTGATCTTGTGCGGCGAGCGAAGACCTTTGTAGCGGTTCTCCAGTTGGATCGCCATTCCAACACTGTCCTGCACGCCATAGCGGCACCAAGTGCTGCCCACGCAGGATTTCACCGTACGCAGCGACTTGCCGTAGGCATGGCCCGTTTCAAAGCCGGCGTCGATCAGCTCGCTCCAGATGTCCGGCAAATCTTCCAGGCGTGCGCCGAATAAATCGATACGCTGCCCGCCGGTGACTTTTGAGTAAAGGCCATATTTCTTGGCGACTTCGCCGAGCACGATCAGCTTATCCGGGGTGATTTCACCACCAGCGACACGCGGCACGACCGAGTAGGTGCCGTTTTTCTGCATGTTGGCCATGAAGGTGTCGTTGGTATCCTGCAACGGCACATGCGAGGCGTCGGTGATCGGCTCGTTGAAGCAGGAAGCCAGAATCGAGGCCACCGCGGGTTTGCAGATATCGCAGCCCAGGCGGTGGGTCTCGGGGTTGCCGTGCTTGTCGATCAGCTCGCTGAAGGTTTTGATGCCTTCCACGCGAACAATGTCGTAAAGCCCCTGGCGGGTATGGGCGAAGTGTTCGCAAATCGATTTGTCGACTTCGACGCCGCGGGCTTCCAGCTCGTGGTCAACCACGCTTTTGAGCAGTGCGGTACAACCACCACAGCCGGTGCTGGCCTTGGTTTCGCCTTTCACGCCCGTTAAATCGACCGCGCCGCCGTCAATGGTGGCGCAAATATCGCCCTTGGAAACGTTATGGCAGGAGCAGATGGTCGCGGTTTCCGGCAACGCACCAGGGCCCAACGCCGGGGCGGCTCCACTGCTTTGCGGCAGAATCAATGAGGCAGGTTCATCGGGCAGTTCGATGCCGTTGGAATAGTATTGCAGCAGCGTGTCGTAGGCGCTGTTGTCGCCTACCAGCATGGCACCCAGCAGTTTCTTGCCATCGCTTGAGACAA
Source organism: Halomonas sp. (assembly GCA_020201095.1). GTDB lineage: Bacteria > Pseudomonadota > Gammaproteobacteria > Pseudomonadales > Halomonadaceae > Vreelandella. Next base: position 18,567 of record JAIVHM010000190.1, on the reverse strand, counting down.
CTATCTTGCGGTATACCTGGGTGAGCGGGTCGAGGTAGCGGAACATCCGCGCCCCGGGGTTCTGGTTGCCGTGGGCGTCGCCAATCGAGCCCACGTCGACCCCGAGCAGCTTGAGCTTGGTGCTCATGTCCGCGCCGCTAAAGGTGATGGCTCGCGTCACCGTCTTCAATGCGTTGGGTCGCCCGTTCGGTGAGCACCTGGACGCCCAACGACTCGATTTTTTCGCGCAGCAGCTCGCCACCCTCATTGTCCACCTGCATGGGCATCAGGCGCGAGGCAAACTCGACCACGGCGGTATCCAGGTTCAAGCCGCGCAGCGCGTTGGCGGCTTCCAGACCGAGCAGCCCGCCGCCGACGACCACGCCGTTGGTGGCGTTTTCCGCCGCCGCGCGAATGTCGTCCAGGTCGTCAAGCGTCCGGTACACCAGGCAGCCGTCGCGGTCGTTGCCGGGAATCGGCGGCACGAAGGGGTATGAACCGGTGGCCAGTACCAGCTTGTCGTAGGGGTAACGACCCTGATCGGTCACCACGTCTTGCGCGTCGCGGTCGATCTCGATCACGGCCTCGCCAGTGCGCAGCGTGACGCCGCTGGTGGCGTAGTAGTCGGGCTCGCACAGGGCGAGCGACTCAGCGTCGCGACCGCTAAAGTATTCCGAGAGATGCACCCGGTCGTAGGCGCGGTGGCGCTCTTCACCAAACACGGTGACCTGATAGTGCTCAAGGGCACCGCCATCAACGAGTTGCTCGACCAGATGGTGGCCGACCATACCGTTGCCAATAATGATGAGTTTCGCTTGGTTTGCCATGTTGCTGGCATTCACTGTTGGGGTAGACATGGTTAAGCCGCCTCTGAAGTCGGTGTTTGAGAATCCTGGGGATACGCCTGCGAGGTTTGCAGCGTATTGACGTCCGCGGCGCCAAACAGCAAGGCCTGGCGACAGGCACTCAGGTCGGTACCGGCCAGCGCCTGTTCGAAGTACCAGGGGCCGTGCTGGGTGTCGCCGTAAAGCACTGCGCCTTCTATGCGCCCGTTGCGAAGGAGCAGTCGGCGGTAGTCGCCGCGCTCCAGGTCGTGGTAGCAAAGTTCGTCGTGCTCAGGCGCCGCCTCGGTGGGGCCAAAGGCGTAAAGCGACACGCCACTGACTTTAAGCTTGGTGGCGGTGGGGGCCTCTCGATACCCTTCGTCTGCGTCGCCGCACAGCGCGGCTGCCAGTACGTCGACCTGGTGCCAGATGGGCTCGACCAGGCCATAGGTATGCGTTTCAAACTGACAGCACTCGCCCAGCGCAAAAATATGCGGGTCGGAGGTGGTGAGGTGGCGGTCTACCTTGATGGCCCGGTCGGTGGTAAGCCCGGCCCGTTGGCCCAATTCCGCGTTGGGGGTAATGCCGGCGGCGATAATCACGCTGTCGGTAGCGAGTCGGCGGCCATCATTAAGAACGGCAGCGCAGACGCGACCGGTGGGGTCGCCTTCAAGCTTTGCCAGTTGAGCACGGGTGACAATATTAAGCCCGCGCGCCGCCAAGGTATCTTGCAGCAAGCCAGCGGCGGTGGCGTCCAGTTGGCGGTTCATTAACCGCTCGCTGCGTTGTAACACGGTTACCTCTAACCCCTGGCCGCGTTTGCGTAGCCCTTCGGCGGCTTCCAGGCCCAGCAGGCCACCGCCAATCACCAGCGCATGGCCGCCTTGCTGGGCAATGGCCTCCAGCGCATCGGCATCTTGCAAATCACGAAACCCGTGGATGCCATCGAGATCAATGCCCGGCACTTCGGGCAGCGCCGGGCGTGAGCCGGTGGCCAGCACCAGCCGGTCATAATGGATGGTTTGGCCCGCGTCGGTTGACAGCGTGCGGCTGTCACGGTCGATGTGCTCGACGCGTTCGCCCAGCTTGAGCGTTACGCCGTTGTCCTGATACCAGTCAGCGTCGCGAAGCGTTAGTACTTCTGGCTGCATGTCACCGGCAAGCAACGGCGAAAGCAGAATGCGGTTGTAAGCGGGCACCGACTCTTCCCCAACCACGGTGATTGCTTTGGGGCGTTGAGGGTGATTGACCAGCGCTTCCACTAAACGGTGGCTGGCCATGCCGTTACCGATAATGACCAAGTGGTCATCGGGTGAGCACCGGGAAAAGGTTTCCATGGGTGGCTCCTCATCTTGCATGATGGCGATTCGCTTTAAACAAAAACGCCCCTGACTCATGCGCTTCCTGCGAGCAGGAGGAACAAGGTCAGGGGCGTCGTTGCCCGATAGCGTTGATTAACGCGTGGCCGCCGCCATTGGCCGCCAACAAGTTATATATCTAGTTAGAAGCAAGTCGGCGGCCAATTCCGGGTTATTATTGTTTTTTGTCTTATTTTCATCATGTTGAGTAGGTGCATAAGAAATATAGGTGTGCCACTTCCTCTGACTATGTGCACGTTGTTGGTGCGCATGAGAGGCGAATTGCACTTTCAGCACGCAAGTTTAAAGTGCCAGCGGGGGGAGTTAACGGTGGGAGAAGGAAAGTGTGTATTTTTAAGTGTCTGTTTTTAAATATTTAATTGAATTAATGGCAAATAACGGCTTAGGGTTTGCAGCCATACAGGTACAAGCAACAATCGCGCATTGTTGTAGTTGCTACTGAAGTGGTTACTAAATGATAGCGCGTTCCTAAAAAGCAATGGCAGCGAATAACCCTAACAGCCGTTAACAAACAGTAGTCGTTAAAAATATACGTTTGGCACCTTTGACGGTGCTCGCTGTGGCAACGACGTCCAGCCTGCTAATCCACTTTTGCGCTCATGCGCAAGTGGTTAGCAGCCTGGGCGTTTTTTTATGGGCGGCGTTTGCAATTTGCCGAGGAGTCATCATGCACCAAGCCAAAACGACGTGTCCGTATTGTGGCGTTGGCTGCGGCGTTAACGCGACCGTGGCCGAGAACGGCACACTGAGCGACGTCGAGGGCAACCGTGAACACCCTGCCAATTTCGGGCGGCTGTGTGTCAAAGGCTCAGCGCTGCACGAAACGCTGGGCGATCAGGGCCGTTTGATCAAGCCGCGTGTGGATGGCGAAGAGGTCTCGTGGGAGCAGGCGTTAGACGCTACCGCTGAACGGTTGACCACACTGCGCAACGATCACGGCCACCAATGCGTGGCGGCGTATCTTTCCGGTCAATTGCTGACCGAAGACTATTACGTCGCCAACAAGCTGTTTAAAGGCTTCTTGGGCACGCCGCATCTGGATACCAACTCGCGGCTGTGCATGGCCTCGGCGGTGGCGGGGTACAAGCGGGCCTTCGGTGCTGATGCGGTGCCCTGCAACTATGAAGACCTTGAAGAGGCTGAACTGGTCGTGCTGGTGGGGTCCAACCTGGCCTGGAATCACCCGGTGCTTTACCAGCGTATCAAGGTCACCAAAGAGCGTAACCCACTGATGCGCGTGGTGGTGATTGATCCCCGCGTGACCGATAGCTGCGAAATCGCCGATCTTTATCTGGGGGTAAAACCCGGCACCGATGCGGTGCTGTTCAACGGCCTGCTGGCCTGGATGGCGGCCAAAAACAAGCTGGACACGGTGTATCTTGAGCGCCATACCCAAGGCTTTGACGATGCGTTAAGCGCCGCCCAGCAGTCGGCCAGTTCCGTCGCTGAGGTGGCGGCTGCCTGCGAGGTGGATGCCGAGCGCCTGGAGACCCTCTACTACTGGTTTGCCAGCCAGCTGCACGTGGTAACGCTCTACTCCCAGGGGGTCAATCAGTCTTCCAGCGGCACCGACAAGTGCAACGCGATCATCAACTGCCACCTGGCGGGCGGCAAAATCGGCTTGCCGGGGGCAGGGCCTTTCTCGATCACCGGCCAACCCAATGCCATGGGTGGGCGTGAGGTGGGCGGCCTTGCCAATCAGTTGGCTGCACACATGGATTACGACACCCCCGGCGCGCGGGATCTGGTCAGCCGCTTTTGGGCCACCGACAACCTGGCACCCTCGTTGCCGAATAGCCCCGGCTACAAAGCGGTTGAGTTGTTTGATGCCATCGAGCGTGGCGAGATAAAAGCACTCTGGGTAATGGCGACCAACCCGGCGATTAGCCTGCCGGATGCGGCCCACGTGCGTGCCGCACTAAAAAAGTGCCCGCTGGTGATTGTCTCGGAGTGTGCGGCGAATACCGACATGCTGCCCTACGCCGATATTGTACTGCCCGCTTCCGGGTGGTCTGAAAAAGACGGCACGGTGACCAACTCAGAGCGCTGTATCTCGCGCCAGCGGGGCATGTTGCCGCCGCCTGGCGAGGCCCGCCACGACTGGCAGATCATCTGCGATGTGGCCAAGCGTCTGGGTTTTGCGGAGGCGTTCGATTACACCCATCCCAGCGAAATATTCGACGAGCACGCACGTCTTTCGGGCTTTGAGAATACCGCTACCATCCCGCGGTTATTCGATATTTCAGGGCTCGCGGGTTTGGGCCGCGACGGCTACGATGCGCTTACGCCGATTCAGTGGCCGGTGAACGCCCAGGCCCCGCATGGAACAGCGCGCCTATTCGAAAATGGCCAGTTCGCCACGCCTGACGGACGCGCCAAGCTGCTGCCGATTACGCCGCGTGGGCCCGAGCAAGCGCTCAGCTCGGCGTACCCGCTGCGTCTCAACACCGGGCGGATACGCGACCAGTGGCACACCATGACGCGTACCGCCCGCGCCCCGCGGTTGATGAATCACCGTGCCGAGCCGTTTATCGATGTGCACCCTGACGACGCCGCCGCTGCCGGTGTCGAGGATCAGTCGCTTGCCGTTTTGACCGCCGCGACGGGCGAATATCGTGCTCGCGCCAGGGTGTCCAATGCCCAGCGGCGCGGTGAGGTGTTCGTACCTATTCACTGGACGGATTGCTTCAGCCAAAATGCGCGCAGCAGCGCGTTGATTGAGCGTATCATTGACCCCGTCTCCGGCCAGCCTGAGGCCAAGCACGGCGCCGTGTCGCTGGCGCCCTTTGCGTCGGCTTGGGAAGCAACGCTGATGGTGGCTGATCAGGTTGGCGTCGGGTCGCCTGGGCTGACTGCGTGGTGCGAGAACGCCTATTGGACACGCATTCCCATGCGTGGCTTTCAGCGTTGGCAATTGGCGGACCACGCCAGGATGAACGACTGGTTTGCTGCGCTGGCCGAGTGGCTGCCCACGCCGCCATCGCTGTGGTGTGACGATACCGCCACCGGCCGCCTGCGTGTGGCGAGTGTCGAAAACGGCCAGCTTAAATGGTGGTTGATGGTGGGCCCACCGGCTGAGCTGCCAGGGCTTGCCTGGCTGGAGGCGCGTTTTAACGACGCTCACATTGATGACACCCATCGTCGGCGCCTGTTGGCGGGTTGCGACGACGGCGCGGCGGATACCGGTCCGGTGATCTGTAGCTGCCATCAGGTGGGCCAAACCGCTATTGTTGACGCCATCCGCAATGGCGACACCAGCGTGGAGGCGCTGGGGGCACGCCTTGCCTGCGGCACCCAGTGCGGCAGTTGTATTCCTGAATTGAAATCGCTATTGGAAGAGGAGCGCCCCGATGCGCGCGCTAAGCAAAGTTCCGCTTATGAAGTGGTGTAATTCCCTCGCGCGGCTGGTGAGTCGTCTAGATCCAGGTTGGGTGGGATTTGAGAAGAGCGACCGCTACATGGTCAATAGCGTGCCGCTCAAGGGCGATTGCCAGTCAGGGCATGTGTATCTGGTCGGGGCGGGCAGTGGCGATGTCGAGCTGCTGACGCTCAAGGCAGCGCGCCTGCTGTACCAGGCTGATGCCGTGGTCTACGACCGGTTAGTGGGCGATGACGTGCTGGCGCTGATTCCCCGCGGTACCGAACGGCGCGCTGATGGTCAAGCTGGCCCGCGCGGGCAAGTCGGTGGTGCGCCTCAAAGGCGGCGATCCGGCCATTTTTGGTCGTATGGGGGAAGAGCTGGATGCCCTGGCCGCTGCGCAGCTACCCGCCACTATCGTACCCGGGATTACCGCGGCCTCCTCGGCGGCGGCCTGCCTGGGCATTCCGCTGACTGACCGCGGCCATGCCCAGCAGCTTCGCTTTGTCACCGCCCAGCTGTGTCGGGAGGACGGCACCCCTGACTGGTCGACGCTGGCCCGGCGCGACGAAACGCTGGTGTTCTACATGGGGCTTTCCAAGGTTGATGCGATCTGCAATGGTTTGCGTGGTGCAGGGCTGCCCGACGACTGGCCGATTATGCTGGTGGCCAAAGCCAGCCAACCCGATCAGCAGTCGTTAGTGGGCACGCTTGCCGACATGCCCTGCCTGCTCGCCGCCAAGCCATTGCCGTCACCCTGCGTAATTATGGTGGGTAGCGTGGTGACGCGCGTGGCGAAAAGCCCTGCCACCTGCGAAGAACAGGCGTTCAGTTGAAGGTGGGTCATGTATGGCCACGCTAAATATTTCCCTGGGACAGTGCTCTGATAAAGGGTGTAAGCCGAGCAACCAAGACTTTTACGGCGCCTATTTGCCCGACGACGCCCAGCGGCGTCATAAAGGCATCGCCATTGCGTTGGCCGATGGCATCAGCAGCAGCACGGTGAGCCGAGAGGCCAGCGAGGCGGCGGTGGGTGGCTTTCTTGGCGATTACTACGCCACGCCTTCCTCCTGGAGCGTCAAAAATGCGGCACAGCGCGTGCTTCAGGCCACCAATGCGTGGCTTTACGCGCAAACCCGGCAGAGCCAATACCGCTATGACATGGACCGCGGCTATGTCTGCACGCTGAGCACCATGATCATTAAATCGGCCACGGCCCATCTGTTTCATGTCGGGGATAGCCGTATTTACCAATTGGCGGGCAGCACGCTGGAACCGCTGACCGAAGACCATCGCTTTTGGGCCTCCCGTGAGGTGAGCCATCTGAGCCGCGCTATGGGGGCAAGCCAGCACCTGGAGCTTGATTATCGGGCGGTGTCGCTCAGCGAAGGCGATGTGTTTTTGCTGGCTACCGACGGCGTGTACGAGTGGTTGTCTCCCCATGCCATGGCAACGATCATTCAGGACAATGCCGCCGACCTGGACGTGGCTGCCCAGGCATTGGTGAGCGCGGCGCTGGCCAATGGCAGCGACGATAACCTAACGGTCCAACTGGTGCGGATCGAGACGCTACCCGACCGGGACGCCGATGAGCTTTACAACGCGCTTGGCGGGTTGCCATCGCCGCCTGAGCTGCGCCCGAACAGCGAACTGGACGGCCTGCGCATTATACGTCCCTTGCATGCCAGCGCTCGTAGCCATGTGTATCTGGCGCATGACCCGGAAAGCGACCAGCACGTGGTGGTGAAAACGCTGTCCACGGAGCTTGCCGAAGACGCCGCCAGCGTCGAGCGTTTCGTGCGTGAGGAATGGGTCGCCCGGCGCATCAACAACGCCCATGTACTCTCAGCGCCCGAGCAGAGAAAGCCCCGGCGTTACCTGTACAGCGTGTGGGCGTATATCGACGGGCAAACCCTGACCCAATGGATGCGTGACCACCCCGAGCCGAACCTGGTCGAGGTCCGCGGTATTATCGAGCAAGTGGCCAGAGGCTTGCGCGCCTTCCACCGCTTGGAAATGCTCCATCAGGATGTACGCCCGGACAACATCATGATCGATCGCCACGGCACGGCGCGTTTGATTGATTTTGGAGCCGTTCGGGTCGCGGGGATTGCTGAAGCAGACGGTGACGAGACCGGCGGTGAGGATATTCTCGGCACGGCGCAATACACGGCACCGGAATATTTTCTGGGCGAAGGCGGCACCGCAAGGTCGGACCTTTACTCCCTTGCGGTGATTGCCTACCAGATGCTGACCGGCACGCTGCCCTACGGTACCAAGGTGGCCAAAACCCGCACCCGGGCCGCCCAGCGCAAACTTGCCTATCAATCCGCGCTGAGTGAAAACCGTGAGCTGCCCGTCTGGGTGGATGAGGTGCTCAAAAAAGCGCTGCACCCAAACCCTCAAAACCGCTACCCGGCGCTTTCGGAGTTTATCTTCGAGCTGCGCTCGCCAAGCGCTGGCACCTTGAAGCAATCGCGCCCGCCGCTTTTGGAGCGCGACCCGGTGCGTTTTTGGCAATGGCTGTGCGTTTTGCTGGGTATTATCATCATCGCGCTATTGATGAAAATGCCTCAATAAGTCGTGAGTTTAAGATACGCCTGAACCCCGTAAAGCACGCGTTGCCATTCGGACAGGGTGGTTTGATATTCGTCGACCTCCAGGGTGTAATCGCCGCCTTCGTTATGCCACAGCATCAGGAAGTAATCGTCCACTTCACGCATCACCTCGGCATCGTTAGGGCCGGAAATCATCAGGCTGGCTTCCAGGTTGTAATTATCCATATTGCGGCTGGTGAAGTTGGTCGAGCCGCTGATAATCGTGCTGTGGTTGGCCTGGCGCAGCATCATCATTTTGGGATGGAACTGCTCTATTTCAACGTCGTACCAGCGCACGTTGATACGTTCATCGGTATCTTCTATCAGTTCTTCGACCACCGGGCGGTTGGGCAGGCCGCTTTTGTCACGCCCAAAGGCTTTTTTATTGGGATCTAAAATCAGCGACACTTGAGCCCCGCGCTGGCTGGCATCGGTCAGTGCATTGACGATTTCCCGGTCGGCAAGGTAGTACATGGCAAGCCAAAGCTCGTCGCCTTCCGCGGCGTGCTCTATGGTGTCGAGGACGTTGTAAAGCGTTTGTCTTTCAGTGGTGTACTGAATGTTTAGCTCGCCGGTCGCGGGCGCCTCCTGCGGCGCGTAGCTGGGTAGTTGAATGCCGCTGTCGCCGAGGTCAATGACCGCCTGCTCAGCGCTTAATAAGTCAGCAATGATGGGCCCGTCGATTTCGAACGCGACGTTTTCGTGAAATCCGGATTCATCGTGGGCATTGGCAGAGGCGACCAGCGCCGCGCGTTCGGTAATGACCACCTTGCGATGGTTGGCTTTGATGTTGAACAGTTCCAGGTAGCCGCCCAGGTGGAATTTGGGGCCATCGTCAACAAACGGGTTTTCCCACCATTCGCCCCCTAAATCGCCCAGCCACTGCGGCCCCATGCGCCATAGCGATGAATAGACAGGCGTTGAGTCGCGCAGCGGCGTCAGGTTGGAGATCACCACATCGATGTCGGCGTCGCGCAAGCGGTCAAGCCATTCGGCGGGGTAGGAACCGTAGCCCGAATTAATCGCATCGCTGATCACCACCATCGGCATATCCGGATTGGCTTCGCGCTTACGGGTCAATTGCTCAACGAGGTTGTCACTCAGCGTGGGGTAGTCTTTCGACGGGTCATTCACCAAGCCGTTGATCATGAAATTATCGATCACAATAAAGTCATCGGCGCGCTCGATCATCTGCGCGATATGGTCAAAAATTTCCTGGTCCACATGGCGTTCGTCGTCTGCATGGTGGGTTAAATCACGCAAGAACTCGACGTTGTCGGTTTGATAAACCGGGCTGGCATGGGATATACCGGGAGGCAGGGGCTTTAATTGGTGGTACGCCATTAGGGTGAAATAAAATGTGAGTAAAACCAATAAGGCCACACCCAAACGTCGCAACCAGCGCACAATATGCTTAAACAATGTCACCTGCATCCCCAAACCAGAATAGTGGCAGCAATACCGCTGCTGCGTGTGCCCCTTAAGATAGCGGGTTCATGCAAGGCTGTAATGTAAAAAATGTGCATTTGCAGAGCGGTTACCGATACCCCCTGGCCTGCAGGTGAAACAGCGAGGCATAGCGTCCTTTGGCCGTAAGCAATTCCTCGTGGGTGCCGCGCTCAATAATATGTCCTTGATCAATCACCAGGATAAGGTCAGCGCTACGTACCGTGGAGAAGCGGTGAGAAATCAATATGGTCATCCTGTTGCGGCTATGCTCACGGAAGCGGGCAAACACTTCCGCTTCAGCGGCGGCGTCCATCGCGGCGGTGGGTTCGTCCAACACTAGAATATCGGCATTTTCACGCATGTACGCACGGGAAAGGGCGATTTTCTGCCATTGACCACCGGATAGCTCCTGGCCATTCTTGAACCAGCGGCCCAGTTGGGTTTGATAGCCGCTGGCCATATTGGCGATGAAGTCATCGGCCATCCCGTGGCGAGCCGCCTCCTGCCAACGCTGCTCGTCGTGATAGGCATGGGTATCGCCCACACCGAGGTTTTCGCCCACTTGCAATTGATAGCGCACGAAATCCTGGAAAATCACCCCGGTACGCTCGCGTAGCGCTTTTGCCTGCCAGTCGCGTAAGTCGCTGCCGTCCAGCAGGATGCGCCCCGCGGTCGGCTGGTAAAGCCGCGTCAGTAGCTTGATCAGCGTCGTCTTACCCGAGCCGTTTTCACCCACCAAGGCCAGGCTCTGCCCGGGAGATAGGTGCAGGGAAATGTCGTGCAACACCGGTGCGCTGCCGGGGTAGGCGAAGCTGACGTTTTCAAAGCGCAGGCCGTCGCCGGGTAATACCCCCTGGGTCAGGGTGCCTGTGTCCGCCTCGACCGGTTGTTCCAGGTACTCGTAGAGGTTGGACAGGTAAAGGTTGTCTTCGTACATGCCGCTAATCGCGGTCAGGCTTGCGGAAAGCGCGGCCTGTCCCTGCTTGAAGACCATGAGGTACATAGTCATCTGACCAAGGGTAAGTGCGCCGGTGATCGTCTCAATCACCACCCACGCATAGGCGGCATAAAAGGTGAGGGTGCCCAGCAACCCCAGCACAAACCCCCAGCTTTCCCGGCGCAGCGTCAGGCGCCGGTCTTCGGCGAATAATTGGGTAAAGATATCGCGATAGCGCTTGAGAAAAAGTTCTTCCAGGCCAAACAGTTTGACCTCTTTGATGCTGTCTTCCCTGGCGAGTACGGTCTCTAGATAAATTTGCATGCGGGTTTGCGAGGAGCGTCGGCGAAACAGCCGAAAGCCGTCCCCCGAGAACTTGGCCTCTGACATAAACACCGGCAGGGCACCAGCCACGAGAATCAGCAATGCCCAGGGAGAGAACTGCACCAGCAAGACCCCGAAGCTGCCCAGCGAAATGGCATTCTGCAAAAGCCCAAAGGTTTTATTGACCAGGGCGAGAGGTCGCGTTGACGCTTCGCGCCGGGCTCGGGTCAACTGGTCGTAAAGCTCTGAGTCCTCAAACTGGCTAAGCGAGAGCTGGCCAGCTTTCTCAAGGATCATCACATTGACCTTCTGCCCTAGCAGGGCGCGCAGCAACGACTGCTGGGCGGCAAGCCCGCGCTGGGCAAGCGCGATCAGCGCAATAATTAGCGCTTCGAAGGCGACGAGTTTGAGTACCGGCGTAATGGACACCAGCAGGTTGGGATCAGTAGCTGCTTGATGAGCGTCCATGGCACTCACCACGCCATCCACAATCAACTGACCGACCCAGGCGGCTACGGCAGGCAGCACGCCGGCAACCAGCGTGCAAAGCGCTAAACCAAGCATCATCCAGCGCGAGGTTTCCCACACCAGCCCCAGCGCGCGGCGGCTGTAACTAAAAACGCTAAGAAAACTGCTTATCGGCGCGGTGGGAGCGTCAGAAGAGGGTGGCGACATATAATAAAAGGCAACTATCTAGCAAAAGAATGACTATGATGCTGGGTTTGAGCGTGGATAGCCAGTTCAACCCAGGAAAAGCCCGCCGTAAGCCAGCGCACCCACGACCACAAAGGCGGGATGCGTTTTGAAGCGAATCAGCGCAATGCCAGCGACCACGCCGATAATCAGGGTGTGAAGCGTGCCGCTTGAGCTAATGCTTTCGAGCAAAAAGCCTAGGGTCAGCCAGCCCATCATCATGGCGATAACTGGACGCACCCATTGGCTCATGCGTTTGACGCGGGGGGAGTCACGATGGCGGTACAGAAGCCCCAGCGCGCCCAGCATGAGCAGCAATGTCGGGATGACCGTAGCAGCCACTGCCACGAAGGCACCGCCAATGCCGGCGACTTCATAGCCGATATAACCGGCCATCTTGGTGGCGATAGGGCTTGGCAGGGCATTACCCAGTGCCAGGGTTTCGGCGAAGGTTTGTGCGGTCATCCAGCCATAGCGGCCGACGACTTCGGTCTCGATTAGCGGAATGATCGCTGGGCCGCCGCCGTAACCGATAATATTAGGAATAAAAAAGGCGAGGAACAGCTCCCAATAGATCATGCTGACCCCTCAACTTTTTTATTGCCCTTAGGGCGCAGCAGGGCAGCGAGTAAAATAGCCCCAATTACCCAGCCGGGATGAATACCGAGCCAGTAAATAAGCCCGCCCGCGACAATCGCCATCACAATGCTTGCTAGCCAGCCGAGCGCCGCTTTTGATTTATCAAAAAAGTCCCACGTCAGCTGTGCCATCATGATCATGACCACGGGTACGACGGCCTGGCCCATGCCGCGAATCCAGGCAACATCGCGATAGCGGCTGAAAATGCCTAACATGACAATCATGGCGACAATCATGGGTAGAATGATGGCGATGACAGCCGCGATACAGCCGCTGATGCCGCCTACTCGGTAGCCGATGTAGCCGGGCATTTTGGTGGCGATAGGGCCGGGGAGCGTGTTGCCGATCGCCAATACATCGGCGAATTCTTCATCGGTTAGCCAGTGGTGGCGGGTGACGACTTCGGCCCGTACCAGGGGAATCATGGCGGGGCCGCCGCCAAACCCTAACAGGCCAACGCGCAAAAACGCCCAGAACAGTTGCCAGGAGGCCGACGACATCATGGGCAGCCCCGCAAGGTTAGTAGTGAGGTACAACGCATTGCCGACCCTTGTTTATCGTTTGTCAGTTAAAAAAATCGATTATTATGTATAAAATAGAATATAAGCGAGGGCTTCCCAGGGCGTCAACTCCACTGTTTAAGGGTATGGGAGCCAGGGTGAAAAAGGATCTTATATGAACCAGCATCTTCAACCGGTTATCAGTACGGCCTCCAGCCGCATTTACGAGACGCTCCGTCGAGATTTAGTCGGCGGTCACTTTGCTGCGGGCGAAAAATTGGCGATCAACGCGCTCAAGGAGCATTATCAGGTTGGCTTGAGCCCGCTACGCGAGGCACTCAACAAGCTGGCCGGGAGTGGGAGGCGTTGCACAGCCAGTTTCATCGCACGCTTGTGGCGCCCTGCGGTTCGGTTTGGCTTCTGCGCTTCATTGAGCAGTTACACGACCAGTTTGACCGCTACCGTCGCCTGGGGCCCAAAATGCCGACGGTGAGACAAACCCTCGATGAGCAGCATCACGAACTGGTGGAGCTTGCCTTGCAGCGTGATAGCAAAGCCGCACGGGCGCTCATGGATGACCATATCCATAAATCCTATCAGGTGGCCCTCAAGCGTTATCAGGAACACGCCTAGTGCGTATGGCGTGTAAACTGTGGCGCTTTCGGCGGTGATGGGCATCGGCGAGACAACCGCGAGAGGTGAGGGAGAGGCATGCAAAGCGCAGATAATACGGTCATCGCACAGACCTTGAACTGGGTGAATCGCTTTATTGTGGCCCACGATATATGCCCGTTTGCCAGCCGCGAGCTGGCGCGGGATGCGGTTCGGGTTGAAGTGGTGCGTTCTAAAAAAATTGAAGTGGCGCTGGAAGAACTGATGGTGGAAGTGCACTGGCTAGACGAGCATCCGGAAACGGAAACCACCCTGTTGGTATTTCCCACGCTGTTTAAAAGCTTTGACCATTATCTGGATTTTGTTGAGCTTGCCGAAAGCATCCTGATTGACCAAGGGTATGAAGGCGTCTATCAGCTCGCATCGTTTCATCCGGATTACTGTTTTGAAGACGCGGATGCTGACGACGCCGCCAACTATACCAACCGCTCTCCTTACGCCATGGTGCATCTGCTGCGTGAAGAGAGCGTCGAAAAGGCAATTGAGTTTTACGGCGATACCGATGCGATTCCCGAGCGTAATGTGGCCCTACTGAACGGCATGGGCATTAAGGCCGTGGAGCAGTGTTGGCAACGCAGCTGCCGCCTCGATGATCAGGGTTGATGAATCACCAGCCGATGTTTGCCCTGCTGCTTGGCAACATACAACGCCGCATCGGCAAACTGCATGACGTCTTTAATGTCATGACTATGTTCTGGCCACCACGCTGCACCTAAACTGCAGCTGACCGTCACCGCTTGATGCTCGGGCAACGATACAGGTTGAGAAATGGAGGCAAGCAGCCGCTCGCTTATCGCCTGGGTTAACGTCGGCAATTGATCGGCGGGAGCTTTCAAGGCCATGACGAATTCGTCACCACCCCACCGAGCGACGACATCGCTGGCCCGAAGCACTTCCTGCAAGCGGCCGGCAATGTCGATTAACAATAGATCGCCTGCATGATGCCCCAACTCATCATTCACTTCTTTAAAGCCGTCCAGATCAATATACACCAGCGCAATACTTTGTTGCTGGCGCTCGGCCTCGGGCAGGACGTGTGAAAGATAACGATCAAGGAAGGCACGGTTTGGCAACCCCGTCAGCGGATCGCTATTAGCCATATCTTCAAGGCGGCGAATGGTGCGATTCTGGTCGAGCAAGCGTCCAACCATGTTGCGCATTGACGTGGAGAGGCGCGTCAGTTCCGGCGAACCGGTTTCCAGGGGAATCTCGTTGGCAGGCTGGCTGGCATCGTAAATATTGTCTGCCGCATGAGAAAGACGGGTTAGCGGAGCTGTAAGCCGAGACGCAATACTCCAGCCAATCACCGCAAACAGTATAGCCAACAGCACACCGATGCCCATAATCACACGTTTTAGCCGTTCAACGGGAGCAAATGCCTGCTCAACAGGCTGGCGGCTGACGGCTACCCAGCCTAGGCTTGGGAAGTCTTCATAGCCTTGACTAAGCGCCGTGCCGGTCACATAGCGTTGGCCGTCAGGCCATGTATCTATCGCCCACGAAGGCTTGGTGCTGGCCTTGGAGGGCGGGGTAGACAAGCCTGGAACTGATTGTCCCAGCAGGTCGTCCGGCCCCAGCAAGACCGTGCCATCGGCCGCAAGCAACAGCATTTCGGTGCCTTGGCGACGTTGCGCAGGCGAGAACATTGCACGTTGAATGTACTCAGCCCATTCCCAGCTAAGGTGAACGGCCAGCACCCCCAGGAAGGTGTTGTCCTGGGCGTAGACAGGGGTTGCGATATCGACAAACTGTATGGCTTCGCCATACGGATTGGGCAATAGCTGCGACAGCAACACCGCATCGTGGACATCACCAATCCACATGCCATCGCGGCCGTTTTGAAAGACCGGGCGTTGGGCAATAGACGTATCTTCCAATATGCCGCCAGTGGCGGCTTGGACGACGCCGTCGGGATCAATAAAGCCAATCCATGACACCACGTTGTAGTTATCCTGAAGCGTTTCTAACTGAGCGCGAAGGGTGTCGTTATCGGTGCCGTCAGTCAGCGCTTCAATGCCCAACAGCAATTTTACCTCTTTAATGCGGGCATCCATGCTGCGATCTAGCTTGTCGACCATCTGATAGGCCGATTCTGCTGTAGAGACGCCGATATTGGCTTCCAGCTGATCAGCTGACTGCCGAGCAGCGACCCAGCCGAGCAGGATGGTCGTGCTAAACACCAAGCCAACAACCAGCAGCATAAAGCGCGTGCGAAGGGATATATGGCTCAGCCGCAAAGGGTTGTAGGACATTCCGGCGTCTCGTCGGGGAGGGGGTGAGGTCAAACAATAAACGCTATCCAACCACGAAGGATGTCGATGGGCAACCTACATCAATGTGATTGACGCGGGAGATTTCTACGCTCAGGGCTTAAAGAGGTTTATGCATGACGTAGGTATCAACCTCACCCAGGTGGGCATGGCGGTAAGCGTTGGGCACCGTACCTACAATGGCAAACCCCAGGCGCTGCCAAAGTG
This sequence comes from Halomonas sp., assembly GCA_020201095.1. Lineage (GTDB taxonomy): Bacteria > Pseudomonadota > Gammaproteobacteria > Pseudomonadales > Halomonadaceae > Vreelandella. The sequence continues at coordinate 2,739 of JAIVHM010000190.1, read as the reverse complement.
CCACCGCCACCTCGTTGGTAGCGACAACCGCGTTGAACTGCATGGCGCTGAAACCCAACTCGCGAGCCAACTGCTGTGAGTGCTCGCACATGGCACGGGCGACGCCTTTGCCACGCGCGTCGGGAGCCACCATATAACCGCAGTTGCAGACATGATTACCGGGACCGGCCGCATTGGGTTTTAAATAGTAGGTGCCCAGTATCGAGCCTGTTTCATCCTTGACCGCAAGCGTTGCGCGGGGGGCTAGACACCATAACCGGTAGGCGTCCTCCGCCGATATATCCGGCTCGATGGCGTAGGTTTCTTGGGCCGCCACAATGTGTTGAAAGGTCGGCCAGAACGCCATGAAGTCAGCGTGTGACATAGTGGAGTAAGTGAACGCAGACATGGTTCTGTTTACCTGGTTGTTGGCGTTAAATCGACGCCAGCAGCCGTCATGTCGGGCTGCTGGTCATTATAAGATAAGGGGTTATTGAGCCGCATCGGCAACAATCTGATAGCTTCTGAGCCGATCCTGATGGTCGTAAAAGTCACTGTTGATCATTAACTCATTGGCCCCAGTGCGTTCCTGAAAGTCGATAAGCTTGGCTTTAACCGTGTCGGGTCCACCAATGATCGCTGCGCCGAGAAACTGCTCGACCTGGGCACGTTCCATGGGCGACCAGTCAAGCTGCTCCACCGGCGGCAGCGAGACCGTCGGCTTGCCGCGGATCAGGTTGAGAAATTTCTGCTGGGCGGTGGTCGCCAGGTATTCCGCCATGGCATCGCTTTCCGCGGCAATGACGGGCAATCCGACGGTGGCGTAGGGAGTATCCAGATGCGCCGAGGGCTGGAAGTTCTCACGGTAAAGGCGCAACGCTTCAAATAGGTAGCCTGGCGCAAACTGCGCGGCGAAGGCAAAGGGCAGGCCAAGTTTGGCGGCCAATTGCGCGCTGAAGCCACTGGAGCCGAGCAACCAAATCGGCACGTGAGTGCCCTGGCCGGGGACTGCTTTTACCCGCTGGTGAGGCGAAGCATCGCCCAGATAGCCACGCAGCTCGTTTAGCTGAGCCGGGAAGTCGTCCACGCCAGCGTGGGCATGGCGACGCATTGCCTGCATGGTCGCGCCGTCAGAACCGGGCGCGCGGCCAAGGCCCAGATCAATGCGCCCGGGGTAGAGGGTTTCAAGCGTACCAAACTGCTCGGCGACCACGAGGGGCGGGTGGTTGGGCAACATGATCCCCCCGCTACCTACCCGAATACGCGAGGTTTGCCCAGCAATATGACCAATCAGTACCGCGGTCGCGGCGCTTGCGATGCCATCAATGTTGTGGTGTTCAGCCAACCAGTAGCGCTGATAACCCAGTTGTTCCGTTCGCTGTGCGAGGGAAACGCTGTCTTGAAAGGTTTCGGCAGCGCTGCCGCCCTGACGAATCGGAGCGAGGTCCAGTACGGATAGCGCGGTCGACGCGAGTGCGCTCATGCATCACCTATAAGGCCGGAAGAAAGGGCGTACTAATGAAACGTCGGCGCATGGGCGTTGAGCAAGTCATTAGCACGCTTGTTAATTAATGGTTATGCGGCCAGCATCGATGAATTACAAGGCGGGTATCGGCAAAACACATTATTCTATCGGCGGGGTAGGGCGAACCAGAATTTCGTTGACGTCGACATGGGCAGGCTGCGACAGCGCGTAAATAACCGCATTGGCAATGTCGCGGTCTTCCAGCGCATGTTCGGGTGGTTCATCGAAGAACGGTGTATCGACCATGCCGGGCTCAATCAGCGTTACCCGCATGCCGGTACCGCGTAGCTCCTCGCGCAGGTTGTAACCGATGCCGGTAACAGCCCACTTGGTAGCGCTGTACATGGACCCTGGTATGGTCGCACGGCCTGCCGCTGAACCGGTTAACAGCACGTGGCCTTTGCTACGTTTGAGCGCTGGCAAGCATGCCTGGAGGGTCAAACCTACACCGTATACGTTCGTCAAAATCATTTCCTGCCAACGTTCATGGTCGGCGCCGCTGAAACCGCCCGGCGAACCACCACAACCCGCATTGGCAAAGACCGCGTCAATCCTGCCAAAAGTTTCCAGTGCTTCGTCGACCATGGCGCGCTGTTCATCCATCTGGGTGACATCCAGTTCGCAGGTCAGCACATTTTCGGGTCCCAGCTCCTGAGCAAGTGCAGTGAGCTTGTCCGTTGAGCGGGCGGCCAGTACCAGTTTGTAGCCTTCACGGGAAGCCGCTCGTGCGGTGGCAGCCCCAATCCCGCTGGAGGCCCCGGTAATCAGCAATACGTTTTTTTGCATCCTCTGCACTCCATACGATTAACCATGACAACTTATTTAGCATGGCTAATTGAGCGCCGTTGTGCAAATGATAAGCCTGCGAACAAAAGCAGATGCGTTAATAGCCTGTTTCTTTACGCTTGAGCATGGTGGATAAGTCAAGAATCGACTGTGCCATGTCCGCCATGCTTTTGCTCTGATTCATCGAAGTGGTGCGCAAAAACCGGTACGCCTGTTCTTCTGTCATGTCCTGGTGAGCCATGATGAGGCCTTTTGCCCGCTCGATCAGCTTGCGTTCGCGCAGCGCTTTACGGGTATTTTCCAGCTCATCGCTCAGCCCCTGTAAACGGCTTGATTGCGCCTGGGTCAGTTCAATTAATGATCGGCCCAGGGGCGAATTAAGCGCATTGGCAGTTAAGTCTCCCAGCGGTTCACCGCTGTTCAAGGCAAGCAGTTGCTCGCAGGGGGCT
>JAIVHM010000033.1 GCA_020201095.1 Halomonas sp. | reverse complement strand
TGGTTTATCGGCTATGCACCGCTGATGGCTATTTTTGTAGCGCGCATTTCCCGTGGCCGCACCATTCGCCAGATGATTGTCGCGGTCGCCGTTATCGCGCCGATTGCCACCAGCGTGTGGTTTACCCTGCTCGGCGGCTCGGGCATCTACTACCAGCTCAGCGGTGCTATCGAGCTGACCGAAGCGCTGAACAACTTCCAGTTTGACGTGGCCACGCTAACCGTCGCGCAGGCGCTACCTGGCGGCACCTGGATGGCGCTGGCGATCCTGCTGTTAACGACTATTTTTGTGGCGACTACCGGTGACTCGATGAGCTACGCCATTGCCGTCGTGGGCGCCGGTCACGATGACCCTAGCCCTTACGTTCGCGCCTTCTGGGGGATCGCCATGGCGTTGATGGCGGCGTTATTACTGAACATGGGTGCCGGGCAAATCAGTGCACTACAGCAGTTTATCGTCATCACGGCCATTCCCGTGTCGCTGATCCTGCTGCCCACGCTATGGAACGGCCCGAAAGCAGCCTATGCCATGGCGCGCGAGCAAGGGATAATCAAGTAGCCGCTTAGAGCCCTTCCAACAGCCGCAGAATCATCTGCGGCTGTTGGCTGATACGGCCCAACATGCTGATACCGACTTGCTGAAGAATTTGTGCGCGTAAGAGGTTGGAGACTTCTTTCGCGTAGTCCGCATCCTGAATGCGCGACTGGGCGGCAGAGGTATTGACGATATTGGTATTGAGCCCGTCGATCACGCTGTCAAAACGGTTCTGCACCGCCCCCAGATAGCTACGCTGGCGGTCCACGCGCTCAATCGCCTTGTCGATTGCTTCCATCGGTTCAGGCGTGGCCGAGCCATCATCCAAAACGCTGAAGCCCTCGATGTTTAACGCCTCGGTACCCATCGCATTGAAGCGTATGCCAATCACATCTCCCGCATTGGCGCCCACCTGAATATTGAGCGTTCGATCGTTGTCTATCAGCCCTATGCCGTTGAAATTACTCTGCCCGGCAATGCGATCGATTTCTTCAAGGCGCTGATCAATCTCCAACTGAATAGAAGCAAGATCAGAAGAGGAGTTGGTACCGTTGGCCGCCTGAACGCTCAGTTCACGAATGCGTTGGAGGCTGTCGTTGACCAGGTTGAGCGAGCCTTCCGCCGTTTGCACCATGGAGATGCCATCGTTGGTATTGCGCATCGCCTGGCTCATCCCAAGCGGCACGGCGCTTAAAGGAAACAACCTTAGGAATACGTCTTATCGGCCGTTTAGTGGCCAGCGTTAGCCTCAAGCAAGGAATTATTTGCGTTCTACTGCCGACAGCAATTCGTCAACGGGGACGCGCACGTAATCGTGATCAAGATAACCTTCATCTACCAGTTCGCCATCCCAGGCGACAATATCCAGATCCATGGTGCGCGGCCCCGATTTGATCGGGCCACGAACTCGCCCCAAGCGGTCTTCCACGCCTTTCAGGTAGGCGCGAAAGTCACCCATCGATAAGCGCGTACGCACCAGTAGCGCCGCATTAAGGAAGTTGGGCTGCTCTTGGTAGCCGACCGGCGTGGTAACGATCTCCCGGGAGCGGCCGACCAGCTCACACTCTTGGCCGAGTATATCCAGCGCTTCAGCGGCGTGCCGCTCAGGTTCAATATTGGATCCCAACGAGATAACACATTCGTGCAGCGACGTATCGGGTCGGGCATATAAACGGGATTGAGACATGGCTATCCATCCTTGAACGAGGCGTCGATGAATTCCAGCCTAACGTTCCACACCGTTTGTGCAAGTGCTGTACAATTTATTGACAAACGCTGCCCTCACGCAGACAGTCTTGTCATCCTATAGCCCACTCTTCACAACCCTTCTAGCCACGATCACGATGAGGATTTTTCAATGAGCACACCGGCCGCATTGGTCACTGGCGGCGCGACGCGCCTGGGACGTTATTTTGCCGAATCACTGGCCGCCGCGGGCTACGACATCGCGCTGCACGTCAATCGCTCACGCGATGAGGCGGAAGAAGTCGCCACAGGTATCCGCGCAAAGGGTCAAGCCTGCGAGCTATTTAGCTGCGATTTCCTGCACGACGATGTGGGCATACTGATCAAGCAGGTCACACAGCGATTCCCTCAGCTAAGCGTTTTGCTTAACAGTGCCTCCGCCTACACGCCCGCGCCCCTTGCCGAGACTGATCTGGAGATGCTGGAAACCCAGTTCCGGGTGAACCTGTTTACCCCGCTGCTGTTAACCCGCCACTTTGCCAGCGCGGTCGATACCGGCCAGGTCATCAATATCATCGATAACAAGGTGGCCTATCACCAGTATCCCTACGCCGCCTATTTGCTATCCAAAAAGAGCTTGGCGGAGATGACCCGCATGGCGGCGCTGGAATTTGCCCCGCGCATTCGGGTGAACGGCATCGCGCCGGGTGTCGTGCTGCCCGCATCCCAGCGCACCAGCGACTACATTGACTGGCGCATCGACGGGATTCCCGTCAAGCAGCAAGGCGAACCGGATCATCTGGTGCAGGCATTGCATTACCTGCTTAATAACGCCTTTGTCGCCGGGCAAATTCTATTTGTCGATGGCGGCGAGTCGATCAACGTGGAAGGGCGTCACTCGGAAAACTATCCGGGTTAACCCATAAAGCAAAGGGGCTGCCAATGGCAGCCCCTTTGCTTATTACTTTTTGTCTATTACGACGCGGCGTTTAGCGCTCGTCAGGCGTGTCAACGTCATCGTGGTCGGGCTTGATATGGTCTGAGTCCGACGTTTCCTGCACATCCTGGTGGGATGCGGGTTTTTGTTCCCCGGCATCCTGCTGAGGCGTTGGCTTGCTGCCTTTTTCTTCGGCGATGGATTCGATAACCCGGACGTTGGCCGGCGGCGCGCTACCGTCCTTGTTTTCACCAAAGTAGAGCGTGGTATGCGGGAAGGGTATCTCGATACCGGCTTCGTCGAAGCGCAGCTTGACGAAACGGTTATACGCACGCCCAACACCCCATTGGTCGCCGGGGGTGGTCTTGATAACCACGCGGATATTGACCGAGCTATCCGCCAACGCTATGACCCCGGCAACGGTCATCTCTTCGAGCAGCTTGTGGCCGTGCTCTTCGCTCGCCTTGAGATCCTCGAACGCGACTTTGAGCTGCTCGATCGCATCGTCGATACTCTCGCGGTAGGCAATGCCGTACTCGCCGACGTGGTTACCAAACTCGCGCATGTAGTTGGACACCGTATCAACGCTTGAGAACGGCACGATATGGAAGGTGCCACTCAGATCACGAATGCCCACCGAACGAATGCTGAGCTTTTCCGCAGTCCCGGTGATGCCGCCGACCGTCACCACATCGCGATGGCCAGTGCGTTGCGGAATAGACTAAGCAGCGTTTTCGCCCGTGCAGCGGGCTCACCCACCCCGGTATCCGGGTTGAGCTTGTGCTCAATCAAACTGGCAAGCCCCAACCAGGCACCAATGGCCACGATCAGGATCATCGCGACGCTGATTAATTTGCTCACCAGGCCAGCCCCGGCTTCAGACGCGTACCAGGCGGCCAGATCAAACGCGCCCCAGGCATCCAGCACCACCATGATGACCGTCACCACGATCACCGTGCGTAGAATACGCAGCGCATTGGGCACATAGCTATTAAGGCGTTTTTCCAACATCGGCAGTTTGCGGCGCATATCAGGCGATAGCTGAATGCGGCGGCCAATGGTTTGCGTGAGGAACGTCGACACTAATAACCCCACGACAACCGCCGCCAGGGTTTTCAGCGTGGCAAACAGCACAAACGGCAAAGCGTCGCCTGGGCGAACCAGCGTCAACACAAATACCATCAAGAAGTAAAGCAGCGCGAACATATGCCAGGTGCGCGCAAATAACTGAAGCGATACCCGGCTGGCCGCCAACGTGGAGCGGGACCCGACGGTGTTCAGGTTGTCGCGCAGGCGGACGCGGTTTTTCAACACCACCACCACGGCATAAATAAACGCCAGCAGCATGATCAAGGTGCCTAGCGCCTGACCGACGGCCGCCGACACGTAAAAGTTGACCAGTGGAACCACGACCATCAGGCCATACCCCACCATGCCGATCAGACGGGCTAACCAACGGTTCCAGTAAGAGGCTTCCTGCGCTGAAATCGGCAATAGCCGCAGCCCTTCATAGCGCGAGGAAAACAGCATCCGCACCGCGGCTTTCAATAGCTCAATGATTAAAAAGGCGTTGAGAAACAGCGATGCCCGGGTAGACAGGTCGCCAACTTCGCCGACTGCAAAGGTCGCGACAAGATTACCGCCAACATAGGCAAGCGCCACCAGTAGCACATCAATCACTGCAGCAATCGCTACACAGACGATCAGGCGCAGCACGGGCGTCAGCCCATTGCCTTGCTGCGACCAACCACTGATTTTAGTGAACAATGGCTTTGCGACGCGACGAAATACGATAAACATGGCAAAGGTAGCGACAATCACGATACCCAGATTGATCGCCGCCGACACGAACACCGCCATGTCAAAGACGCTCTCGCCACCCCCTACGAAGAGGCCACGCACCAACAGCGCTATTTGCTCAAATTGACCGCCGACATCGCCGACAACGTTGCTGGTTAATTGCGCCAGCTGGCGCGGCAGCGACACATCCTCGGGGGCGATATCGCTGTCTTGCGCAGCGCCCTCGGCAAGCTCCGATGACTCGGCTACCTCCGACGCTTGGCTACGAAGCAAGTCGATGAGTTCCTGGCGAGCCTGCTCGTCCTCGAGTAAGTTCGCCAGGGATTCATAGGTTTGCGGTTCAGCTGACTCTGCCCCGTTACTGCCTTCGCTGTCATTGCTGCTTTGCGCAAACACAGGCGCAGCAAACATTGTAACCAGCGCAAGCAGCCAAACGCTGAGCCAGGGTAATAAACGTAGTGGCGTCACACCATAACCTCCCTTTGTTGGTGAGTCGTCGCATCAACCTGACGGCTGAGCTAACTATGTGGCCAATCATACATGCCAACGAACATATAAGCATTGTATAGGATATTTCAGCTTACTATGATTACCTGCACAAAGGCGCAAGCCAGGATGCTGCCAAACCGAGTATCAACGCATAGCGGGCACCTTTAGCCACCAAGATCCATAAAAGCGCACGCCACCAGGGTAGGCGCAACACACCGGCCACAACGGTCAACGGGTCTCCAATAATCGGCAGCCAGGACAGCAGCAAGCTCGCTTCGCCAACGCGCTGGTACCAGCGCTCGGCACGCGCCAGTTGCGCGGGGGAAGCCGGAAACCAGCGACGCTCCTGAAAGCGCCGGGCATAACGCCCCAAGGCCACATTGATCAGGCTGCCCAGCGTATTGCCAGCGGTGGCAACACACCATAGCGCCAGTACCGGCTGGCCTTGGCACCACTGCCGCGCGAGCCATACCTCTGATCCGCCGGGCAGCAACGTAGCGCTGAGCAGCGCTACCCAAAAAAGACTCAGCATCAGGACGCGGGGAGTTGACCACCCAGTTGCAGCGTAATCTCATCCGCCACCCGGCGCACCAGCGCGCCCAGCTCCAGCAACCGAGCATCCGGAATGCGCGCCACGGGGCCGGACACCGAAATGGCTGCCAGCGGCATACCGTGCTCGTCATTGACGCATGCCGCCACGCAGTGCAAGCCAATCGCATGCTCTTCACGGTCACAGGCGAACCCCTGATCACGAATATGCTGCATCTCGTCGAGCAGGGCGTCGGGCTGGTAAAGGGTGTTTTCGGTCACCCGGGGCAGCTCGCCTTTCGCAAGCAGTTGGCCACGCTCGTCGTCAGGCATCCAGGCCAGCAACGCCTTGCCGACACCGGAGGCGTGCAAGGGTGCCCGCGAACCAAGCCGGGTGATCATGCGCATCATCTGCGGCGACTCGTGCTGGGCAAGAAACACCGCTGTGTCGGCATCGCGGATGCCCAGGTTGGCGGTCTCGCCGGTCTCGGCTGTCAGGCGACGTAAAAACGGACGGCTGGTGGCGACCACGTCCCGCGCTTCGAGAAAGCTGTTGCCAATTCGGAACGTCTTGACATCGATACGCCACAGGCCCAGTTCATTCTCCTGCGTGACAAAGCCCTGACTTTGCAGCGCCTGCAGCAACCGGTGGGTTGTCGAGGGCGCTAGGTCGGCCATTTCCGCCAGGGCGGAAAGCGCCAAGCCCTCAGGGCTGCTGGCCAGGTATTCCAGCAGGTTTAACCCACGCACCAACGACTGGCTGTGCCCACCGCCTGATTTGGATGTATTGGCCGGGCGGCCAACGGTTCTGCGCTTTACGTCACTCACCTGGCTCTCTCCTGAAAAGCTCTCCTGAAGGCACCTCGACTTGTCGGTAGGCGCAAAGAGCATAAGGATAACGTGCCAGTGCGGCCGCTGTCGCGTTTACGGAAACGAATTCCATCCCCACCAGCTTGCCGCTAAGCAACTAAATAGATGACGCTTTACGCATATCCCGGCCCAACGGATGCGGTTCGCCACGGGCTTTGGCGAGATCAATCTGACGTTGACGCTCGCGCGCCGCCGCGCGGGTTTTTTCGGGTAGCGAGTCGATGCAATGAGGGCAGCTGATACCAGGTTCATAAGCGGATGACTGCATGTCTTCCGTGGAGATCGGCCGACGGCAGGCATGGCACTGCTCAAACTCGCCTTCGCTCAAGTCATGACGAACCGTCACCCGGTTATCAAAGACAAAGCACTCGCCGCGCCACAGCGACTGCGCTTCGGGGACTTTTTCCAGGTAGTTCAGCACGCCACCCTTAAGGTGATAAACCTCGTCAAAGCCTTCCTTTAACATAAAGCTGGAGGCTTTTTCGCAGCGAATACCGCCGGTGCAAAACATGGCGACTTTCTTATGCTTCTCTGGGTCATAGTGCTCGCGCACGTATTCAGGAAACTCGCGGAAAGTGGTGGTTTTAGGGTCAACCGCGCCCTCGAAGCTGCCGATCTCCACTTCGTAGTCGTTGCGGGTATCAATGACCAGCACTTCCGGGTCAGCAATAATGTCGTTCCAGTTTTCCGGCTCCACGTAGGTACCCACGGTGTCGTTGGGATCGACATCCGGCACGCCCAGGGTGACGATCTCTTTTTTCAGTTTCACCTTGGTGCGGTAGAACGGCGGCTCATCGCAAAACGATTCCTTATGGTCGATATCGCTTAGCCGTGGGTCGGCGGTCAACCAGGCGAGCAGCCCATCGATGCCCTCGCGGGTACCGGCCACCGTGCCGTTAATGCCCTCTTTGGCTAGCAGTAGCGTGCCCTTCACGCCGTTATCCAGCATGGTCTGGCGTAGCGGTTCACGCAGCGCTTCAAAATCATTCAGGGTGACAAATTTGTACAGCGCCGCGACAACAATACGCGGTGATGAAGTGGGTACTGACATGACGAACTCCAGGTAGTCGCCCCCGTAAAAGGCGGACCGGGTGAATTAACGCGCATATTCTAACCAAAAACGCGCCAAAAGTCTGACCCAACATCCATCACGCCAATACGTCGATTTATTCGATGTCATTGTTGAGAAACCTTCACCCCACGCTCTCCGTTAGCAGGCGTATATTAGTTGTCATTCTCCCTACACTCTGGAGCTGACTATGAAGATCCGCCGTTCAAATGAGCGAGGCTACGCTGACCACGGCTGGCTGCGTTCCTACCATACGTTTTCTTTTGCCAACTATATGGACCCTGACCACATGGGTTTTCGGGCGCTACGGGTGATCAATGAAGATCGCGTGTCCCCCGGACATGGCTTCGGTGCTCACCCCCACCGGGACATGGAGATCATATCCTATGTGCTCGAAGGCGAAATGGCCCATCAGGACAACATGGGCAACGGCGAAGTGATGCGCCCCGGGGATGTGCAGCGGATGTCGGCGGGCACCGGTGTGCTGCATAGCGAGTTCAACCACTCAAAGGAAAATGGCCTGCACTTTCTGCAAATCTGGATCGAGACGGCCAAACGCGGTATTGCGCCCAGCTACGAACAGAAAGCCTTTCCGCCCGCCGAGCGGCAGGGCCAATGGCGCCTGGTCGTTTCACCGCAAGGCCAGGATGGCTCGGTGAGCATGAACCAGGACGTCAACCTTTATAGCGCCTTGTTTAACGCGGGCGAACAGCCAGAAACGCCGCCCACCCGCTATGCCTGGTTGCATGTGGTAAAGGGAGAAATGGACGTTAACGGCGAAACGCTAAGCGCGGGCGATGCCGCCGCTTTTCAACCCGATGAAACGTTTACGCTGACGGGTAAGAAAGCGGGCGAGGTATTGCTTTTCGATTTGGCCTAAGCACTTGAACCAAGCACCATGCAAAACGGCCCCACTTGGGCCGTTTCGGTGTTACTTACCGCTTGATGCGATTAACTATTCTGCGCCGAATAGAGCACGCGAATCTTCAGCGTGTGGTCGACCTGTTTGAGCGCTTCGAGCGCCTGGGGGCCGTAGGCTTTATCCACATCGATGACCACATAGCCAACCTTGTCGTTGGTTTGCAGGTACTGGCCCGAGATATTGATGCCGTTTTCGGACAATACGCGGTTGATCTGTGACAGCACGCCGGGCACGTTGTCGTGAATGTGCAGTAAACGATGCTTGTCCGGGTGCGCGGGCAGCGCCACTTCGGGGAAGTTGACCGAGGTCACCGTGGTGCCGTTATCGGAATAGGTGATCAGTTTTTCCGACACCTCGATGCCGATATTTTCCTGGGCTTCCAGGGTCGAGCCGCCGATATGCGGCGTAAGGATGACATTTTCCAGGCCGCGTAGCGGGCTCTCAAACTCTTCAGCATTGCCTTTCGGCTCTACCGGGAAGACGTCAATCGCCGCACCGTTGAGATTACCCGTTTTAAGGGCTCCAGCCAGCGGTTCGATTTCAACAACACTTCCGCGGGACGCATTAATAAAGATCGCGCCGGGTTTCATGGCGGCAATCTCTTTAGCACCGATCATCCAGCGGGTAGAAGCAAGGTCGGGGACATGTAGGCTGATCACATCGGAACGGCCCAGCAGCTCTTCAAGGCTCGCTACCTGGTTGGCGTTACCCATGCCCAGCTTGGCGATGACGTCATAGTAAATAACGTTAAAGCCCAGAGATTCGGCCAGTACCGACAGCTGCGCGCCGATACTGCCGTAACCCACGATCCCTAGCGTTTTACCGCGTGCTTCATGGGAGTTCTTGGCGGACTTCAACCAGCCGCCCTGGTGGGCGCGGGCGTTTTTCTCAGGAATACCACGCAGCAGCATAATCGCTTCTGCCAGCACCAACTCGGCCACCGAACGGGTGTTGGAGTAAGGCGCGTTAAATACCGCGATGCCGCGAGTAAGCGCAGCAGTTAAATCGACCTGATTGGTGCCGATACAGAAACAGCCAACGCCCACCAGCTTCTCCGCTGCTGCGAACACGCGCTCCGTGAGCTGGGTGCGGGAACGAATACCGATGAAGTGAACGTCGCGAATCTTTTCGATCAGCGCGTCTTCATCCAGCGATGTGGGCAGATGCTCAATATTTTCATAACCTGAGTTGTGAAAATTGTCCACCGCGCTTTGGTGGACGCCCTCGAGTAGCAGGATCTTGATCTTGCTCTTGTCCAGGGACGTTTTGGCCATGGCTGAATCAACCTCTATGATCGGCGGAATACGCCGTGTAACGGTTCGCGGAAAGCCGATATGGTAGCACATTCGCCGACGCTATCGCTGGGCTCGCGTGATGAAAAGTGTGCGTTGTCAAGATGAATGCGACACAAGTCGCATTTCCGGCAGCGACTTCAGGGCAGACGCCACCCCCTGCCCTCGGTGTATACTGTCGGTTTGTTCTCTGCAGACACACGCGCCGCCCTGATTGGGGCGTCAGACAAACGGTAGGCATGGCCCAATGAGCGACACCAAACCCCCACAAGATTTTGCCGCCACGGTTGAAGAGCTCGAAACGCTCGTGGAACGCCTGGAGTCTGGCGAACTCTCATTGGAGGATGCGCTGACCGCCTTCGAGCAGGGCGTACGCCTTACCCGTGACGCTCAGCAGCGTCTGGACAGCGCCGAATTAAAGGTGCGCGCCCTCAGTGAAGACAGCGAAGGCCGCTTGAACGTTACTCCCTTTGATGGTCCCGACGCACCCACAGAAGACCCAGACGACGCGGGTGACAACAACAAGGAGACGCCGCCATGGTAGCGCCCGCCGACGCTAGGCTGGCTTCGTTACGTGACACTAGCAATACGCGCGTTGACGCCACTCTTGCCGCGCTATTTGATACGCGCCCAGCCACCGAGCCGCGCCTTGAAGCCGCCATGCGCCATGGCTTATTAGTGGGTGGCAAGCGGCTACGCCCACTGCTGGTGTACCTGGCCGGTCGGGCTCTGGGGGCCCACGACGATGACCTTGATGCGCCTGCTGCCGCCATCGAACTGATCCATGCTTATTCGTTGATCCACGACGATCTGCCCGCCATGGACGATGACGACCTGCGCCGCGGCCAGCCAACGGTTCACAAGGCTTTTGATGAAGCCACCGCCATTCTGGCAGGCGATGCACTGCAGGCGCTGGCCTTCGAGGTTCTTGCATACACAGGGCATCCGCGGCTAGGCAGCCTGGTGGTCACCCTTGCCAGCGCTTCCGGCCGTGATGGCATGGTCGCTGGCCAGGCGCTGGATCTCGCGGCCGTTGGTGGCCATCCCGATGTCGAGGCCTTAGAGCACCCGTGCGGTTGGGCGGGCTGACGGCCGTTGACGAGCACGACCCCCGTTTACAAGCGCTGATTCGCTACGCGCGCGCCATTGGTCTAGCCTTCCAGATTCATGACGATATTCTCGACGTGACCGGTGACACCGCCACGCTCGGTAAAATCTCAGGGGCCGACGCCGCCCGGGCCAAGCCCACCTACCCAAGCTTGCTGGGACTTGAAGGCGCACAGCAAAAAGCCCGAACCCAGATTGACGAGGCCATCGCCGCCCTTGCCCCGCTGGGCGAGCACGCCGCACCTCTGGCTGATCTAGCCCGCTATATGATCGAGCGCGACCATTAAATGATGTCCATGCAACCATATCCAAAACCACGTCTATGAAAACATGCCCATGAAGCTGTTCGACGAAATACCCCGCGAGCGCCCGGCAACGCCGCTGCTCGACACCTTCGACCACCCCGCCGCCCTGCGGGCCATGACCGCCAAGCAGCTTGCCCAGCTGGCGGACGAATTGCGCGCCTACCTGCTCTATAGCGTCGGCGTGTCTGGCGGCCACTTTGGCGCGGGCCTGGGAGTGGTTGAGTTAAGCGTGGCATTGCACCACGCCTTCAACACGCCCGACGACCGGCTGGTCTGGGACGTTGGCCATCAGGCCTACCCCCACAAGATTCTCACCGGACGACGCGAGGCGATGCTGAGTATTCGCCAGCACGGCGGGCTTGCAGCGTTTCCGCGCCGCGCCGAATCCGGCTACGATACCTTTGGCGTTGGCCACTCCAGCACCTCGATTTCTGCCGCACTTGGCATGGCCCTGGCTGCGCAGGCCCAGAATAAACCGCGCCGCGTCTGCGCGATTATTGGCGACGGCGCGCTCAGCGCGGGGATGGCGTTTGAGGCCCTCGCCCACGCCGGGCACATGGATGCCAAGCTGCTGGTCATCCTCAACGACAATGAAATGTCGATCTCCGAAAACGTCGGCGGCATGGCGACCTATCTGGCCCGCGTGCTTTCCAGCAAGCCCTATCTAAAGATGCGTGAAGAGAGCAAAAAGGTGCTTTCCCATCTACCCGGCGCGTTAGAGCTTGCCCGGCGCACCGAAGAACACATGAAAGGCATGGTCAGCCCCGCTACGCTGTTTGAAGAAATGGGCTTTAACTACGTCGGCCCTATCGATGGCCATGACCTCGAGGCACTCACCGAGACGCTGGAAAACCTGCGCGACCTGGACGGCCCGCAGTTTCTG
>JAIVHM010000135.1 GCA_020201095.1 Halomonas sp. | reverse complement strand
CTGCTGATAAAAAACCCTTCGCAACCGGTTAACTGGCGCGACGTCAAGCAGGCGACTACCACCGCCAACATACCTGGCAACATTATTCCCGGTGAATGAGTAAGTTCCAGCAGCGCCATGAGCGCTGCCAGCGGTGCCTGCAACACAGCTCCCATCATCGCCGCCATTCCAAGCATCGCATAAATGCCCGGATCAGCCGCTTTGGCTCCCCATATCAAATCTCCCAACAGACCACTCAAAGCACCGGTAGCGGCGCCTATGACCAATACCGGGCCGATAATCCCGATAGGCACCCCGCCGGCAACCGTCAGGGCCGTCACTACCAACTTGACCGCAATCAATGCCAGTAACACCTGAACCGCCAACTGGTTATTGAGCGCGGCGGCCACGCTATCGTAGCCAATCCCTTGCACCTCAGGAAACCAGAAAGCGGCCACCCCAGTGAGCAAAGCAACAATGCCCAGGCGACCCCACAAAGGCCACTGCTGGAAGCGCTGCAAGCGCGATAAATGAATAAACCCGCCGGCCAGCAAACCAATCACCAGACCTGTCATCACCACCCAGGGCAGGTTTATCAGTGAACCAAAAACAATATCGGGGATATGAAACGCCGGTTCATTGCCGTACACCATTTGCGCCACCAGCGCGCCCATCATGGACGCCAGAATGACCGGCATAAAGCTCATAATGGTGTATTCCATCATCACCACTTCCATGGCGAAGATGACCCCGGCAATTGGGGTGTTAAACGAAGCTGAAATTCCCGCGGCTGTGCCACAGGCCACCAATACCCGTAAGCTGTTGTTGGGCAGACGCATCCGCTGGCCAAGGCCACTTGATGCAGCAGCTCCGAGGTGAATGGCAGGTCCTTCACGACCGGCGGACAAACCACCCAACACCGCCACGACCCCCACCCACCATTGGTTAAGCCAGTTGCGCAGCGGGAAACGACCTTGATGGTAAGTCAAACGTTCAATGACGTGACCGACGCCAAGCTTGCGGGCCGCGGCTTTCTGGCGGTAAAGCAAGGTGCCAATCAGGCCAACGGCAATAAACGGGAGCGCCGCCCGCCCCCAAGGCGCCAGCGACTCAAACGCTTCCGGGTTGCCCTCGGGCATATAAAGTAACGCCCCCGCCGAGAGCAACAAGCGGAACACGACCATCAGCGCACCGGTAATCAGCCCCGACACCAAGCCCAATATGCATAGCTGCGGCAGCGCATCGACATTGGCCAACTGACGCCGAAAACTGTCTAAGGTGAAATCGGATCGAGAAAAACGCGCCACTGGCGACCATCCTTGCTCTTGTGTCTATACACTCTTGTGTATCATAGCTGGATACGCATAAACAGCTTGATATCCTATGCTCAAGCCATTAGCGATTCGTTTTGCGCTCAAAAACTGCAAGGAGTCATTGTGATTAAGGTAGGCATTGTTGGCGGCACAGGTTATACCGGCGTTGAGCTACTTCGGCTGCTCGCCCAGCACCCCCATGTCGAAGTAGCCGCGATCACGTCCCGCTCAGAAACGGGTGTGAAAGTCAGCGACATGTACCCGAACCTGCGTGGGCACTACGACACGCTGGTGTTTAGCGAGCCCGATGCCAAGCAGTTGGGCGGTCTGGATGCCGTGTTTTTCGCCACACCCCACGGAGTCGCTCACGCGCTCGCAGGCGAGCTGCTCGACAATGGTACTCGCGTGATCGACCTTTCAGCGGACTTTCGCCTACGCGACGCCGAGGAATGGGCGCAATGGTATGGTCAGCCCCACGGTGCACCTGCTTTGCTTAGCGAAGCAGTATACGGCCTGCCCGAAATGCACCGTGAACAGATCAAAACGGCAAGGTTAGTGGCCGTGCCGGGCTGTTACCCCACCGCCGTTCAGTTAGGTTATCTGCCGTTGTTGGAAGCCGGTCTGATCGATGCAAGCCGGCTCATCGCCGACTGCA
>JAIVHM010000032.1:12959-14000 GCA_020201095.1 Halomonas sp. | reverse complement strand
GTGTTCACCAAAACCGCCGTGGGCTTCATACTGGCGAGGTTTTCGGCGGTGACGATGCCGCGGGATTCCGGGTTTAGCCGTAGGTGCAGGCTGAGCACATCGCTGCGCGCGAAGAAGTCTGCCTGGGAACCCGCCACCTCAAGCCCAGCAGCCGCGGCTCGCTCGCGGGTCGTCTCTCGTCCCCACACCAGCACGTTCATTTCAAATGCCTGGCCATAACGCGCCACCAGCTGGCCAATTTTGCCGTAGCCAAAAATACCCAGCGTGCGGCCTTTTAAGCCGGTGCCCAGCGTCCGCTGCCAGCGCCCGGCCCTGAGGTTGTTCACCTCGTCTGGAATGCGCCGCATGGCGGCCAGTATCAAACCCCAGGTCAGTTCGGCGGCGGCATACGGCGAACCTGTACCCGCCAGCACGGTCACGCCATGCTCGCGGCAGGCCGCCATATCCACATGGGCCGCCCCACCGCCGGTCTGGCTGATCACCCTGAGCTTGGGTAACCGCGAAAGCAACGACGCGGTTATCGGCGTGCGCTCACGAATCAGCACCAGGGCCTCGGCGTCTTGAAAGCGCGCCACCAGTTCATCTTCATCTGTCACCGTGTCGTTATAGACCGTGACCTGGTGGCCTGCCAGCTTGGCAAAGGCATCCAGCGTGCGAACACAATCCTGATAATCATCGGGGATCACTACCTTCATGAGCGCGTCTCCTTGCTCGACGAGAATCGAATAGGGGATTAAATAAAAGGGGCTTGCCAGTTGGCAAGCCCCTTTAATCTACATCAAAAGCGTCGGCAGGCGCTTAGAACTCTTCCCAGTTATCACCACCTGAGGTTGCCGTCGGTTTGGATGACGGCGCCGGACGTTTCAGCGACGAAGTGGCGGGCACTGACGCTGTGGCAGGCAGCGCCTGACGGCGTTGCGTGGGCTCGCCGTCGCCCAGTACAAAGGAGTTGATCAGCTCGCGCAGGTGCTCCGCATGGCGGCGCATATCAGCAGCGGCAGTGGTCGACTCTTCTACCATCGCGGCGTTTTGCTGGGTCAT
>JAIVHM010000032.1:0-12938 GCA_020201095.1 Halomonas sp. | reverse complement strand
GCGGTATTGATCTGACCAATACCGCTGCTCTGCTCTTTCGCCCCAGCGCTGATCTCGCCAATCACATCGGTCACCTTGGCCACGCTCTCGACAATCTCGCGCATCGTAGCGCCAGCATCGCGCACCAACTCTGCGCCAGAATGCGTGTGCTGTACCGAGGCATCAATCAGCGTGCGGATCTCTTTGGACGCGTCGCTGGAACGGCTCGCCAGGGTGCGCACTTCCTGCGCTACCACGGCAAAGCCACGCCCGTGTTCGCCCGCGCGGGCAGCTTCCACGGAGGCATTAAGCGCCAGAATATTGGTCTGGAAGGCGATGGCGTCGATCATGGTGATGATATCGCTGATCTGGCTGGCCGAGTTATTGATATCCTGCATGGTGCGCTCGACCTGCTCCATGGACTGCTCGCCCTGATGAGCGACTTCCGCGGTGGACTGCACAAGCTTATTGGCCTGCTGGGCGTTATCGGCACTGTGATTGACCGTCGAGGTAATCTCCTCCATGGAGGCGGAGGTTTCCTGAAGGTTGGCAGCCGCCTGCTCGGTCCGCGTCGACAGTTCTTCGCTGCTGCGGGATATCTCCCCGGCGGAATCGTAGACGCTGGAGGTACTGTGGCGAACGTCGCGCAGGGTGTCCTGCATCCGCTCGACAAAGGCATTGAACTGCACGGATAACTCGCCAATCTCGTCATGGCTTTCGACCGCGAGGCGACGGGTCAGGTCACCCCGCCCCTGGGCGATATCGTGCATGGCGGCGGAGGTGCGCTTGATCGGCCCGACGGTGCGCCGCACAAAGAAATACGCCACCAGCGCTACCACGATAAACAGGGCCAGCCCCAGCAGCGCTGCAAAAATAATACCTTGGCGAATATCGGCCGCTGTCTGGGCTTCCAGGTCGACCATTGTTTCATCAACATCGGTTACGTAAACACCCGCGCCGATTAACCAATCCCATTTTTCAAGGCTATCAACAAAAGAGTGCTTGGGTTCGATGTCGTCAGTGCCCGGATAATCCCAATCGTAGCTAAAGTAGCCACCACCACTCTGGGCGACCTTGATGATCTCGCGGATCAGGTAGGTACCATTGGGCGTTTGCGCATCAATCATGTTGGTACCTTCACGCTCAGGCGCGGGTGCCGTCACGATGTTGTTACCGTCATAGTCGTAGATAAAAATGTAGTTGTTATCCTCAAAGCGCATCGAACGCACTAGTTCGGCGACACGCTGCCTCGCTTCTTCATCGTTGGCACCGGCGTCTTCGTAGATTGGCTCAATGGCAGTTCTCGCCATTTGCACAACCTCGCTCACTGACTTACGGCGCTCTTCAATCAACTGTTTTCGCTGTTCAGCCAGCGCATCGTTGGCGTTCTGTGTTGTGCTATAGGCTATAAACCCGACCAGGGCAACCGTGACCAGGAACAAAGGGAGCAAGACCAGTATCAAGACCTTGGTTTGCAGGCCCAATGCCCAGCGAGAGGGGGATTCAGATGTCGTCATTTTGTGAGGTTTCCAGCGTAGCCAAGTTATAAAATTTTAGAATTATCATTACGCCAGTATCGACAAACATGACTTAACCTTTAACCCTGTAAGATTAATTCTGAGGTTTTTAAATTATTTAGAGCAATATCAGGAAGTTCATAACATAAGTTAAGGTTATGAACAGCGAGCAGGTTCATTCTATAGGTGTGGTGGCCAAGGATGGCCCGTTTTAAGGCTTGATGCCAACCACCTTTGTTCCGTCGCCTCGACCATTCAACCGCCTGGTCGGGGCGACTTTTTTATTGTGCCCGCCCCAGGTTAGCCCGCGATGGCCGTGCGGCGCTCGTCCAACATCCCTTTATCGAGAATAAAGCGGATAATCTCTTCAAGCCCTACCCCGTCGTACAGATTGGTGAACACAAAGGGCCGCTCGCCGCGCATTTTTTTCGAGTCGCGCTCCATCACCTCTAGCGAGGCATGCACCTGCTCGGCGATGTCGATCTTGTTGATAATCAGCAGGTCGGATTTGGTGATCCCCGGGCCACCTTTACGCGGAATCTTGTCACCGGCGGAAACATCGATCACGTAGAGCGTGAGATCCGAAAGCTCGGGGCTAAAGGTCGCCGACAGGTTATCGCCGCCAGATTCCACCATCACCAGCTCGAGCTTGGGGTGACGTTCCTGTAGCTCATCGATCGCCGCCAGGTTCATGGAGGCATCTTCGCGAATCGCCGTGTGCGGGCAGCCGCCGGTTTCGACGCCCAGAATGCGGTCGGCCGGCAGCGCATTGTGCTTGAGCAGGAAGTCGGCGTCTTCGCGGGTGTAGATATCGTTGGTGACCACGGCGATGTCGTAATGATCGCGTAGCGCCAGGCAGAGCTGCTTTAACAGTGCGGTTTTGCCGGAACCGACCGGGCCACCCACGCCAACGCGTAAACAGTGAGTCATGTTGATAATCTCCTAGCTTCTAAACAGTCGTGAATACTGGGTTTCGTGCAAAGCGCTGGCCAGCGCCAGGCCAGGCAGCACCGGGCCGAGTTCATCGTCATCAAGGGACAGCGCCTGATCAACGGCGATAACAAGCGTCGGGCGCAGCTGCTCGATCACCCGCTGGGCGGCGGTGTGGCCAAGCGGCAGCGCTTTACAGGCGACGGCCAACTGGTTTTCCAGCCACGCCCAGGCAAAACCAAGCAACGTTTGGCGTACTGATACGCCACGGGTATGGGCGGTATACGCAAACAGCGTTACATAGCCCGCTTGAGCCGGTAACAAGGGTGGTAGTGAGTCTTTACTTGGCATCAACTCAAGGCTATTCAACAGGCGTTTCAGCGATGCTCCTAAGCGGCTGTCTTCGGCGGCCAGCTCGGCGGTTTCGCGCGTGGCCGCTAGCCACGCGTCCCATTGTGCAATTGCATCGCTGTCGCCTTGGCCAATGGCTTGGTGCAGGCGCGCCAACACCGGTAACTCGCAACGGGTTAAGCCGTCTTCCAATACGCCGCTTAGCCATTCGGCCAGGCTTTTTTCGTCGCGCACCCAGTCAAGCTCGAAGGCACTTTCCAGGCCTTGCGAGAAGGCAAAGGCCCCGATGGGTAGCGACGGGCTGACCAGTTGCATCAGCCCCAGCAGTGCCAGCTCATCGTTTTGGCTTTCCCGCGCAGCATCTTCAGTGGGCATGGTGGTGCTCATGGCCGTGTGAATGTTCGTGGTCATGGTCATGACTTTGAGAACTGGAATGGGAATGACCGTGTGCGTGGCTATGCGAGTGCCCATCGCCGACCTGGTTATAGGCGCCCGGCTCCGGGTCGAAGGTGGCGTTTTGGTGCTCCAGCTCGGCCCCCAGCAACGCGGCGAGCTCTTCCAGCACGTGGTCCGGCGGGAAGCGTACCCAGCCGCCCTTGTCGTCTTCACCCAGTGCAAGCTGTACGTGGCGATTGCCCAGGTGGTAGGCCAGCCGCGCCAGCGGTAAGCCAGCACTTACTCGCGCGGTCACCACCGGTTCTACGGCCGCACAGACGCGCACTATCTCGCCGCTTTCAGCTTTGAGGCCTTCGCCGCTGCGCAATACCGGGCCGCGATCCAGAAACAGCCCCAGTTCGCGGCCGCTATCGCTTTTGGCTTTCAAACGGCCGCGGATGCGCAACTCGAAAGGCAGCGTCAGCGTATCGCTGGCGGTGCTCTCCGCCACTGGTCCTAAGCGTTCTATCAGTTTCAGCATATGGGCTCCTAAAACAAATGATAACGCTGGGCCAGCGGCAGCTCGGTGGCGGGCTCGCAGGTTAAAATTTCGCCGTCGCAGCGTACTTCGTAGGTCTGCGGGTCGACGGTCAGCTCGGGGCAGGCGTCGTTGAGCTTCATATCCTGCTTGCGCACTTGGCGTACGTTTTTGCACGCGGCCAGTTGGCTATTCAGCCCCAGCGTCTCTTTAATGCCAGCGTCTAACGCAGCCTGGCTGACAAAGCTGAGCCGGGTCTGGCTCGCCGCAAGGCCCAGCGCCCCGAACATATAACGGTAATGCACCGGCTGCGGCGTGGGAATCGACGCATTGGGGTCGCCCATGGGTGCGGCCGAGATCATGCCGCCCTTGATGATCATCGCCGGTTTGGTGCCGAAAAACGCCGGTTTCCACAGCACTAGATCGGCCATCTTGCCAACTTCGACCGAACCAACCTCGTGGGCGATACCGTGGGTAATGGCCTGATTGATGGTGTATTTGGCGATGTAGCGCTTGGCCCGGAAGTTATCGGCGCCCAGGGCTTCGTCTTCGGGCAGCAGGCCGCGCTGAACCTTCATCTTGTGGGCCGTTTGCCAGGTCCGGCATACGGACTCACCGACGCGGCCCATGGCCTGGGAGTCGGAGGCGATCATCGAGATCACGCCCAGGTCGTGGAGGATATCCTCGGCGGCAATGGTTTCCCGGCGAATGCGCGAATCAGCGAAGGCCACGTCTTCGGGAATATTGGGGTCCAGATGGTGGCACACCATCAGCATATCGAGGTGTTCGTCGATAGTATTGACGGTGTAGGGCCGCGTCGGGTTGGTGGACGACGGCAGCACATACGGCTTCGCGCAGGCGGTGAGGATATCCGGCGCGTGGCCACCCCCGGCCCCCTCGGTGTGATAGGTGTGAATGCAGCGTTCTTTAAAGGCCGCCAAGGTGTCTTCCACGAAGCCCGACTCGTTCAGAGTGTCGGTGTGAATGGCTACCTGCACATCGTAAGCGTCCGCCACGTTCAGGCAGTTATTGATTGAGGCGGGCGTGGTGCCCCAATCTTCGTGGAGCTTAAGGCCCATAGCACCCGCTTGAAGCTGTTGCTCCAAGGACTCAGGCAGGCTGGCATTGCCTTTACCCAGAAAGCCGATGTTCATCGGCATATCGTCCACCGCCTGGAGCATTTTACCGATATGCCAGGCGCCTGGGGTACAGGTGGTAGCGTTGGTGCCGGTCGCTGGCCCAGTGCCGCCGCCCAGCATGGTGGTAATGCCGCTCATCAGCGCTTCTTCCACCAGCTGCGGGCAGACAAAATGAATGTGGGCATCCAGCGCTCCGGCGGTCAAAATCTTGCCTTCCCCGGCGATGATTTCAGTGCCGGGGCCAATCACGATCTCGACATCCGGCTGAGTATCCGGGTTGCCGGCTTTGCCAATTGCGGCAATGCGGCCGTTTTGAATGCCTACGTCGGCCTTGACGATACCCCACCAGTCGAGGATTAGGGCGTTGGTAATCACCGTGTCCATCACGCTGTCGTCGGCACGCTGGCTTTGGCCCATGCCGTCGCGAATCACCTTGCCGCCGCCGAATTTCACTTCATCGCCGTAATGGGTGGCGTCTTTTTCTACCTCAATCCACAGCTCGGTGTCACCCAGCCGTACGCGATCGCCCACCGTGGGGCCGTACATATCGGCGTAGGCTTGCCGACTGATCTTATTAACCGGTTTCATTGCTTACCTCCATCAAGCGCACCCATCACATCGCCGCGGAAGCCGTAAATTTCCCGCTTGCCGACATAAGGAATCAAGGTGACTTCGCGGGTCTGGCCGGGCTCGAAGCGAATCGCCGTGCCCGCCGCGACGTCCAGGCGGTAGCCACGTGACTTGTCAAGGTCAAACACCAGCGCCGGGTTGGCTTCGGCAAAATGATAGTGCGACCCCACCTGAATCGGCCGGTCACCGGTATTGGCCACCTCGACGCTGATGCGCTCACGACCCACGCACAGCTCGATATCGCCGTCTTTTAACTTATACTCGCCGGGAATCATGGCGCCCTCCTGTTTGCTGATAACTAGTTAATGGGGGTGTGAACAGTGACCAGCTTGGTGCCGTCGGGGAAGGTGGCTTCAACCTGTACCTCGTCGACCATCTCGGCCACGCCTTCCATCACGTCGTCACGACTCAGGATCTCACGGCCGAAACTCATCAGGTCCGCCACGCTGCGACCGTCACGGGCGCCTTCCATAATCTCAAAGCTGATCAGCGCGACCGCTTCGGGGTAGTTGAGCTTCAAGCCGCGCGCTTTGCGGCGCTCGGCAAGCTGGGCCGCAGAAAACAGCAGCAGCTTGTCTTTGTCTCTCGGGGTTAATTCCATGGGGCATCTCTCCACACTAAAAGAAGGCTCTACACAGGTAGGGCGCTTGCATTGTTCAGGTTAGCCAAATTCGCGGGGTATGCGCTTCGCGCTCGATCCAACGGGGGCGCAGCAGATGCCAGGCCTGCTCGCACAGCGCCCAGGCTTCATTGCGCGAATTGCCCAGGTAGCGCAGCAACAGCACGCCGTGGCGCACGGTGACGGCCCAGCGTGGGTTGTCGGGAAGCGCTTCGCGCAGGGCCTCGATGGCCCCCGTGGCATCGGCTATGCCCACTGCCCAGAGCGTCGCCTGTACCGTCGCACCGCCTTGCCCCCAGCGTCCGGTAAAGCGCGGGTGCAAAGGATCAAGCGGCTGGCGTTCCAGCCATAGCGGCTTGCCGTCCAGGGTCAAACGAAAGTGCTGCTCGATACGCCCAGAAACATAGGGTAGCTCGCTTGCCGGGCGGCCCAGCGCCATCACCTCCCAGCCCAGGCAGCGCGCACTGCCATGCAAATCAATCGAGGTGCGCTGCTCGCCACGCGAGCCGTCAAAGGCAATGGTTTCCTGGGGTAGCCATTCAAGGGTCCCGCCTTCCTCAACGCTCAGCTGGGTGTGCTGGGTCCAGGAAACGCCCTGGCTGTCGGCTTTATAGAGTTTATTAGCGGCAGGCGTCGTCAGCAGTGCGTGGGCGCCGCTTTCCACATGGGCCTGAATGGTCAGCGCATCGCCACTTACCAGCCCACCCGGCGGGTGCAGCAGGTAAACGTGGCAGGTCTCACCGCGGCCTTCCGGGTAAAACGGCCGCTGCACCCGTAATGGCCCCGAGTGGCGCGCCTGCACCATGCGGGTGGCACCGCCGCGATGGGCAAAGCGTAACGCTAACGAAGCCGCCCAGTGGCGCTGATCATCGAAGCGGTGGCCGGAGGCCGCTGTTGTGCTGCCTGGCGTCGTCAAGGGTGTGAGTGCGGTCATACCGTCAAATGTTGTTGGATAAGTTGATCAGAAAGCTCGCCGATATCGCCGTTTGCCACGGGTCGGCCACGGTCCATGATCACAAAGCGGTCGGCGTACTTCCGCGCAAAGGGTAATTTCTGCTCAACCAATAATACCGTCAACCCATCTTCATTGATCAACTGGCGGATCACCTGGCCGATTTGCGAAACGATATTGGGCTGGTCAACAACTTGGGCTCGATGACCAGCGCGCGACCGATCGCCAGCTGTTGCTGCTGGCCACCGGAAAGGTCACCACCGCGGCGGTTTTTCATTTCCTTGAGCACAGGAAACAGCTCGTAGACGCGCTCGGGGATTTTTTTCACCCCGTCTCGGCGGGCGGCAAGGCCGGTACGCAGGTTGTCTTCCACGGTGAGCAGCGGAAAAATCTGCCGCCCCTGCGGCACATAGCCGATGCCCAGCCGTGAGCGTTCTTCAACGGCTTTTTGGGTCAGTTCGATCTCGCCCGTGTCGCCGCTTGAATAGCGTAATGCACCGCTTTTCACCGCGACTTCGCCCATGACCGCCTTCAGCAGCGTGGTTTTACCCACGCCGTTACGGCCCATTACGCAGGTGCACTGCCCGGCGGGCACTTCAAGGTCCAAGTCCCATAGGGTGTGGCTTTCGCCGTAGAACTGGTTGAGATTTTCAATTGCCAGCATCAGGCGGCCTCCTCGTCATCGGCACCCAGGTAAACCTCGACCACGCTGGGGTCACTGGAGACTTGATCCATGGTGCCTTCTGCCAGCACGCTGCCCTGGTGCAGGACGGTCACCTGTCGGGCTATCGAGCGTACAAAGCCCATATCGTGCTCGACCACGACGACGGACTGCTTACCGGCAAGCCCGGTGAGCAGCTCGGCGGTGCGCTCCATTTCCTGTTCGGTCATGCCCGCGACCGGTTCGTCCACCAACAGCAGGCGCGGTCGCTGCATCAGCAGCATGCCAATTTCCAGCCACTGCTTCTGGCCGTGGGAAAGTATACCCGCGGGTTGATAGCGCAGCGCCGTTAGTCCGGTCGTTTCCAGCACCTCGTCGATGCGGTCCTTGACCTCGCCGGTCATACGGGCGGTGAGCGTAGGAAAAATCCGCTTATCCGCCGCCATCGCCAGTTCGAGGTTTTCAAATACCGAGAGCGCCTCGAACACCGTGGGTTTCTGGAACTTGCGCCCGATGCCCAGACTGGCAATCTCGGGCTCGTTCATGTGCAGCAGGTTGTGGCGGCTGCCGAACCACACGCTGCCCTCAGTGGGGCGCGTCTTGCCGGTAATGATATCCATCATGGTGGTTTTACCGGCCCCGTTGGGGCCGATAATGCAGCGCAGCTCGCCATCGTCGATGGTCAGGTTCAGGTTGTTGATCGCCTTGAAGCCATCGAAGCTGACGGTAACGTCTTCCATGTAAAGAATCGGTCCGTGGCGCACATCGACCGTTGAGGCCTGGGGCGTCATGAAGTCGAACACCCGGTCGCGTTCGGTGAGCGCTTGAAAAAAACTCATGCAGTTGCCTCCTTGTCTGGTGTCTCTGACTCGGTTGGCTCATCGTCTCGCTGCCGCTTCCAATGGCCCAGCAGTCCGGCGACTCCCTTGGGCAGGAACACCGTGACGAACACGAACAGGCCACCCAGCGCAAATAGCCAGGCATCGGGCATAACACCGGTAAACACGGTTTTGGCGTAGTTCACCAACACCGCACCGATCACGGCGCCATAAAGCGAGGCACGGCTTGCTGCCGACAATCGACCGACATACCAAATAGCCCAGCGCCAGTGCCACCCCGGAGGCAATGAACAAGCCTAGCCGGGTGGCCCCGCTGCGCAGGTCAAAGCCCAGCAATTCACGGAAGTCAGTCAGGCCGTTGTTGCCGCCAAAGCCCATCTCATTGCGGAAAAACGCCAACATCAGCGCAAACGTCATTGCCTGGGTGATGATCGACAGGTACACCCCGGTAACCCGCGAACGAAAGGCCAGCCAGCCAAACACCAGCGCCAGCAGCCCCGGTGCTATCAACACCATGGCAAAGGCAAACCAGGCCATATCAAAGCCGTACCAGTACCACGGCAAGCTGTCCCAGTTCAGGAAGACCATAAAGTCGGGCAGGATGGGGTCGCCATAGGTACCGCGATCGCCGATCTGGCGCATCAGGTACATGCCCATGGCGTAGCCGCCAATGGCGAAGAAAGCCCCATGCCCCAGGCTCAAGATGCCCAGGTAGCCCCATACCAGATCTACCGCGACCGCCAACAAGGCGTAGGTTAAATACTTACCCAGTAGGCCTACGGTATAGCCTGACACGTACAGCGGGTGCCCGGCAGGCACTGCCAAGTGCAGTACCGTCACGGCGATGACCGCTGCTGTCAGAATCAACAGGAATATCTGCGTCGAGCGTTCGTTGAAGGGTCGTGTTAGCCACATAATTGATTAGCCCTCCGCCGCACGGCCCTTCTGCGGAAAGAGTCCGCGGGGGCGCTTTTGAATAAACAGGATGATGAACACCAGTACGATGATTTTGGCCAGTACCGCGCCCGCCCAGGGTTCCAGCACCTGATTGATGACGCCCAGTGACATGCCGGCCACCAGCGTGCCCCACAGATTCCCGACGCCGCCAAATACCACCACCATAAAGGAGTCGATGATGTAGCTTTGGCCCAAATTGGGACCGACATTGGTCAACTGCGAGAGTGCCACACCGGCAAGCCCGGCCACGCCAGAACCCAGCGCAAACGTCATGACATCTACGCGAGTGGCGCGGATGCCCATCGAGCGGGCCATATTGCGGTTCTGGGTGACCGCACGCACCTCAAGCCCTAGCCGTGTGCGGCGCATAATCAACATCAAGGCAGCAAACACAACCAGCGCAAAGCCCAGCACAAACATACGGTTAAGTGTCAGCGACAGAGCATCGTTGACGACCAGCGAGCCGCTCAGCCACTCGGGCGTGATGACGGTACGGTTTTGCGGCGAGATCACCGTGCGCACCAGCTGTTGCAGAATCAGGCTAACGCCAAACGTCGCCAGCAGTGTCTCAAGCGGCCGGCCTTTAAGAAACTGAATCACGCCGCGCTCGATGGCCACCCCCACCAGGGCGGACACCATAAACCCAGCCGGGATCGCTAATATCAGCGCAAGCCCCGGCTGGCCAGGTAACAATTGCTGCATGGCCCAGGTGGTATAGGCGCCGAGCATGATCAGCTCGCCGTGGGCCATATTGATCACGCCCATTACGCCAAAGGTGATTGCCAGGCCAATCGCCGCCAGTACCAGCACCGAGCCCATCGACAGGCCAAAATACAGCGTCTCAGCGGCTCGGTTGATCTTGAGGTTTTGCTCGATATCGGCGAGTGCCGCTGTGGCGGCATCAACCACCAGCGGGTCATCCGACTGAGTAGCGCGGTTCAATGCCACCCGGACATTGCTATTCAGGCTGCCCGACAGCACCTCGACAGCCTCGACCTCACCCTGGTTAAGGCGATAGACCGCCAAGGCTTGATTCAACCGATCGCGCACCGCCTCTGACGGCTCCTCGTCCAGCCGATTGGTGAGCGGTTCAACCTGCTCTTCCTCGACGTCGCCAATCAGGCTTTGCGCTGCGTCCAGACGGGCGTCGCGGTCACCTGCGTACAGTTCGACCAACGAAATCGCCGAGCGCAGTTGGCTGCGCAGCGCGTTGTTGATGGTGATGCGGTCAAGGTCGCGGCGCGTAACATCGTCCATTGACTCGCCGGTGATGGCATCTTCAATGGTGACATCAAGCCCCGCGGTTTCCAGCGCGATCACAAAGCGGCCATCGTCTTTCAGGCGTTGTAAATTGCTGTCCAGCAGGGCCTGCAGCCAGACGTCAGCACGCTCGTGCTCACTTTCGATAATGGCGGTAATGGCCTCTGATTTATCGTCAAATGAACGCGTGTCCAATGCTTCCAGAAGGGCTTGTCCATCGTCTTCCTGCGCCTGTACCGCCATGGGAAACCAGGCCAGCAGGCTGATGAGCAAACAGGTGACGATCCTTGGCATGACGCGCGGCGTCCACGAATAGCAAGGAATCCTCATGGGTGAATCCTTTGAGTGGCGTGCCCCAGGCGTCGCCACAGATGAGGCATCGCCTGGGTAAATGAATGGGGGTGAAGATGATGAAATGTCGGGGCGGCTTAACCGCCCCTAGTGCATTACTCCTCAGAAAGGGCTTCTTCGGCTTGCTCTTCGGCATCGCTACCCATGCAGCGGTTTTCCGCCACGTTGTAGTTGCCGCATTCCATCGGCTTGCGCCAGTCACTGATCAAGTCACGCGAGCCCGGCAGATAGTCTGACCATGCGTCACCCGCAACGGTAGATGGGGTTTCCCAGACGATGGCGAACTGGCCGTTATCCTGAATTTCCCCGATCATGACCGGCTTGGTGATGTGGTGGTTGGGCATCATCGCTGCCGAACCGCCAGAGAGGTTAGGCACAGTCACGCCGATGATGGCGTCTTTAACCGCATCCACATCGGTGGTACCGGCTTTCTCGACGGCTTCAACCCACATGTTGAAACCGATGTAGTGGGCTTCCATCGGGTCGTTGGTCACCGCGTCGTCTTCACCGGTGTGCTCGATCCAGGCGTCGATAAAGTCGTAGTTGGCATCGCTGTCTACGCTCATGAAGTAGTTCCAGGCTGCCAGGTGGCCCACCAGCGGTGCGGTATCAATGCCGGTTAACTCCTGCTCACCCACCGAGAAGGCGACGACGGGAATATCCGCCGCGTCGATGCCCTGATTGCCTAGCTCACGGTAGAACGGCACGTTGGCATCGCCGTTAACCGTAGATACCACGGCGGTTTTCTTGCCTTCGCTACCGAAGCGGCCAATTTCCGACACGATGTTCTGCCAATCGGAGTGACCAAAGGGCGTGTAGTTGACCATGATGTCTTCATCGGCCACGCCAAATTCTTCTTTCAGATAAGCTTCAAGGATGCGGTTAGTGGTGCGCGGGTAAACGTAGTCGGTGCCCGCCAGTACCCAGCGCTCAACGCCGACCTGGTCATGCAGGTAGTTAACCGCCGGAATCGCCTGCTGGTTGGGGGCCGCCCCGGTGTAGAAGACGTTCTCGGAAGACTCTTCGCCCTCATACTGGACCGGATAGAACAGCAGGCCATTCAGCTCTTCTACCACTGGCAGAACCGACTTACGCGACACGGAGGTCCAGTTACCAAAAATGACGTCGACTTCTTCCTGCTCAAGTAGCTCACGAGCGCGCTCGGCGAACAGCGGCCAGTCGGAGGCGGGGTCGACCACTACCGGCTCGATCTCACGGCCAAGCAGGCCGCCCGCTTCGTTCTGCTGCTCAATGAGCAGCTCGACGGTGTCTTTAAGCACGGTCTCGCTGATCGCCATGGTGCCTGAGAGCGAGTGCAGAATACCGACCTTGATCGGGTCATCGTCCTGAGCGATGGACTGGGTACTGGCCCCCATAACAGCGGCGGTAAGCAGGGCAGTCGAGAACAGTCGAGTTGTTTTAGGGTGTGTC
Organism: Halomonas sp.; assembly: GCA_020201095.1. GTDB lineage: Bacteria > Pseudomonadota > Gammaproteobacteria > Pseudomonadales > Halomonadaceae > Vreelandella. The sequence goes on along the minus strand of JAIVHM010000032.1, from coordinate 409 downwards.
TTGCGTTGGGAAGTGGTCACTTGAATCTCCTTGCACCCCTTATGCTGGGGGCTCGTTTATTGGCGTCGTATGCCAAGCAACAAAGATTGGAATACGTCCACTAGCCATAAACGTTTTGCAAGGGTTGCGCCAGATTGGCACATAAGCGATATATAAAAATAAAATCAAAAACTTAAGCTAAAACTAAAAAACCAGAAAATGACCGAAAGCACCAAAATAGCGCAATGCTGATTATCGAACGCACGCGGGGCATGCACCGGTAGCGCTCAACGCACCATTAATGTGCGTAATCGAGTAGGAAGGGGAGTCGCCTCCCCTGTCCTCTCACACCACCGGGCGTACGGTTCCGTACCACGGCGGTTCATGAACAACGGTTAAGCCATCTTACCGTATCCAGTACCGAGATCAG
>JAIVHM010000003.1 GCA_020201095.1 Halomonas sp. | reverse complement strand
ATCTGAGCCATGATCAAACTCTTCAGTTTACAATCATTGTGGTTCTTACTTGTCGCCCGAAAGCAACAAAAGCGAACCAAACTTGGCTCAAGGGTCAAACGAATTCATTTCAATTTACATTGCTATGACCGCTTGCCTTGATTTTAGGTGATTTATCACCCTCATCGGCAAGCGCCCACATGAATTACCTGATCAAATTATTAAAGAGCTATCGAAAGGCGTTGCCGTTCGATGTGGAGCGTATGATACGTTTTTTTTACGTGAGGTCAACCAGCTGCGACACATTTCTTACCAATAGTCGTTCAAGCAGCCAAACGGGCCAATAAGTCGGCACGCCGATCGGCGGATACAAACGCTGCGTCGATTGCGTTTCGGGTTAATTGAGCAAACACGTCTTCAGACCATCCGAAAGCGTCAGCACAAGCCATGTGATTAGCGAGCATTCCGCCGCCAAAGTAAGCGGGATCATCAGAACTGATAGTCACGTTCAGCCCCTTCTGAAGCAGAGTGGGCAAAGGATGCTCGCGCAAGTCATCGACGACTTTTAGGCAGACATTGGATAATGGGCAAACCGTCAGTACGATCTGGTCACGACGAAGACGCTCGACCAAATCCGGATTTTCCAGGCAGCGCACGCCATGATCGACACGCTCCACGTCCAACAAGTCGAGGGCTTGGACAATATAATCGGCTGGTCCTTCTTCGCCGGCATGTGCCACACGAGCGAGACCAATTTCTTTAGCCCGCGCAAATAGTGCTTTGAACTCAGTTGGCGGATGATCGCGCTCAGCACTGTCCAAACCGATTGCATCGATAAATTTCCAGTAAGGTGCAGCTTGCTCAAGGACGTGCAAGGCTTCTTCTGCCGGACGATCGCGTAAAAACGCCATGATCATGCCGACCGAAAAATCCATGGACTCTTCGGCATCCTGTTTGGCTTTTAGCAGCCCACCCATGACCACTTCCAGCGGAACACCTCTTTGAAGATGCGCCTGAGGGTCAAAATGCATGTCGATGTGCACGACCCCCTCCCGACGAGCGCGATGAAAGTAGTCCATCGCCAGGTCATAAAAGTCTTCTTCGTGACGGAGTACATTCATACCCTGAAAGTAAAGGTTCAAAAACGCCTGCAAATCATTAAATTCGTACGCGTCTTTTGCCTCCTGGGCGGAAGCATACGGCAAGTCAATACCATTACGCTGGGCCAGCGCGAACATCAACTCGGGCTCAAGCGATCCCTCAATATGAAGATGCAGCTCTACCTTGGGAAGCTGGCGTAAAAAATCGTGCATACGGGACTCCTGTCTAATTAGCTTCAGAGCCAAGCTTACCTGCATCCAGATGCCAGTGATAATCGATATGCGGTAACAAGTCGGGCTGGTCGACTTGATGGATAAAATAGATGACCGTTCTGTCAGCAAGCCAACGATCAAGCGAAGCCGCTAAGTGTCGGGCGGTCATTGTATCTACGCTTGCAAAAGGCTCGTCAAGAATCACTACCTGCGGGTCTCGTAACATCAGCCGTGCCAAAGCAACACGCCTTGCCTGCCCACCAGAAAGTTGCTGGCCTTTTTCGCCCACTGCTGTGTCGAGCGCTTTGGGTAAACGTTCAACCCAATCGGCCAACGCCACGTCAGAAAGCACTTGCCAAAGCCGCTCGTCACTCGCAGTTGGATCCGCAATAAGCAAATTCTCAGCCAAAGAAGCATCAAATAAATCCACGTGCTGGGTAAGCATTGCCAAATGCTCCGCACGCTGTGTATTGGCCAACGCTGTGGGCGCCACCCCCAGTACGTTGACGCACCCCTGGGTGGGCGCCAATCGACCCATAATGAGTGCCGCCAAAGTCGATTTTCCAGCCCCTGATATGCCTGTCACCACCGCGCGTTTGCCTGCAGAAAGATGAAAGTCGGCATCGCTCAAAGCCTGTGAAAGCGCATAGGGATAGCGCAAGGATACACCTTCAAAGATCACGCCATCTTCTAACGACGCATTGGCTGAAGATACAACACTGTGTGCCGAGGCACCCGGTTTAAGCTTGTTCAATCGCTCAACGGCGGCATAACTCGCCCCCAACCGAACAAATGCACTGGGCAGAACGCTGAACGCTTCATTGATACCCAGCGCCATCAACACGGCCATGACAACAATGGGACCATCAACCTGACCTCGCGACAACACTTCCCCTGCCAGCCAAAGCACTCCTAACGCCAGCAAACTCGTCACCGCGGCGACAATCGCGTTACCCAGCGACTGCTTGTTACCTACCTGGCGCTGATTATGCAGGACCTGCTGTTCATGAGCGTCGACAAAGCCACGGTGCCACTGGTCACTGCGATAGCTGGTCAACTCTGCGCTTGCCTGAACTTGATCAATCACCAAATGACGCAAGACCTCCTGGTCGCCCACATGGTGGTGGCTTTGCCGCCACCCCCAGGCGGAAAAGCCCACTGTCGCAACCAACCAGAGAAACCCAAGTACGAAAGCCATTAGCAAGGCGACATAAGGCAGCCATAGCGCGACAAACAGCACCATGATGGCACTACCCAGCAGCGCAACCAGAGGCGGCATCAAGGCTCGGAGGTAAAAATTATCCAGGGATACACGGAAACGCAAGTCCGCAAGCAATGCTAATACGCTATTGTGGTTATAAACGCGCTCGGCATACCGCGAGACGGTCCGCAGTAGCGCAAAGAAGCGAATACCCCCACCCGGCACGTAGACATCCAGTATGGCGGGAATCCCCAACGCCAGCGCAATGCCCGTTAGCGCGCTGGCGGTTATAAACCAGCCCGACAGACCTAGAAGTGCAACCCCGGCTAGAAGCGTTAGCCCTGCCAGCAAGGCACCCAACGAGAAAGCGCGCCGACGGCGGGTAAGCAACCTTAACCAGGGTAAGAATTGGCGATAGATATCCCTCAAACGGGCATCTCCTCGATCTGTCCATGGGTCATTTTGAAGTGGCGATTCGCCGCTTTGATGACGGCAGGATGATGGGTGGCAACGACAAGCGTGCGCCCTTCTTTTATCCAGTCGATCAACGCCGCCACCACAGCTTGCTCTGTTGCCTCGTCGAGCTTTGCTGTGGGTTCATCAAGCAAGACCAATGGGGCGCTACTTAGATAGACGCGAGCCAGCGCCAAGCGCTGGGCCTGCCCACCCGAAAGTCCCACACCGCGCTCGCCAAGCGGCGTATCCAGTCCGTGTGGAAGGTCATTGACCACGTCAATCAAGCCGGCTCGCTTTAACGCCGTTTGCATCGCGTCTTCTGATGCCAAGGGATCCGCCAGGCGTAGATTATCGGCCAGACTCCCCTGCAACAGACAAGGCTGCTGGTCCAGCCAAGCGACTTGGTTCGTTGCTGCATGGCGGCACTCACCATGGCTGGCCCCAATGAACCCTGCTAATAGCGAGAGTAATGTCGACTTACCGCTACCCGACTCACCGCTGACCGCCACTACATCACCCTGCTTTAAAGTCAGGTTTAAGGGGCCCATCACCACGCCACGCCCCGGATAGCTGACCTGAACCTCCTCAAGCTCCACCAGCGCATTGTCGGTTTTGGTCGTTGTTGGAGAAGTGTCGCGCATCACGGGCGACTCGTTGAGCGTATTGACTATGCTCTCTGCTGCGCCCAATGCCGCCGCCCGATCATGGTAATGCATGGATAACGTGCGCAAAGGCTGGAAGAATTCCGGCGCCAGTAGCAACACTGCCAAGCCGGAGAACAGCGTCAATGAGGGGGCGGGACCGTACTCGATATAACCTAGCAGGCCAAAACCGACATACATGGCGACAACTGCGATGGCCACCGACGAAAAGAACTCAAGCACCGCCGACGATAAAAATGCCAGTTTCAGTGTTCGCATGCTCAGGCGTCGATACTGGTCTGAGGCCACCCAGACCGCTTGCTGTGCCGCCTGAGTGTGGCCAAACAGCTGGAGCGTTGTAATACCCCGCACACGGTCTATGAAATGCGCTGACAGTCGGGCGACAGCGGCGAACTGATCACGGTTCATGCGCTCGGCTCCCATTCCCACCAGGGCCATAAACAGCGGAATCAGCGGCGCCGCCAACAGCAAGAAAACAGCCGCGAGGTAATCCAGCCACACCACCACAGCAAGAATGACGAGCGGCACCCACACGGTGATCCGCAGTTGCGGATGATAGCGCGCAAAATACCCGTCCAAAGCGTCAATATGCTCGACCGCCTGAGCGGCAATGGCGCCGCTTTGCTGTGATGTCAGCCATGCAGGGCCCAAGGCAGTGATCTTATCAAGCAACTGAGTACGAGCCTTGCGCCTGATGCGAAGGCTGGCATCCAGGCTCAACTTCTCTGAGGCCCATTGGCACAGCGCGCGCAGAAACACAGCGACGGCCAAGAACGCGAAAATAAGCATCAAGTCACTTGGCGAGCGGTTATGAACCACCAGTTGATCGATCAACCAGGCAAGGCCTGTCACGATCACTACGGTGTGGCAGCCCGCCAAGGCACCAAAAAACGCCGCGCCCGTTAATCGCTTGCGCTCTGATGCAGCAAGCGATGATAACCAGTGACGCGGCGTAAGCTCATTATGGCTGGAAACGGATGCCATAGATTAGTGGTAGCCCTCTCCGACGCGCACCTTGCCACGGAAGACCCAGTAGGTCCACGCGGTGTAGGCCAGCACGATGGGGATAACAAACAGCACACCGATCAGCAGGAAGAGCTGGGATTCAGGGGCCGAAGAAGCATCCCAGATAGTATAGTCAGGCGGCACGATCACCGGCCACTTGCTAGCAATCAAGCCCAGATAAGTGAAGATAAACAAACCTAGCGATGCAACAAAAGGCAAGCCTTCTTCCTGGCGCTTAACTGCACGATAAAGCACATAAGCACAGACCATCGCGAGGATGGGGAGCACCCAGATCAAGTGAATCTGGCTTAGCCAACGGTCACGCACCTCGGGGCTCACCCACGGAGTCCAAAGACTGACAATGCCAAACACCACCAGCACGGCCAGCAACAATTTCGGGGTTATCCGATAGGCCCACTGCTGCACATAACCTTCCGACTTAAGAATCAGCCAGGTCGAGCCCAGCAAGGCATAGCCCGCCATCAAGCCAAGTCCGGTAAGCACGGTAAACGGTGTCAACCAATCGAGCGCACCACCCACATAGACGAAATCCTCTACCGCAAAAATGAGATGCCGCGAAAAATCAATCCCGCCAGCATCAAAAACACACCGATATATAGTGCCGGCAGGAACACCGAGTAAACCAGCGGGAAGGCACCGAGAAGCCCTGCACCCCCCAAAACTAACCAGGTTTCATTGCCGTCCCACACCGGTGCGACTGAGTTCATCATCACATCACGCGACGCTTCATCCGGTGCAAAGGGGTACAGTATTCCCAGCCCCAGGTCGAAGCCATCCATAATCACGTACATGATAACGCCGAAGCCAATAATGCCGGCCCAGATTAACGCAAGGTCAAGGCTGATCATTTGGTTGCTCCCTCATAATCACTATCGAAAGGCGTGTGAGCCGCAGAGAAAGGCCGTTTGGCTCGCTCGACTTCGCCGGTTACTTCCACGGAATCCGCCAACATACCGTTGCGCACAACTCGCGTCAGGTAGTAAATACCTATCCAGAATACGACGGCATACACGCCGACGTAGCCCAGTAGCGTAAACAGCGCCATGCCCCCTGTCAGAGAGGGTGTTAATCCTTCAGCGTGGGTCATGACACCGTAAACGAGCCATGGCGCGCGCCCGGATTCAGTCACTACCCAGCCTGCCAATACCGCTAAAAATGGCGTTACGATCATCCCTGTGAGCGTTTTGAGATAAAACGGGCTTGCATACACGCGTCCACCCCGACGCAAGAATAGACCGACAAGTGCCACGGCAATCATCAGCAGGCCAATGCCTACCATGACGCGGAATGACCAGAACACTAACGCCACGGGAGGCTGTTCGTCGGGCGCCATCTCGCTGATTCCCGGAACCTCACCATCGGCACTATGAGTAAGCACGATACTTGCAAGACTAGGAATACCGATTTCAAAGCGGTTTTCCTGAGCCTCCTGGTCGGGCAATGCGAACAGCAAGAGGGGCACGTTGGACTGGGTTTCCCAATTACCCTCCATTGCCGCTACTTTCGTGGGCTGATGTTCTAATGTATTGAGGCCGTGAAAATCACCGACAACGGCCTGTGCGGGCGCCAAGAAAAGTAGCAGCCAGAGGCACATTGAAAGAGCTTTTTTATTCGCTTCGACATCACGATTACGCAACAAGAACCAAGCGCTGACACCTGCTACCACAAAACCACCCGTCAGGAACGACGCCATGCCCATATGCACAAAGCGGTACCAAAAGGAAGGGTTGAAGATTGCCGCCATCCAAGAAGTGATATGGAAACGACCGTCCACCATTTCATAGCCAGCCGGGGTTTGCATCCAGCTATTGGCAGAGAGAATCCAAAAAGAGGAAATGAAGGTACCCACCGCCACCATGATCGCAGCAAAAAGATGCACCCCTTCCGGCACCTTGCCGCGCCCGAAGAGCAACACACCCAGAAATGCCGCTTCAAGGAAGAAAGCAGTGACCACTTCGTAACTGAGTACAGGCCCGAGGAAGTTTGACGTGGCAAATGAGAAGTTGCTCCAGTTCGTACCGAACTGAAACGACATCACGATGCCTGTTACCACCCCCATGCCAAACACAACGGCAAACATCTTGGTCCAGAACTGCGCCAGGCGATCCCAGGCCTCGTTTTCCGTTTTGTAGAATATCCCGTGCAGAACCGCAATATAGGATGCCAGACCGATCGTGAAGACAGGAAAGATGGCGTGAAAACACACAACAAATGCGAATTGGAGTCTCGATAGCAATAGCGGATCAAGTTCCATAACTCCCTCCTAAGGCCTGATAGAACCTTTTTTCAAAGGCTTAAAACAAGCTTAGGTGAGCCGATAAGGATCACACTTTTTTTCTTATAGTCGCTAAGCTTATTCGATCAACAACACCTTAATTTTACAGCTTAGAAGGAATGAATGCAGCATGCGTTTTTGCTTTTCACCGTGTCGCGTTGACGCAGGTCAATTTTTAAGTCCCAGACGATTACGACCAACGACTTAGGCCAACACGACCACACTCACTAGATAGCCTGTATAGGCAATAAAAAGCGCTAATAAACCACCGCCCTCAAAGCGGTTGATACGCCGCGGACGCCCCTTCCAGGAAAACGCAAACAGCATCATCAGCACCGTCATCACCAACATGACAACCCAGTCACGCTGAAGAACCTCCTGGCCGGTTTCGATCGGTGCAATAACGCCTGCCAGCCCAACCACGGCAAGGCTGTTGAATAAGTTCGAGCCCACGACATTGCCGAGCACCATATCGTGTTCATTACGCCGCAGTGCGGTAATCGACGATGCCAACTCGGGCAAGGAAGTACCAATCGCCACAACGGTTAAACCAATGATCAGATCACTGACGCCAAACGCGACGGCGATTTCGACAGCCCCCCATACCAAAAGGCGCGAACTGGCAACCAATAGCACTAGACCAACCAGAGTCCACATGATGGCTTTGCCGCGCGACATGGGTTTGCTATCCAGCGTTTCTGCCACTTCCGAGATAAGTGCATCGTCTTTCTGGCCTTTTGAACGCACGACGCTAACAACGATAAAGATCACCAGCGCCAGCAATAAGCAGACTGCCTCCCACCGGGCTACCCAACCATCCAACAACATCAGCCCGGTCACTAGCATCACCACCAGTAACAACGGTATCTCTTTACGAATGACGCTTGAGTGCACCGCCAATGGTGCCAATAGAGCAACAAAACCCAGCACCAGACCAATGTTGGCAATGTTGGAGCCATAGGCATTACCCACTGCCAACCCAGGATTACCTTGCATCGCCGCCAACACAGACACCATCATTTCGGGAGCCGAGGTGCCAAAACCAATAACCAAAATACCAATCAACAAAGGCGACAGCCCAAGCCATTGAGATGTTGCCGCGGCGCCATCAATAAATTTTTCAGCGCTCCAGATAAGCAATATCAAGCCAACGACAACGGCGATAAGAGCAAGTAACATAAGTTTCCCTTTGATGGCATTTTAAAAAAATGCTGTTTTACGGATATTAAATCGCCAACCATGGCCTAACACACGGCAAATGAGCGTGGCGATCATTATTCATTCATCGTTCAAGGTCAACGAGCATCGGTTCATAATCGAATAAATTTTACCCAATATTTGACAGACTTATAACCGACAGCGTATTGCTTTGCTTTCTCATATTAGCGAGATCATTATTTGTCACAGCACTGGTTACCCAAACGGCCTACTTTAACGGTCGATGCACCGCTAGTTGACCAACAGCCGCCCGAAAACCGTACCCAGCGGAAGCGCCTGCGTGCCTGTCATGAATGTGATTGGGTATCGGCACTGCCGCCCCTCAAGTCCGGAGAAAAGGCCTGCTGCCCCCGCTGCTCGCATGTTCTGGTCAAACGTAATCGCTATCCTGTCCAGCGCAGCATGGCACTGGCGATAGCGTCGTTTATTGCACTTTTATTGGCCGTCTCCTACCCGTTTGTCAGCTTCAGCTATAGCGGGGTGAGCAACCGAATCGAGCTTTCTGAGACAGCGACCACGCTGATTGCCTTCCATCAACCGGTCGTGGCTATCGGCGTCATCATGACCATCGTGGTGTTACCTGCCGTGTATTTGATAGGTACCATCTGGCTTCAATACGGATTATTGCGGAACGACCCGCTGCCTTATAGCCGCTCGACCGCTCGCTCATTGAGCCATTTAACGCCCTGGATGATGGCTGATGTGTTTATCGTGGGAGCCTTGGTTAGCCTGATCAAGGTCGCAGGACTCGCTGATATTGAGCTTGGCCTATCGTTTTGGGCATTTTGCGCTTTTGCCATTTTATTGCTGATGACGGTGCAATCGATTGATGCCGACTGGATGTGGTTTGCCCTGGAAGGCGAGCCACCGGCACCGGAGGGTACTCAAACCGGTATGTCCGCCGCCGCCCAGCAGCTAACCAGTTGCCCCACCTGCGGGCTGATCAATCGGTCAGTGCCACACGGCAAGCATCATTGCGTGCGATGTTATGAACGGCTACATCCTCGCGTACCGCATAGTGTTCAACGCACCTGGGCATTACTCGCTGCTGCTACAGTCATGTACATTCCAGCGAATGTATTCCCCATCATGACGACGACCAGCCTAGGCAATAGCTCTCCCTCGACGATTGTAGGCGGTATTGTCGAATTGATTCAGGGTGGCTCCTGGCCAATAGCGGGCGTTATTTTTGTTGCCAGCATCATCGTTCCCGTTGGAAAACTATGCGCACTGGCCTGGCTGTGTAGCGTGGCGAACCGTAGCCACGTTCTCAATGCGCAAACGCGGACAACACTTTACCGAATCACCGAGTTTATCGGCCGATGGTCGATGGTTGACGTGTTTGTTGTCGCTATCCTTGTGGCGCTTATACGCGCCGATTCATTAATGACGATCAACCCAGGGCCAGCGGCACTCGCCTTTGGAGCAGTGGTGGTACTTACCATGCTGGCCGCCATGACCTTTGACCCACGCTTGCTCTGGGACACCCCGGTTACAAAATCTTCAAGACAAAGCACCGCCCGTAAGGAAGTTACCAATGGCTAGCGAAAACGACACACCCTCCAATGAACCGAAGGGCGATACGGCGATGCATCGTGCCAAGCCCAGTCCCCAGACGCGGCTCTCGCCCATCTGGATTGTACCCATTGTTGCGTTGGTCATTGGTTTATGGCTGGTATACGACAACTACTCAACCAGAGGCACGGTTATCACCTTGACCATGCCAAATGCCGAAGGGATCGAAGCCGGCAATACATTGATACGCAGTCGCAATGTCGAAATTGGCCGCGTGCAGAGCGTTCAGCTATCCGATGATCTTTCCCAAGCCGTTTTACGCGCCCGCATCCAACCCGAAGCAGAAGACGTGCTGCGCGACGATAGCCGTTTTTGGGTCGTCAAACCGCGAATCGGCCGTGAAGGAATCAGTGGACTGGGTACCGTGCTGTCAGGCGCCTATATTCAACTGGAGCCGGGCACTTCATCCCAGCCGCGCCGCGAATTCGAAGTCAGAGAGACGCCACCTGTCGCCCCAGCTGGCGTCGCTGGCTTGCAAATCAGCCTGGTTAGCCAATTGGGGAATTCATTGCGGGTCGGCGACCCGGTTTCCTATCAAGGTTTCACTGTCGGTCGTATAGAAGAAACACGCTTTGATGCTGAATCACGCACCATGCATCATCAAGTGTTTATCGAAGAGCCGTACGACGAACTCGTCACCGAAAGCACCCGCTTCTGGAGCGCCAGCGGCATTGATTTTCGCTTGGACGCAGATGGGGTTCGTGTCAACGTTGATTCAATTGAAACTTTGCTGGGCGGTGGCGTCACCTTTGGGGTTCCCGAAGACCTACCAATGGGAGAAGCTGTCGATAACAATACTCGTTTCGAGCTTTACACCGATGAAGACAGCGCCCGCCAGGGCACCTTTAACCGCTATCTAGAATACGTTCTGCTAGTCGACGATACCGTTCGCGGGCTTTCCAAGGGAGCGCCTGTCGAGTTTCGCGGCGTTCGGCTTGGCACCGTTGCCGCCGTACCGTGGAATTTCACGGCACCTCAGCCGGATTCACGGGAACAATTTGCCATCCCGTTGTTGATCCGCATCGAACCCCAGCGGCTAGGCATCGAGAATTCCGACGTTGATCTGGACGAGTGGGATGCTCGCTTCAAACGAATGTTCACACTGGGACTACGCGCTTCCCTCAAAAGCGGCAACCTTCTCACGGGGGCGATGTTTGTGGACTTAAACTTCCGCGAGGAAATGGCCGCCCAATACGTGCCGGAGACTTTCTCAGGGCATACGGTATTCCCCACGACGTCAGGCGGTTTTGCACAAATCCAGGCGCAGGTAACCGATTTATTGGAAAAACTGAATGGTCTTGAGATTGAGCCGCTACTAACGGGGCTTGATCAAAATTTACAGGCGTCAGAATCCGTGCTTGAGGAAGTTCGCGGCGTTAGCGAATCCTTAAATCAGCTACTTAACGATCCTGAAACCCAATCTCTGGGCGGCAACGTTAACAGCACGCTTGAAGAGCTGCAGAACACGCTGGAAGGCCTGTCTCCTGAATCGGCCGCCTACCAGGAACTGACGTCAACGGTCGAACGACTGGATCGTGTCATTCGCGATGTCCAGCCGCTGACTCGCACATTAAGCGATAACCCACGCGCACTACTGTTCGATAGTGTCGAAACCGAAGACCCGATACCTCGCGCACCCCGCGAGTAAGGACACACAATGCGACATTTATTCGTAAAACTGGGGGTGATGTTCCTGGTGCCGTTGCTACTGAGTGCCTGCGCCAGCCAATCGACAACGGCCAACCGCTACGTATTGCCTGGTGCCCAGCTGGCAAGCCCGCCCAGTACACCCGAAGGCACGCTTCAAGTGACCTCGCCTCGCCTGCCGCACTATCTGGATGTTGAGGGTATTGTCATGCAAACCGACGACATTACCTTGCGAGAAGCCAACGGCCATCAGTGGGCAGAAGCAATAGGCCGTCAACTTGAGCGCGGGCTGCGAGCAAGGCTTTCAAATGAGCTGCCTACTTGGCGGGTGGTGCGCGACGCTGCTAGCGACGAGCAGGCGATCACGCTACGCTTGGAGGTAGACCAGTTTCAGGGGCGCCAGGATGGCCGCGCCATCGCAAGCGGTCAGTGGCAACTGCTCAATCAGCAGGGCGATGTATTGGCAATGAAAACCTTTGTGGCTGATACACCGCTAGAAGAAGACGGCTACCCCGCTCTCGTACGTGCCTTGGGTAAGAGCTGGGACACCGTCAGCAAGCAGATTGCCCAGGCGATAAAGGAGGTTCGATCCAATGATTAAGCCATCAACAAACGGAGTTGCACGGCAATGACGGACACAGCCCAGTACGCAGACAGTGCCCTTGAAGCAGTTCATAGGCTCAATCAAACAGCTGAACAGCTCATCCAGGAGCCTGCCAGTGAAGTGTTGCTGATTAGCGCCATGACACATTATATAAGCGTGCGCCAAACGCTGACCGCTGACGCCCCCTCTGGCGCTACCCTGGCCGCGTTGGCGCGCACAGAACAGTTTATTGCTGCCGCGGCCGATGCGTATTATCGCCAGCTACCCAATGGCACTAAGACGTCACTCGATAACGCCGAGCGGGCTGCACTGTTCGGTAACCGTTTGATGGCTCTGGATGGCATTGGTCCCGCCACGACCAGGGAACTGTTTGAGCGTGGTATTTTCACCCCCGAACAGCTATTCGCCATCCCCGTTCAGTCGCTTGAAACGTTGGACCTGCAACCCGCCTCACTTGCTCGTATCACGTCACTACACAGTGCCCATCAAGCCAAGACACCAGACTGAACGTCTATGACATGTTATAGTGATCGCTTAATTGATTTTTCGTTGTGAGTGAATCCTGTTACCGGCCACGAAGTCGTCTTCTTGTATGTCAATAGAAAGGCGTCAATCGTCACTCCAAAAGTGGCTGGCCATTGTTATCTTCAATTCATTACGGTTATCAGCGCTCGCATCGTGCGGCGCGCTCTTCAATTCCATTCATTTAACAGTGCGCTGTTTAACGATGCCAAACGCATGCGTGAATAGCCGCTGGGAGAACCCATGAACTTTTCTGATCTCGGCCTCGACGCCGATCTGCTTCGCGCCGTCACCGACCAAGGGTACAGCGAACCAACACCTATTCAACGTCAAGCAATTCCCGTGGTGTTGCAGGGACGTGATTTGCTTGCCAGCGCTCAGACCGGAACGGGTAAGACCGCGGGTTTCACACTTCCAATGCTGCAGCGTTTATCGGCAGGCAAACCCGCCACCAAGCGCCAGGTGCGCGCGCTGGTATTAACGCCAACGCGGGAACTCGCCGCCCAGGTGGGCGAGAGCGTTACCACTTACGGACAACATCTCTCCCTGCGTTCGCATATTATTTTTGGCGGCGTGGGCCAGCAGCCCCAGGTCGACGCATTGAAACGCGGCCTTGATGTTCTGGTGGCAACCCCGGGGCGTTTGCTCGACTTGCAACAGCAGGGGCACGTTGATCTATCAAGCGTTGAGATTGTCGTTCTGGATGAAGCCGACCGCATGCTCGACATGGGCTTTATCCACGACATTAAACGCCTTTTGAAACTGGTCCCTAGCAAGCGTCAGAACCTGCTGTTTTCCGCCACTTTCTCAAACGAGATTCAAACCCTGGCGCAACAGTTTTTGAACGACCCTGCGTTTATCGACGTCGCTCCGCGTAATACCACGGCAGACAAGATCGCCCAGTCGGTCTACCGCGTAGATCGGGAGAAAAAGCGCGAGCTGCTGGCACACCTCATCAAGCAACACCAGTGGTACCAAGTGCTGGTTTTCACACGTACCAAGCATGGCGCCAACCGCCTAGCAGAACAGTTATCCAAACAGGATATTCCCGCCATGGCTATCCATGGCAATAAGAGCCAGGGTGCTCGTACGCGTGCACTCGGAGCGTTTAAAAGCGGCGATCTGCAAGTATTGGTTGCCACCGATATCGCCGCTCGCGGGCTGGATATCAACGAGCTGCCCCATGTGGTCAACTTTGAACTACCCAACGTTGCAGAAGATTATGTGCACCGTATCGGGCGGACTGGCCGAGCAGGCAGTGATGGTGAGGCGATTTCACTGGTTTGTGTCGACGAACATGCTCTTTTGCGTGGTATTGAACGGCTTATCAAACAGACGCTGACCAAACACATCGAGCCAGGTTTTGAACCCGACCCGAATGCTACCCCTCAGCCTATCGAAAATGGCCGTCGGCAACCGAACAATGCACGCAGTCAACGCAAGCCCAGCCAGCATAGCAACCGTGATGCAGCGCCCAAGCGCCGTGCTCGCCGCTAGTTCGGCTTATCTGACTATGCGATGCTAGGCTATTAATTAAGTACCTGTTTTCATGGAGTGATCATGGCGTCTTCCCAACTCATTGAGCAATACCGTCAGTGGCAAACGTTCCAGCGGCAAGACCAATTAAACAGAGAGCATTTTGGTGTTGTGCAGCGCCTAGAGGATGCACGGGCCTCGTCAACGCAAGTGGTTCAGGCATATCGCAGTATGGCGGAAAAAGCCTCAAAGGAAGGCGCCTGCTACCGCACCCTGTTTTTACGCAAGCGAGATGACCAGAACGCGCTTCCCTGCGAAGGCTGGCTGTTTGTTCGCCGAGTACTCAGCGAAGGAAACAGCACTCGCGTAAGAGTCACGCTTGTCGAAACCTTTACGCTTGAAGATGGCACCCTGGCACCCGGCGATAAACCGGCTCGTAAGCTGACCCTGGAAATTTTTGATCAGGTTAAGGTGGATAAAGGGATGCGCACCAGCGTACGGGTTGATTGCCTGGATGCGCCCGACGATTATCACTTCATCACACTGTTGGATGCCGTGCGCGGAGACTTACGCCCCTATCTAAAATAAGACGTATTTCTAAAAGAAGTATTTATGAGGGCACGCCACTCCGTATTTATTGCACTAATGGTCATCGTAGGGCTTAACCTTCGCCCTGCGATGTCATCGGTCGCGCCATTACTCAACCGGTTGCAGGAAGCTGCTGGGCTATCGGCGGCTTCAGCGGGTGTCCTGACTACGCTACCCGTGCTTTTTTTAGGGCTTGCTGCACCGCTTGCTCCCATCCTTGCTCAACGTATCGGAAGCGAGCGTGCCTTGAGCGCTGCCCTGCTCTTGCTCATGACGGGCCTGATAATACGTGGTTTGCCCTTTCCTGGCGTTCTTTTCCTTGGGTCAGCGCTTTCTGGCGCGGCCATCGGGCTGGCGGGGACTCTGCTTCCGGCGCTGGTCAAACGCCAGTTGCCCCAAAGCGCCGACCTGCTCACCGGCCTTTATACTATGGCTCTGTGCCTGGGCGGTGCACTCGGTGCAGGGTTAAGCGTGCCATTAACCCGCTACCTTGGTAGCTGGCAAGCCAGTTTGATGAGCTGGGCGCTACTCGCCCTGGCAGCGCTGGTTTTATGGGTCATTTATATGCCCAGGACGCCAACCTCCTCCTCACTTGCATCACTCCCGCAAACCGGTGCACTCAGACTGCTTGGTCAACCGCTTACCTGGTACGTCATGCTCTTTATGGGCATTCAGTCATCAATGGCCTATATCGTCTTTGGATGGCTGCCTACACTGTTAGTGTATCGCGGGTATGACGAAGCCTCGGCGGGATGGACAATGGCTATTTCCATTCTTTGCCAGCTTGCCTCAGCGCTCAGTGCCCCGTGGCTGGCTCGTTTGGGGCGTGATCAGCGTCCGGCACTCTTATGCGTCTTGTTGTGCACCGCCTGTGGGCTATCGATGTTGCTGATTGCTCCATTGTGGTGGCAATGGCCTGGCGCCGTACTGCTCGGTTTGGGCCAGGGGGGAAGTTTCAGCCTAGCGCTCAGCCTACTGGTATTGCGAACGGCAAATGCCCGGCTGTCGGGTCAACTTTCTGGGCTGGTACAAGGCGGCGGCTATACCATTGCCGCGATTGGCCCCTTCGGGGTCGGTCTATTGCTGCAACACGGTGCCAGTGGCGCACAAATCGCCTGGTTACTGATTGCCCTGCTGATAGTGTGCAGCGGCTTTGCACTACTTGCCGGACGCCAACGTTGCCTCGACGATAGCTCAGGACAGCTTGTCGTGCACAATAGCGAACAAGATGACCGCTTCAATAAGGAGACACCGTGATGGCCCATCCGCGCCTGCTGATCATTTACACCGGCGGTACCCTCGGCATGCGCCCAGGCGACCATGGGTTGACCCCCTCTGGCAACATTGAAGCCAGGCTTGCCAAAGCGTTTCGCCAATTGCCCCTCCCTCAGCAGCAGGCCTTGCCAAGCTTTGAGGTGTTAAGTTATCCGCAATTGATCGACTCGAGTTCTGCCACACCTAACAACTGGGCACAGCTTGCAGGTGACATCGCCGAACGTCTCAAGGACTATCAGGGTTTCGTGATCATTCACGGCACCGATACACTCAGTTGGACAGCGGCCAGCCTCGCCTATCAATTGCAAGGGCTTGACCGGCCGGTGATTCTCACTGGCGCCATGCAGCCCCTTGAGACGCCCGGCAGCGATGCCCTCGACAATCTCTATGGGGCGCTACGCTTTGCCGATCAGCCTCACGTCAAAGAGGCGGCGATTTACTTTCACGGCAAGTTACTGCGCGGTGTTCGTGCGACCAAGCTGCACAGCGAGGCTATGGATGCCTTTACCAGTCCCAACTATCCGCTACTCGGCGAGCGGATGGGAGACGATATTGTCCACTATCGCGGTCGTGGTTTGGTTGATCAGCAGCGTGGCGCACCTCGGTTTGAGCTCCCCGATTACACGACGGTGAGCGATGGCGCCATTGTTCGATTGGTACTCTGGCCAGGCATCACTGCCTGGCAGCTGGCGGCCTGGTTGGACGACCCGCGCGTTAAGGGTGGCATCCTTCAGCTCTGGGGGGCGGGCAATCTACCTGATGACCCGTCGCTTTTAGCCGTTCTGGCCAAGGCCAGCGGCGAGGGCAAAATGCTGGTCGCCATCAGCCAGTGTCCTCAAGGCAGTGTTCACCTAGGAGCGTATGCCGCCGGTAAAGGTCTGCTCGACGCAGGTGTGCTATCCGGCGACGGCATGACGCCTGAAGCGGCCTTTGGCAAACTCGTGCATTTACTCGCCCAGCCAATCACGGATGAAGATCGGCGGCATCGCTTCCTGAGCCCTCTGGTCGGCGAACGTTAACCGGCAAGCGTTAAATCTGCATCTGGCAATCACGCCGTTTAGCGCTAAAGTGAAAGCACACCCAGCGAATTAACAGGAACAACGTTTATGGAAAAGCCGGTTCATTATTTTAGCGAGCTGTTCGAACAGTTGGGCCTTGCGTCTGATGCGGCATCGATTGAGCGCTTTATTCAACGCCACGCGCCTCTTCCCGAGGTAATGCCACTGGCCGAGGCACCCTGCTGGAATGAGGGACAAGCAGAGTTCCTCAAGGAAGCCATTGAAGAGGACGCTGATTGGGCAGAAGTCGTCGACCATCTTGATGCATCCATGCACAAGTCAGCCTAAACCTGCCGGGTCAATGCCGGGCGCCTCCAGGCGCCCGACATTGATGCCACTTAAATCCTGAACCGCTCATCCCTGCAACCGCGCCTCCACTCGATCGAGAATTTGCCGACTCACTTTGCCCACCAGCGGCGTTGCGGCCTTGTTTACGGCTTTTGCCATAAACCGGTTACCTATTTCATAGCTCAGCGTCAGCGCCACTTCTGTGCCTTCCGGCACCTCGCGGAGACGATAACGCCCCTGATTTTTCACTCCATTAACCGATTCCCAGGCAAGCACATCCGGCGCTTTGACCTCGGTAATAACAACATCGAATGTCCAGTCCATGCTAAGAGCACGAACATGCCACCGATAGCGTTCGCCGCCTAGCGGTTCAATGGCACTGATAAGGTCGGAATAATCGGCAAAGTCCTCGACGCGCCTTAACAGCGCGAACACCCGTTCCGGCGCTGCCTTGACGATAGCGATGTGTTCAATAGTGGCCATAAAAAACCCCTTGAATGGAGACCCTAGCCTAGCACTTTCGGCCGATGTTGTGGGCATGCTTGCGCTAGCCAGAAACACGTCAATTGCGTACACTTGCGACCTTCCGGACCGGACCCCGGAACGCAGTAGCGGCTTTTATCACGCTACGATCAATAAATTCTCCGGCATAAGAGTGCTTATCATGTCAACGTCCCAAACTCCGCATGGAGCCACCGCCGTGGTGATCTATTCCGGCGGCATGGATTCTTTTACCCTGCTCCACCGGGCACTAAATGAAGGTTATCATGTTCATGCGCTGTCGTTTCATTACGGTCAGCGCCACGCCCGTGAACTCGATGCCGCCCGCCAGGTATGTCAACACTTGGGTGTTCCCCACCAGGTCGTGGATATCCGGGCGATTCATTCGCTAATCGATAACTCGGCATTGACCAACACTGACCATGTAATGCCGAAGGGTGACTACGATGGCGACAACATGGCGGCAACCGTGGTCCCAAACCGCAATATGATATTGCTGTCTTTAGCCATTGCGAACGCCGTCAATATCGGCGCAGAGCGGGTTGACTACGGTGCCCATGGCGGTGATCACGTCCTCTACCCCGACTGTCGTCCGGCGTTTGTGGAAGCTATGGACCAGGTCGCACGAATTGCCAATTTCTCCCCCGTGAAAGTCCATGCTCCCTACCTGCATGCCAGCAAAGCCGACATTCTTCAGCAAGGCCTGGCAATGGGGCTTGACTACCGATACACCTGGACCTGCTATGAAGGAGGCGAACTGGCCTGTGGGCGCTGCGGAAGCTGTCGCGAACGATTAGCGGCGTTTGCAGCAAATGGCGTGACCGACCCGCTCCCCTATGCCCCACAGCCCTATGCCTCACACCCGGAGGCACTCTGATGTATCAGGTCAAAGAAGCCTTCTACACGCTGCAGGGCGAAGGCGCCCAGGCGGGCCGAGCCAGCGTCTTCTGTCGTTTCAGTGGCTGCAACCTATGGAGTGGCCGCGAGCAGGACCGGGCAACGGCCCGATGTACCTTCTGTGACACCGACTTTATCGGCACTGATGGTCAGGGTGGCGGCCGTTTCACAACGCCCTCCGCCCTTGCCGAGCACATCAGCGCACTGTGGCCAAGCGACGCAGGTAACGCCATTCCTTACGTGGTGTTCACCGGTGGCGAGCCGCTGCTGCAGCTCGACCCGGCACTGATCGCCACGCTTCACAGCGTGGGTTTTGAAGTCGCAGTTGAAACCAATGGTACGCTCACGCCACCCGCTGGAATTGACTGGCTGTGCGTGAGCCCTAAAGGCAAGAACCCATTGGTGATTGATCAGGGCGACGAATTAAAATTAGTCTACCCCCAGGCTGAGGCGCCGCCCGAAGCATTTGCCCAGCTCGGCTTTCGCCACTTTTTCCTTCAGCCGATGGATCTTTCCCCCGTTAACGGTAACGACGACACTGTGGCCCGCACCACCGCTTATTGTTTAGCCCACCCACAGTGGCGTTTATCGCTGCAGACGCACAAAATCGCAGGCTTTGACTGATGTCTTTATTTGTTAATCAACTGACCCATATCGACGCGTCGCTGTGGTGCCCCAAAGAAGGCCTCAAGGGCGTTAGCTGGCAAGTTGACGCGGTGCTTGAAGGCGAGCTTGGAAAAGACGGCATGCTGCTGGATTTTGGCGAGGTCAAACCATGGATCAAGCATCACCTCGATAGCGGCCTGGACCACACGCTCCTGGTGCCTATTGAGGCCCCTGGAATAACGGTCAGCACCTGCGAGGAAGGCTTGTGCGTGCGCACCACAACACCCTATATCATGGAAGTAAAAGGGCCAAAACAGGCTTTCACCTTGCTGCCCGTTGCCGCTATTGAACGCGACGCCGTCGCCGAAAGCTTGAGTCAGATGCTCACAAAGCAGCGGCCGGAAAACGTCACACGGGTTCAATTAACCCTCAGCGATGAAGCCATTGAAGGCCCAGCCTACGGGTACAGTCATGGCCTGAAATTGCATAAGGGCAACTGCCAGCGAATTGCCCATGGCCATCGCTCCCGCCTGCATATCTGGCAACAAGGGTCGCGCCAGCATGCGCTTGAACAGCAATGGGCAGCCTGGCTTGATAACCGCTACCTGGTAGAAGCAAATGACATTATCGAGCGCAATGAGCAGACACTTACATGCTGCTATCAAGCAGATCAGGGAACCTTTAGCCTCTCGCTACCCGATGAGCGCTGTGCTGTTTTGACAACCCCGACAACGGTGGAGAACATAGCCCATTGGTTAGCCGAGCAACTCGCCGCCCAGAGCTTTGAAATCACCACGGTTCATGCGTTTGAGGGATTTAATAAAGGCGCGATAGCCAAGGCAAGCCCATGAGTGATGAGTGCCGGGCAGGCTGTGGGGCGTGCTGCATTGCTCCATCAATCAGTTCTGCCATCCCCGGCATGCCCGAAGGCAAACCGGCAGGCGTGCGTTGCGCGCAATTAGACGAACAGAACTTGTGCCGCTTGTTTGGTGATTCTCGCCGCCCTGCCGTGTGCGAACAGTTTCAATTCGACGCTGCCGTCTGCGGACGGCAGCGTGAAGAAGCGCTTGTCACCCTGACATGGCTGGAAGATAACACCTAGCTCTCCAAGCGCTCAGGATACGCCAAGCGATGATCTACCAGACTTACCCAACGGACCAGGACCGGCGCGTCACTATGGCTGACGTCGCTTAACAGACGCAGGAAAGCATCGCGAGCCGATTCGTCATTCGGCGCAATCCGAGTCAACCATAACTCCAGCGCAGCCAGCTCCTGATGACGATTACCATGCTCACGCGCCTGGGTAATTGCCATCTCGGCCAGGGCGCGAACTTCATTGGCAGGATGGTCGAGCATGATACGCACCCGGGCAAGCTGAGTGGCAAGTTCTGGTAAAAAGAGCGTAGATCTCTCCTTGGCAATCACCAAGCACTGATCCAGGTAATCTTCAGCGGCACTCAACTCTCCCAAGGCAATACAGGCATCCGAATACCAAAGGACAGGGCGCTTGAAGCGATCACGCCCATTAAGCTCCGCCATTTGATCAAGGCTATCGCGCAGCTGGGTCAACCCGCCGTGATCGCCTGCCAACGCACGCTGCCAGCCCAGAATCCCCTGGGCAGTTATTTGCCATAGCTGTAAATCCGGTGTTGCGGTCATTGCCGCTGCCTTTTCAGCATGACGCGCCGCTAGATGCACATGGCCAAGCTGACGATAGAGCGAGGCGGCAAACAACAGCGCCATGGCAAGCGTACCGGGGTGGCCCAGCTTTTCGGCCAGGCGTATGGCCGCGGAAACTTGTCGTTCAGCACGCTGGTAATCGCCGCATAGGCACAGCGCCCAGCCTTGGAAACACGCCGCCGTCACCTGCGGATGGTCAGAGAAAGGCAGCCACTCAATCATCATTGGCGAGTTGAGTGGATCGATTTCATTAAGATGATCATGGGCCTGCTGGACACGCCCCGCCCAGTATTCGCAATGCGCACGCGCATAGTCAGCCAGCCGCTGATAGCGGGGGTCATCAAGCCGGGCGGCTATGTCAGCAAGGGTGGACGCCAGCGCAAAGGCATCGGCGTGAGCGTAACGCTGGCTGCGCCCTACCCACAACCCCCACTTGACCAGAAAGATTTGTTCCAGATCTTCGGGATCTTCCAGCGCATCCGCGCCCGAGTGGCGCAACAATTCGCGCGCACGCACAAAGCTTTCGTGGGCGGTGGGCGAACCATGACCTTCAAGCGCAAAAGCGGCCTGTCCACGCACCGTTAACAGACTCACCTCGCGCTCAACCTCATGCTCCACATGGCGCAGGCTGGCCAGTCCAAAATCCGCCATGCGCAACGCGGTTCGATTGGCACTTACTTTCAGTGCTTCCCGGGCAGCAAGCTCAAAATAACGCTCACCGCGAGCGTAGTGGCCGCTTCGCCGGAGGTGCGTGGCAAAATCGCCAGGGTGGCGGCTGATCCACATCGGGAAGCGTTCTTCTATCAGGCTCACCACCTGCTGGTGGAGCGAAACGCGCACATCGCGGGGGCAGGAAAGGTAGGCCGCTTCCTGAAGCAGCTGGTGGCTAAACTGAAACTCATGTTCGCTTGAGCCGTTATCCACCGGCTCGATGATTTCGAGTTGGCGCATATGCTCAAGCGCCTGCTGCAAACGGGCCGTATCATAGCCACTGCACTCGCTAAGGAAATCAAGCCGGAACCGTTTCCCCAACACCGCGGCAATATGCGCAATTTCACGATCCGCTTCCAACTGATCGATGCGGCTGGCCAACAGACCAAGCAAGCCCTTGGGCAATTCATCAAACTGAACACTGCGCCCTTCCCGGCGATCCATATCCAGGCGCCGACATATCTCCTGCAAATATAGCGGGACACCATCGCAGCGCTCGATGATCTGGTTGCGCAGCCTGGGGCTTAAGTGGATACGGTAACGGCGCGACAGTTGCGTTAACAGACGAGAAGACTGCAGCGCGTCCAGTCGCCCCAGCGAGATTTGCTGATCCCAATGAAGTTTGACCGGCAATGATTCGCGGCCATGGTGACTAGCAACCAACATAAAGGCCGTGTTGATAGGCAACCGCGCCTGAAGGCCTGATAACACTTTGAATGACGGTTCATCGAGCCATTGAAGGTCATCTACCATCAAAACCAGCGTGCGGGTTTCCGCCTGACGCTCAATCAGGTGGTGCAACAGCATTACCACCAGCTCAATCGCCTCACCGTTCTGCGTCAGCTGTGAAACCTCCTGAACGCTGCGAACACCGAGGGCTTCTTCAAGTAAACATTGCTGATCATCATTCAACGTGTTGAAAGCCAGATCAGCTTGCAGGGCGTGAAGAGAATCCTGGTCAGGCGTTCCTTGCAGATACCACGATAACAGTGTCCGCGCGACGCCGTAGGGTTCAAGCACGGAAAGACGGGTGGTGGGCTGCCAGCAAATCGCGGCATCGCGGCTGAGCTCAAGTTGGCGGAAACCAACCATCAAGGCCGATTTCCCCATGCCCGATGGCCCGCGCACCAGAACGCTCTGGCGAAGCCCAATCCCGGCTCGTGCCAAGGCATCTCTCAAAGTTCTCAACGACGTTTCGCGCCCCACCAGACTGGGCGGCATCGCGTCGCGCCCACCTTCATTCTGGCCCAGCACCAGCGCCCGCTGGCGCACTCGACCATCACTCGACATCACCCGCGAGACCAATCGAGGTTGAAGGTCAAGCGCCGGCGGCATGTGCTGACTCGACTCTTGCGAGATGACCAGTTCACTGCCTTCAGCCGCGCTCATCAATTCAAGCGATATCTGCGTTACCTGACCCAGCGGATCCGCCAACTGGCGCTCGGGCAAGTAGGCGACCCGACCACTGTGCAGCCCTGCCGCCAACTCAAACTGCGGTGGTTCGCCCTCACCGGTCCAGTGCCTGGCAGACTCTTGGGGAAGCGTCAGACGGCAATGCTCATAAAGCGCAACCAGTTCGGCCAACTGGTGGGCAGGGCCATGGGTACCGAAACAGGCAAGCCCCAGGCCACCTGTGGCACCGGGCAACCAGAAGCCCCCCAAATGATGACACTGCTGTTCAAGCCATCGCAGAAGTTCCAACTGGAGGGCAAGGCAGTTACGCGTTGCCGCACGATCCTGCCAGTCCCCCTGAAGCCGTAAACGAATCGCCATCACCGAAAGTTGGCGCAGCTCGATTTCATCCTCGCGCAAGGGCTGACTGTCGGTGGCAAGCGCCCGAGAGAAAGCGCCTTGGGGCGACATGGCGCGGGCATCATGGTGGCCATCGGACCAATAGCTAGCCAGTTGCAAAAAGCTTGGCTCAGGCTGCTGACCCGATAAAGCGAGCAACTGTAAGTAGCTGTTGTATTGCTCATGGGCAGCCGCCATCTGCTTTTGTTCGGCAAGATGTTTAACCAGCCGTTCATGGAAAGGACCATAGCCAGAAAACCGACTGACCAGGATTTCCAGAAGGCCGTCGGGTACTTCCTGATGATTATCCAGCACTTGCTCAGCAAAGCGAATAACCCGCTGGCGCCATTCGTTGCGTGCTTGTACCAACCAACGCTGAAAATCGCTGCAGTTGGCGAGCTGCAATTCCTCAATCAAATCGCCCTGATAACAAGTCAGTATGTCATCCAGAGTAGCCAGATCCCGCGGCCCTTCAAGTAGGGTTTGCAGCTCATGCAGGTCGACGTGCCAGTTGCCAGGCAGTTGAAAAGCAATAGTCTGGCGCGACACACTGAGCACTTGATCCGCGTCTTCACCCAACGATTGGCGCAGACAATGCAGCGCGTGCCGTAAATTGGTGCGGCCAGATGAAAGGCCTTGATCTGGCCAAAGCATTTCCGCAAGCGCAGCCCGGTTAACAGGCTGACGATGCATCAGCAAGTAGACAAGCAACGCTTTCACTTTATCGTAGCTAAAGTGTGTCAGCACATCGTCGCCCTGGGACAGGGCGAAATGGCCGAACAGAGTCAGTTGGTCATACTTATGAGCATCGGGCATGGTAAACATCCTGTCTGGACGAATGGCAACTTACGCTGGCACGCCACTATGAAAACGGAAAGCCGTATCCGGCGAAGTAATCAACTCAGCTTCACATGCAACAAAAAACGCGATCCGCTCGTCGAGCGAGTCGTCAGTTTGTTGCTGGGCAAGTAACAGATAATCTTCGAAATGTCGGCCTTCTGACTTGACGAGAGTGCGATAAAATTTTGCCAGTTCCTCATCAAGATAAGGGATCAGACACGCAAAGCGTTCACAGCTTCGCGCCTCAATGAGCGCACCGATAATCAGTACATCAATTAATCGCTCAGGATCTTGGGAGCGGACATGGCGTCTTAATCCCTCTGCGTAACGTGAAGCCGTCAAGTGTCGATACGCCACGCCACGGCCCTCCATAAGTGTTACCACCTGCTCGAAATGGAGGAGTTCTTCGCGGGCCAGCTGCGACATCTTGCTTAAAAGCAGTGGTTGTTCAACATAACGATATAGCAGGCTCATCGCTGTAGAAGCCGCCTTTTTTTCACATTGAGCGTGATCAATCAGCAGGATTTCAGGATTCTCCAAAGCCCATACCAGCCAGGCATCTGGCGTCTTACATGCCAGGAAATCATGCAAGCTGTCAGGCAATAGATCGTCCGCGTCGAGCGAATGGCTGGACTTGTCAGGGATTACTTGTATCGACATAACACCATCACTAGATAATTATCACATTATTGTACAACAACCATTACGCCTTGGGTAATTCAAACGTGCCAACACGGCTACCTGATCATGCTGGCTTGTGAACATCTCTCCACCCTAAAGTAACGCGAGGTTACGAGAATCACACTTTATGCAACTTCTGTCGATAGCAAGTGTTGTTCTGTCAGTAAAGCATGCCAGAACGTTTGGTCCTAGCGCGTTTTAGCGCTTTAAAAGTGCTCATCATCATAAAGTACAACGCGATGACAGCGACCCTGTCTTAACATTGTCGACAGTTTCACGTAGTATTGAGGTCATCCAACCAACGCTGTTTGTCAAGCGTGTATCAGTGTTCGATGGCATCTTACGGCATTAGCCTAGGTGCCAGCGCCACCATAAAAGTAGATGAGAGGGCCCCAATCGTGCTTGAAGCTTACCGTCAACATGTCGAAGAACGCGCTGCAGAAGGCATTCCCGCCAAGCCCCTAAATGCCGAGCAAACTGCCGCTTTAATTGAGCTGCTGAAAACGCCCCCGGCTGGCGAAGAAGAATTTATTCTTGATCTTATTACCAACCGCGTTCCCCCCGGTGTTGACGAAGCGGCGTACGTAAAAGCTGGTTTTTTAACGGCCATCGCCAAAAGCGAAGCAACATCGCCTCTCATCGATAAAGTGCATGCCGTCAAACTGCTTGGCACCATGCAAGGTGGCTATAACATTGTGTCGCTGGTCGAACTACTCGACAACGAAGAGCTCGCCCGCGAAGTTGGTGAACAGCTCAAGCATACCCTGCTGATGTTCGATGCCTTCCATGACGTTGAACAACGCGCTAAGGCAGGTAACAGCGTCGCAAAAGAGGTCATCCAATCCTGGGCTGACGCCGAATGGTTCCTGTCCAAGCCAGCGCTTGAAGAAAAAATCACGCTTACCGTTTTCAAAGTACCAGGGGAAACCAACACCGACGATTTATCGCCGGCACCGGATGCTTGGTCGCGTCCCGATATCCCCTTACATGCCAATGCCATGCTCAAGAACGAGCGCGACGGTATCGAACCCGTGACCCCTGGCACGACCGGCCCGCTCAAGCAGATCGAAGATGTGAAAGCCAAAGGCTTCCCAGTTGCTTACGTGGGCGATGTCGTTGGTACAGGTTCTTCGCGCAAATCGGCCACTAACTCGGTACTTTGGTTCTTTGGCGATGACATGCCTCATGTGCCCAACAAGCGCGCGGGCGGGTTCTGTTTTGGCAGCAAAATTGCACCGATCTTCTTTAACACCATGGAAGACTCCGGCGCCCTGCCGGTAGAAATGGATGTTGAAAAGCTATCCATGGGCGACGTCATCGACGTCTATCCCTATGAAGGTAAGGTCTGCAAGCACGGGACTGACGAAATACTGACGACCTTCGAACTTAAAACTCAGCTGATTCTTGACGAAGTCCGTGCTGGCGGGCGTATTCCGCTGATCATCGGTCGTGGCCTGACAGGCAAAGCCCGCGAATCGCTGGGTCTTGCGCCGTCAGACGTTTTCCGCCTACCCGAGCAGCCCCATGACACGGGTAAAGGCTTTACACTGGCCCAAAAAATGGTCGGCAAAGCCTGCGGCATGGACGGCGTTCGGCCTGGCATGTACTGCGAACCCAAGATGACCACCGTGGGCTCCCAGGACACAACCGGCCCCATGACCCGTGACGAACTGAAAGACCTTGCATGTCTGGGCTTCCAGGCCGACTTGGTCATGCAATCGTTCTGTCATACAGCGGCTTACCCGAAACCGGTAGATGTGGATACCCACCATACGCTGCCCGACTTCATCATGAACCGCGGC
>JAIVHM010000031.1 GCA_020201095.1 Halomonas sp. | reverse complement strand
CATCACTTTCGTCCAGGCGGCGACGAAGTCATTTACAAACTTCTCGTCGTTATCATCCTGGGCGTAAACTTCCGCGTAGGAACGCAGCAGCGAGTTGGAGCCGAACACCAGATCAACACGCGAAGCGGTCCACTTAACGGCATCCGTTTTGCGATCACGGATTTCGTAAGCGTTGTTACCTGCTGGCTTCCAGGCGTTACCCATATCGGTCAGGTTAACGAAGAAGTCATTGGTTAACTGGCCTTCGCGATCGGTGAAAACACCATGCTTGGTGCCCCCGAAGTTGGTGCCCAGTACGCGCATACCGCCGAGCAGAACGGTTAATTCCGGCCCGGTCAGGCCCATCAACTGCGCGCGGTCGAGCAGCATTTCTTCCGGCTTGACCACGTAGTCTTTCTTCTGCCAGTTACGGAAACCGTCGGCCAGTGGTTCAAGCGGCGCGAAGGAATCACCATCGGTCATCTCGTCGGTTGCGTCGCCGCGACCCGGCGTAAAGGGTACAAGTACCTCATAACCAGCCGCCTTAGCCGCTTTCTCGATGCCTACGCTGCCGCCTAGCACGATCACATCGGCAATGCTGGCACCCGAGTCAGCCGAGATTTTCTCATAGACTGCCAGTACTTTTGCTAGACGCTCTGGCTCGTTACCTGCCCAGTCTTTCTGCGGCGCAAGACGAATACGCGCACCGTTGGCACCGCCGCGCATGTCTGAACCGCGATAGGTCCGCGCGCTATCCCATGCAGTCGTGATCATGTCGCTCTGGCTGAGACCGCTTTCAGCAATCTGCTTTTTGACCTTCTCGACGGAGTAGTTGGTATTACCCGCCGGAATGGGGTCCTGCCAGATCAGGTCTTCGTCGGGTACTTCAGGGCCAATGTAGCGTGCTTTCGGCCCCAGATCGCGGTGGGTCAACTTGAACCACGCTTTGGCGAACGTCGTCTTGAAGTATTCCGGGTCGGCCATGAATTTTTCGCAGATGGCGCGATAGGTCGGGTCCATCTTCATCGCCATGTCCGCGTCGGTCATGATCGGGTTATGACGGATAGACGGGTCGCTGGCATCGACCGGCTTATCTTCTTCCTTGATATTGACCGGCTCCCACTGATTGGCACCCGCGGGGCTTTTCTTGAGCTCCCACTCGTAACCAAACAGCAGGTCGAAGTAACCCATGTCGAACTTGGTCGGGTTCGTGGTCCATGCACCTTCGATACCTGACGTGACGGCGTTGCTTGCCTTGCCATCCATGTTGGGGTTGCCCCAACCAAAGCCCTGGTTTTCAACGTCAGAGGCTTCCGGCTCAGCGCTCAATGCTTCTGCGTCACCGTTACCGTGACACTTGCCCACTGTATGGCCACCGGCAGTCAGCGCCGCGGTTTCTTCGTCGTTCATCGCCATGCGGGCGAAGGTTTCGCGTATATGCTGACCGGTTTTAATCGGGTCAGGCTGGCCGTTAACGCCTTCGGGGTTAACGTAGATAAGCCCCATCTGGACGGCTGCCAGGGGGTTTTCCATGGTTTCGGGACTATCGACATCTTCGTAACGCTCGTCGGAAGGCGCCAACCATTCTTTCTCATCGCCCCAATAGATGTCTTTTTCCGGCTCCCAGATATCGGCACGGCCAAAGGAGAAACCATAGGCTGGCAGCCCCATGGATTCATAGGCAACGGTGCCCGACAGGATGAACAGGTC
This sequence comes from Halomonas sp., assembly GCA_020201095.1. GTDB lineage: Bacteria > Pseudomonadota > Gammaproteobacteria > Pseudomonadales > Halomonadaceae > Vreelandella. Next base: position 7,705 of record JAIVHM010000031.1, on the reverse strand, counting down.
TGCCCAGCTGATTTTGTTGCCGTATTTCTTCTTGACCGGCCACAACAGACGGCGAGCTTTATCAAGGCTGGTGTTATCGGGCCAGGAGTTCAGCGGCGCAAAGCGCTGGCTACCGGTACCGCCGCCACCGCGACCGTCGGCAATACGGTAAGTGCCTGCAGCGTGCCAGGCTAGACGAATCATCAAGCCGCCATAGTGACCCCAATCGGCCGGCCACCATGACTGGCTATCGGTCATCAAGGCATGGACATCCTGCTTGAGCGCATCAAAATCAAGCTTTTTAACTTCTTCCCGATAGTTAAAGTTGGGGTCCATCGGGTCCGCTTTGCGGTCTTGCTGGTGCAGAATATCTAGGTTGATGCCTTCCGGCCACCAGTCCTTATTGGACGTGCCAGCGGAGGTGTTGCCCCCGTGCATTACTGGACATTTGCCACTCATATCTTTCCCCTCATTGCTTTTTCGGGCTTGGTAAATCCCAAGCCGAACATCGTTGGTTGCTCGCTAGCCTCTACTGAACCCCGCAAGCATCCTATGTATCACATTAAGTTTTTAAAGCATTATTGCCATAGTCACAATTTGCATTTAATCACTGCTTTAATAGTTTTTAGCCATCGTCTATGCGTCTCACGGAACAGGTAGATCCTTGGGTGACGCTATCGGCTTGTCGTGGTCAGTTATAATACATCACCGCCAAACTGCAACGCGGCCAGATGACGATAGAGGGCGCTCGTATTGATCAGTTCCGCGTGAGTGCCGGCTGCCACCAGGTGACCACCGTCGAGTACCAGCAGACGGTCAGCGGCAATCACCGTCGCCAGCCGGTGGGCAATGACAATACTGGTACGCCCAACCATCAATCGGTCCAACGCCTGTTGCACCAACCGCTCGCTCTCAGCATCCAACGCACTGGTCGCTTCGTCCAACAAGAGCACCGCAGGATTTTTCAGCAGCGCCCGGGCAATGGCGAGGCGCTGACGCTGGCCGCCGGAAAGCTGCACGCCTCCCGGGCCCAGCGGCGTATCAAAACCTTGAGGCAGCGCGTCGATGAAATCGAGGGCGCTGGCGTCTCGCGCGGCGGTGCGTTGCCGTTCATGGCTTGCATTGGGATCACCGTAGCGCAGGTTGTCAGCCACCGAGCCGCTGAACAGCACTGGCGTTTGCGCGACCAGCCCCATGGTGCCGCGTAAAGCGCCAAGCTCCAAGGTGCGGATATCCAAACCGTCCAGCGTAATGGTTCCTTGGTTTGGATCATAAAAGCGTAGCAGCAGCGCCAAAAGCGTACTCTTGCCCGCCCCGGAAGGCCCCACAACGGCGACCCGCTCGCCTGGCTTTATACGCAGATCAAAGCCTTCAAGCGCCGGTGATTCACGACCGGGATAAGTAAAACTGACGTTTTTTAGCGCAATCTCGCCTCGCGAAGGATTCGCCAGGGCCTGCGGCATCGCAGGTGACTGAATAACGGGCTGGGTATCGAGCAGCTCCAGCAGCCGCTCGGCAGCACCCGCCGCGCGCTGCACGTCCCCCGCGACTTCGGCCAGCGTAGCAATGGCACCCGCCGCAAGTACCGCATAGAAAATAAACGCCGATAGTTCGCCCGCGCTCATGGTGCCGTCTAACACCGCCTGACCGCCCTGCCAGAGCATTAACCCCACCGCGGTGAACACCACCAGCATGGCGATACCTGTCAGCCAGGCGCGCTGCCGGGTGCGCTCAACGGCGCTGCCAAACGCCTGCTCAACCCTTTCTCCATAGCGTTTTTTATCTTCCCCTTCGTGGGTGAACGCCTGGAGGGTCTGGATACCGCTCAGCGACTCTTCCGCATAGCGGCCAAGCTCAGCGACGCGGTCCTGGCTGGTACGTGAAAGCCGCCGCACCCGACGGCCGTACCAAACAATCGGCAGCAGTGTTGCTGGAATGCCCACCAATACCACCGCCGAGAGCCACGGCTGGGTGATCAGCATTAGTACGACCGCGCCCACCAGCATCACCAGATTGCGCAGCGCCAGCGAGACCGAAGAGCCAAACAGGCTCTGCAGCACACTCGTATCGGCCGTTAGTCGCGAAGCAATCTCACCGGCGGCACGCCCGTCGCTGGCACTCTCGAAAAAGCTCGGCTCCAGGCTGAGCAGGTGGTCAAACACGCGCTGGCGAAGATCCGCCGCCAATCGCTCGCCAATCCAGGTTACCTGGTAATAACGCAGGGCCGACGCCATCGCCAGCACCGCTACCACGGCCAGCATCAAGCCAAGCATCTGGGCCAGCGCCTGCTTATCCGCCGCCAGGAAGCCCCGGTCGATGACCAGGCGCAGTCCATTACCCAGCATCAGCACACTGCCCGACGCCAATAATAGCGCCAGACCTGCAAGACCTAACCGCAGGCGGTAAGGACGCAGCAGGCCAAGCAAGCGCAGCAGCACACGGGGATTAGGGCGTTGGCTCATCGGTGACGTTTAACTGAGGAATCGGTTAGTGAACATAACAGGTGTCACCCCTTGCAGCCATGAAGGACTTCAAAGTAAAAAAGCCCGCGATGGCTCGCGGGCTGGGTGCTGAGTGAATAGCTGAATCGCTTAAGCCTATTCGACCAATGGCAACAGTGAGTTGAGACTGTCGCGGGCATCGCCGTAGAACATGCGGCTGTTGTCCTTGAAGAACAGCGGGTTCTCGATCCCCGAGTAGCCGGTGCCCTGGCCGCGCTTGCAGATGAACACCTGTTTGGCTTCCCAGACCTTCAATACCGGCATGCCGGCGATCGGGCTGTTGGGGTCTTCCTCGGCGGCCGGGTTGACGATGTCGTTGGAGCCGATAACGATGACCACGTCGGTGGAGGCAAAGTCATCGTTGATTTCGTCCATTTCCAGCACGATGTCGTACGGTACCTTGGCCTCGGCTAGCAGCACGTTCATGTGCCCCGGCAGGCGCCCCGCCACGGGGTGGATCCCAAAGCGCACCTCTTTACCGGCCGCGCGCAGCTTGCGCACTAGGTCGCTCACCGCGCTTTGCGCCTGAGCCACTGCCATGCCGTAACCCGGCACGATAATCACGCTATCGGCGTCGTTCAGCGCACTGGCCACGCCGCCCGCATCGATGGCGACCTGTTCGCCTTCAATCTCCGCGGCGGGTCCCTGACTGCCGCCAAAGCCACCCAGAATTACGCTGATGAAGTTGCGGTTCATTGCCTTGCACATGATGTAGGACAGAATCGCGCCCGATGAGCCCACCAGAGCACCGGTGACAATCAGCAGGTCGTTGGATAGGGTAAAACCAACGGCTGCAGCGGCCCAGCCGGAGTAGCTGTTGAGCATCGAGACCACCACCGGCATATCGGCGCCGCCGATGCCCATGATCAGGTGATAACCGATAAAGAACGCCAGCGCCGCGAGCACAATCAACGTCCAGAAGCCCGCCCCGTTGAGGTAGAGAATCGCCAGCAGCAGTGAGACAACGGCGGCCCCGGCATTCAGCAGGTGGCCACCCGGCAGTTGGCGCGATTTACCGTCGACTTTGCCTGCCAGCTTGCCAAAGGCAATCACCGAGCCGGTAAAGGTCACCGCGCCGATAAAGATGGCGAACACCACCTCGATTTGCAGGAACATCAGTTCGTCGGGGGCTTTGGTGGCGACTAGTGCAGCAAAGGCAGAGAACTGCTCCATGGAGGCATCCGCTGCCTGTGCCGCCATCACCCGACGGCGCTCCAGGTCCGCGCTCCAGGCGACAAACACGGCGGCCAAGCCGACAAAACTGTGCAAAGCGGCCACCAACTGGGGCATTTCGGTCATCTCGACCTTTTTGGCCAGATACACCCCGATGGCCGCGCCGATGATCATCATCGGGATCAGCCACCAGTAGCCACCAATCCCAGGACCAAAGGCGGTAAAGAACACGGCCACCGCCATACCGACGATGCCGTACCATACCGCTCGCTTGGCTTTTTCCTGGTTACTCAACCCCCCTAACGAGAGGATAAACAAAACACTTGCCGCGATCGCCGCAGCAGATACGAATCCTTGACCTAACATATCGTTTCTCCGCTGCTTAGGATTTTTGGAACATGGCGAGCATCCGGCGTGTCACCAGGAAGCCACCCACGATATTAATGGTCGCAATCAGCACCGAGATGGCGGCCAATATGCCGACGATCACGCTACTCGTGCCGATCTGCAAGATAGCGCCGAGAATAATGATGCCTGAGATCGCATTGGTTACTGCCATGAGTGGCGTATGCAGCGAGTGGCTGACGTTCCAGATCACCTGGAAGCCGATAAAGCAGGCCAAGACAAACACAATGAAGTGCTGCATAAACGACACCGGTGCCACCTGGCCGAGCAGCAGCATGAGCGCACCGCCAATCGCCAGCAAGCTCACCTGACGCTTGGTCTGAGCCTTGAACGCAGCGTGCTCGGCGGCTTTTTTCTCCTCAGGCGTCGGTTCCTTTTCTTTCTTCTTGGGCTGGACCGCGCCAATGGCTTTCACTTTGGGCGGCGGCGGTGGGAAGGTGATCTCGCCCTGATGCGCCACTGTGGCGCCGCGGATCACGTCGTCGTCCATGTTGTGGTTGATCACCCCGTCTTTTTCTGGGGTGAGATCGGTCAGCATATGACGGATATTGGTGGCGTAAAGCAGCGACGACTGAGTCGCCATGCGCGAGGGGAAATCGGTGTAGCCAACCACCACGACGCCGTTATCAGTCACTACCCGCTCGTCGGGCTTGGTGAGATCGCAGTTACCGCCTTTCTCGGCCGCCAGGTCGATAATCACCGAACCGGGTTTCATCGCAGCGACCATGTCCTCAAGCCACAGCTTGGGCGCTGGCTTACCGGGAATCAGCGCGGTAGTAATCACAATATCCACATCCGGCGCCTGCTCGCGGAAACAGGCAAGCTGTTTCTCACGGAATTCGGGGCTTGACGGCGCTGCGTAGCCGCCGCTTTCGGCCCCGTCCTGGCTTTCGTCAAACTCGAGGAACAGGAACTCGGCGCCCATCGATTCAATCTGTTCAGACACTTCAGGGCGCACGTCGAAGGCGCGCACAACCGCGCCTAAGCTGGTGGCCGTGCCAATCGCCGCCAGACCGGCCACGCCAGCCCCGACCACCAGCACTTTGGCGGGCGGTACCTTGCCAGCCGCGGTCACCTGCCCGGTGAAGAAGCGGCCGAAGTTGTTACCTGCCTCAATAACCGCACGGTAGCCCGCGATATTGGCCATGGACGACAGCGCGTCCATCTTCTGTGCCCGGGAAATTCGCGGCACCATGTCCATCGCCACCACGGTCGCACCCTGCGCCTTGCAGGCTTCAAGCAGCGCCTCGTTTTGCGCTGGCCAGAAGAAGGTAATCAGGGTTTGGCCTTCGTGCAGCTGTTTGACTTCGGCATCGGAAGGTTCGCGGACTTTAATGACTACCTCAGCGTCGCGCCAGAGTGCCTCATCACTATCAACAACGGAAACGCCAGCATCGCGATAAGTGTCATCATTAAAGCCCGCCGCCAAGCCTGCGCCGGCTTCAACCAGGCACTCATGGCCCAGCTTCTGAATATGTTGGGCGCTCTCAGGGGTGAGCGCGACGCGCGCCTCCCCCCGGGCACTTTCTTTCGGTGCGCCTATCTTCACTCGACTTCTCCTTTATTGTATTCCTGCAGCGCCGCCGATCAGACATTCGGCGCCACCTATTTTCGACCTTAGTCATAACGACTTTAAGCAGTCTAGGATCTTAACACATGATCAAGCGATCACGCTTGTGAGGTCGCCAGCGCTTGATCAATATCCGCCAGCAGGTCGTCGATATGCTCAATACCGATCGATAAGCGCACCATATCTGGCGTAACGCCTGCAGCTTTTAGTTCTTGCTCGTTCAGTTGTCGGTGCGTAGTAGACGCTGGAATGGAAGAGCAGCTCTTAGCATCACCGATATTGACCAGGCGTAGAATCAGCGCCAGGGCATCGTAAAAGCGCTCACCGGCGGCCTGGCCACCTTCAATGCCAAAGCTAAGAATCCCCGAGGCGTGGCCGTCCATATAACGCTTAGCCAGCGCATAATCGCGGTGGTTTTCCAGGCCAGCATAATGCACCCAGGTGACCAACGGGTGGCTTTCCAGGTGCTTGGCAACAGCCAACGCGTTGGCGCAGATACGCTCGATGCGCAGTGACAGCGTTTCCAGCCCCTGAAGCAGATTCCAGGCCGCTTGGGCAGATAGCGCCGCGCCCATATTGCGCAGCGGCACTACACGTGCCCGGGCAATAAAGGCCGCATCGCCCACATCACGGGTATAACTCACGCCGTGATAAGAAACATCAGGTTCCGTAAGTAGTGGAAAACGGTTGGCGTTTTCGGCCCAGGGAAAGGTGCCCGAATCTACAATCACACCGCCAACCGTGGTGCCGTGGCCGCCGATATACTTTGTCGCGGAGTGGATGACAATATCCGCCCCGTGCTCAATCGGCCGACACAAGAACGGCGTGGCGGTGGTGTTATCGACCATTACCGGCACCCCATGACGATGGGCTGCTTCAGCGAGCTTTGTCAGGTCGACCACTCCCCCAGAGGGGTTGCCGATACTTTCGCAGAAAACTGCCTTCGTGCGCTCATCAATCAGCGCTTCGATGCCGTCGATATCATCCTTGTCGGCAAAGCGCACCTGGATGCCTTGGCGTGGCAAGGTGTGGGCAAACAGATTGTAGGTACCGCCATACAGCTCGCTGATCGAGACGATGTTATCGCCCGCTTCGGCAATGGTCTGGATCGCATAGGTGATCGCCGCCATCCCCGACGCCACCGCGAGCCCGGCGATACCGCCTTCCAGCGCGGCTACCCGCTGCTCCAACACCGCGCAGGTGGGGTTCATAATGCGCGAGTAGATGTTTCCTTCCACTTTAAGATCAAACAGATCCGCCGCGTGCTGCGCGTTATCGAAGGAAAACGACGTGGTTTGATGAATCGGCACCGCCACGGCATTTTGTGAATCGGGCGAATAGCCATGGTGGAGGGCAATGGTTTCTGGCTTCATGAGGGCGGCTCGCTAGTTTTTATTGAGTTCGTTATTGATCCTAAACAAGCGCCGCTCGGAAGGCCAATAATCGTTCGCCATGTATGTTCACCAATGCCACTCGCTGCGCGCCACTGCGTCGTGAGCGTGGAGGCTCTCGGCGTGCACGATTTTAACGATGCGCCATAGCCGTGCCTAAGGGTATTTAGTGGCTGTATATTATGTGTTTAATTTAGGGTTAAAAGTATCATGGCCCGCTGAGTTGATCTGCAATACGGGGAAGTTACGGGAGGACTTTGTTATTTCAAAATAGGTAGAAATCACCATGATTAACCGCGAAAGTATTCATCAGCGACCAGATCAAGTAATAGACATCACTGGCTGGGATGCCCATGAAGATTATGACGTTTTCCCGGTAGGCGCTCGTGACAAATCGCTCCGCGTCTGTCCCAACCCAGCCCCTTATGATTTCTGTATGCCTGGGCACCGCTATTTATTCAAGGAAGCTATTAAAAGCGCAAAGAGCTCTGAGCCACGATACCCAGATCAATACTGGGCAGAAGTGATTGCTTTTCATATCGGTAGATTAATGGGACTTACGCTAAGTGCCTAGGCAGATGTTTTCAGGCATAATATATGCAGAATCTCAGCCTAGGATGGCAACATGGCAAGGCGCTTTATCTCTACCCTGATAGAAGTCGACCGGCAGGCATTGTCACATATCC
>JAIVHM010000189.1 GCA_020201095.1 Halomonas sp. | reverse complement strand
GCCGCTGCACGGTGGTGCCAACGAAGCGGCGATGGCGATGATCGAAAACTGGACCTCGCCGGAAGAAGCCGAGCGCGAAATGCTCGGCATGCTGAAGCGCAAAGAAAAAATCATGGGCTTCGGCCACGCCATTTACCGCGAGTCCGACCCGCGTAACGCCATCATCAAGCATTGGTCGAAAAAACTCGCCGACGATGTGGGCGACAGCGTGCTTTACCCTGTATCCGAGCGTTGTGAAGCGGTCATGTGGCGGGAGAAGAAGCTGTTTTGCAACGCGGATTTCTTCCACGCCAGCGCTTACCACTTCATGGATATCCCCACCAAGCTGTTCACGCCGATTTTCGTGATGTCACGGCTTACCGGCTGGGCCGCGCACGTCTTTGAGCAGCGTGAAAACAACCGCATCATTCGCCCAAGCGCTGACTATACTGGCCCTGAGAAGAGCGAATGGGTACCCATTGAAGCCCGTGATTAAGTGAGAGTGACGATGAACACCAACTATCGCAAACCGCTACCGGGTGCCACGCTCGACGGGGCCACCATCGATTATTTTGATACCTATCAGGCCGTGGAGGATATCCAGACGGGCGCCTACGCAACGCTGCCGTTTACCTCGCGAGTACTGGCCGAGCAGCTGGTACGCCGCTGTGATCCAGCGCAGCTGACGGATGCCCTTAAACAGCTGATCGAGCGCAAGCGCGACCTGGACTTCCCCTGGTACCCCGCGCGGGTCGTGTGTCACGACATTCTCGGCCAAACCGCGCTGGTTGATCTTGCGGGCCTGCGCGATGCCATTGCCGATAAGGGCGGTGACCCAGCAAAGGTCAACCCGGTGGTGCCGACGCAGTTGATTGTCGACCACTCGTTGGCGGTCGAGCACGCGGGCTTTGAAAAAGACGCCTTCGAGAAAAACCGTCAGGTGGAAGACCGGCGCAACGACGACCGTTTCCATTTTATCAACTGGACCAAAGTGGCCTTCGAGAACGTCGATGTTATCCCGCCGGGCAACGGCATCATGCACCAGATCAATCTGGAGAAAATGTCGCCCGTTGTGCAGGTTCAGCAGGGTGTGGCATTTCCCGATACCTGCGTGGGTACCGACAGCCACACACCGATGACCGATGCGTTAGGCGTGATTTCAGTGGGGGTGGGCGGTCTTGAAGCGGAGAGCGTGATGCTTGGCCGCGCGTCAATGATGCGCCTGCCGGATATCGTCGGTGTGGAACTCACCGGTAAACTCCAGCCGGGCGTGACCGGTACCGATATGGTGCTGGCGATTACCGAGTTTCTGCGCAGCGAGCGCGTGGTCGGCGCCTACCTGGAGTTTTACGGCGAGGGAGCCGATGCGCTGACTGTCGGCGACCGCGCAACGATCTCCAACATGACGCCGGAGTATGGCGCCACGGCGGCGATGTTTTACATCGACAACCAGACCATCGACTACCTCAAGCTCACTGGGCGCGAAGACGAGCAGGTGGCGCTGGTCGAGGCTTACGCCAAGCATACCGGTCTCTGGGCCGACAGCTTGAAAAGCGCCGAATACGAGCGGGTGCTGCGCTTCGACTTATCCAGTGTGACGCGAACCCTGGCGGGGCCTTCCAATCCCCATGCTCATCTGCCGACCTCCGAGCTTGCCAAGCGCGGCATCGCGTTTGATCTGGATAAAGCCCGCGCCGAAGAGCAGGCGGGCAGAATGCCGGACGGCGCGGTGATTATCGCGGCGATTACCAGCTGCACTAATACATCGAACCCGCGCAATATGGTGGCGGCGGGTCTGATCGCCCGTAACGCCAACCGGCTAGGTCTGCTGCGCAAGCCGTGGGTCAAGTCGTCGCTGGCGCCGGGCTCGAAAACCGTCAAGATGTATCTGGAAGAAGCCGGCTTGATGAGCGAGCTGGAAGACCTGGGCTTTGGCGTGGTGGCCTACGCCTGCACGACCTGTAACGGCATGTCCGGCGCGCTGGACCCAAAAATTCAAGAGGAAATTATCGACCGGGATCTCTACGCCACGGCGGTGCTATCCGGTAACCGTAATTTCGACGGACGGATACATCCCCACGCCCAGCAGGCATTTCTGGCTTCGCCTCCGCTGGTGGTGGCTTACGCTATCGCGGGCACCATTCGCTTTGATATCGAAAAGGATAGCCTGGGGTACGATGCAGAGGGGAATCCGGTCACGCTCAAGGATATCTGGCCAGACGACAGCGAGATCGACGCGATTGTGAAATCATCGGTAAAACCCGAGCAGTTTCGCGATACGTACATCCCAATGTTCGACCTTCAGAAGGGCGCGCGTACCCAGGTTAGCCCGCTGTATGAATGGCGCCCTCAGAGTACCTATATTCGTCGTCCGCCTTACTGGGAAGGCAATATGGCCAAAGAGCGTGGCTTGAAAGGGATGCGTCCGCTGGCGATTCTGCCGGACAACATCACCACTGACCACCTCTCGCCCTCTAACGCGATTCAGTTGAACAGCGCGGCGGGCGAATATCTGGACAAGATGGGTTTGCCGGAGGAGTACTTTAACTCCTATGCGACCCATCGGGGCGATCACTTGACCGCTCAGCGTGCCACGCTGGCAAACCCCAAGCTGTTCAATGAAATGGTCCACGACGACCAGGGGAACGTGGTGCAAGGATCGCTTGCCCGTATTGAGCCGGAAGGTAAGGTTTCCCGGATGTGGGAGGCCATTGAAACCTACATGGCCCGCAAGCAGCCGCTGATCATTATTGCTGGCGCCGATTACGGCCAGGGGTCTTCCCGCGACTGGGCAGCCAAAGGCGTCGCGCTGGCCGGCGTCGAGACGATTGTTGCCGAGGGGTTCGAGCGTATCCACCGCACGAACCTGATCGGCATGGGCGTTATGCCGCTGCAGTTCGAGGAAGGCACAACGCGCCATACGCTGGGGCTGGACGGTACCGAAATTTACGACGTGGAGGGCACCCCACAGCCGGGCGCTACGCTCACGCTGGTGATATCCGGGCGAGGCGCGCGACAAACTGCTGTTACGGGTGATCGGCAGCCCCGACCCCTACGAAAAGCAAATAGACGGCATGGGAGCAGCCACTTCCAGCACCAGTAAAACGGTGATTCTGTCGAAAAGTGAATCCCCCGAGCACGATGTGGATTACCTGTTTGGCCAGGTCGCCATCGACAAGCCGTTTGTCGATTGGAGCGGTAACTGCGGCAATCTTTCGGCGGCGGTGGGCCCCTTTGCGATTACCAATGGCCTCGTTGATCCTGAGCGGATCCCTGAAAACGGCGTGGTCGAGGTGCGTATCTGGCAGGTCAATATCCAGAAGACCATTGTCTCGCGGGTGCCGGTGACCAACGGCGCGGTACAGGAAACCGGTGACTTTGAGCTCGATGGTGTCACCTTTCCTGCGGCAGAGATTCCGGTCGCCTTTATGGACCCGGCCGACGGTGAAGGGGCTATTTTTCCAACCGGAAATGTTGTCGATGACTTGGAGGTGCCGGGGGTAGGCACGCTCAAAGCCACCATGATTAACGCCGGTATTCCCACGGTGTTTATCAACGCCGCTGACATCGGGTATGCCGGTACCGAGCTTCAGGCGGCTATCAATGGCGATAGCAGGGCGCTTTCGATGTTTGAAACCATCCGCGCCCACGGTGCCCTGCGTATGGGGCTGATCAAACACCTGGATGAAGCGGCCAACCGACAGCACACGCCCAAAGTGGCGTTTGTCGCACCACCGGCGGGGTATACGGCATCGAGCGGTAAAACGATTGATGCGTGTGATGTCGACCTGCTGGTGCGGGCGCTCTCCATGGGTAAACTCCACCACGCCATGATGGGCACTGCCGCTGTCGCGATTGCCTCGGCGGCTTCGATCGAAGGCACCTTGGTCAATGAGGCAGCGGGAGGCGGTGAGCGCGATGCGGTTACCTTCGGGCACCCCTCGGGTAGTTTGCGGGTGGGCGCTCAGGCAAGCCTGGTGGACGGACGCTGGCAAATAGACAAAGCTGTCATGAGCCGCAGTGCACGCGTATTGATGGACGGCACCGTGCGCGTTCCGGGGGATACGTTAAACCAGTAGGTGGAGGTAAGATATGCATACCGCCGACGTTAATGATCGTCCTGACTATGACCCTGAACTGCAAACGCTGGCCGACTACGTTCTCAACTTTAGCGCCCCTTCCGAGGAGGCGCTGACCACAGCGCGCTACTGCTTGATGGATACGCTGGGCTGTGGGTTGCTGGCGCTGCGCTTCCCGGCGTGTACCAAGCACCTTGGCCCGTTGGTCGAGGGGACGACAGTGCCGCATGGTGCTCGCGTGCCGGGTACATCGCTGCGGCTGGATCCTGTCAAAGCGGCCTGGGACATCGGTGCGATGGTGCGCTGGCTTGATTACAACGATACCTGGCTGGCCGCTGAGTGGGGACACCCTTCTGACAACCTGGGCGCGATTCTTGCCGTTGCTGACCATCTCTCCCAGAAGCAAGTGGCCGAAGGTGCTACACCTCTGGTGATGGAGGACGTCCTGCATGCCATGGTCATGGCCCATGAAATCCAGGGTGTGCTGGCGCTGGAAAACAGTTTCAACCGCGTGGGGCTGGACCATGTGGTGTTGGTTAAAGTGGCTTCCACTGCGGTCGTCGCCAAACTGATGGGCGCTGACCGTGAGCAGCTGCTGTCGGCGCTTTCCCATGCCTGGGTAGACGGTCAGAGCTTGCGCACCTATCGTCACGCCCCCAATGCCGGTTCCCGCAAAAGCTGGGCGGCAGGCGATGCGACCTCACGTGCCGTGCGCCTCGCGGGAGCTGGGCTGCTACGTGATGGAAAATATTCTCTTCAAGGTGGCTTTCCCCGCTGAATTTCACGCCCAGACCGCCTGTGAAGCGGCGGTGACGTTACATCCTCAGGTTAAAGATCGCTTGTCGTCTATCGAGCGCATTGTGATCACAACCCATGAAGCGGCCATTCGGATCATTTCCAAAACCGGCCAGCTCGCCAACCCTGCCGACCGTGATCACTGCCTGCAGTACATGGTGGCCGTCCCGCTGATGCAGGGGACATTAACCGCAGATCACTATGAAGACGACTTTCATGCCGCACACCCGCTGATTGATCAGCTTCGCGAAAAGATGGTGGTGGAAGAGGACCCTGATTATTCAAGCGCTTACTTAGACCCTGAAAAGCGCTCGATTGCCAATGCCGTGCAGGTGTTTTTTGATGATGGCACGGCCACTGAAAAGGTCGCCGTGGCGTACCCGCTTGGTCATCGGCGACGCCGCGAAGAAGGCATGCCATTGTTACTTGAAAAATTTCAGCGCAACCTTGCAACGCGGTTTCCCGCGCACCGCTGCGCGCAGATCATGCAGGTTTGCGAGGATCATGCTTCGCTTACGATCATGCCGGTTGACCGCTTTATGGCGCTATGGGAAATGACACCGTAAACGAAGAACCGCCCGATGCGCTGGCGCGATCGGGCGGCATTCAGCATTGTCATCTTAGTCTTCAAAGGTGACCTGGTCGCGCATCCGGTCAACCGTAGCCGGCCCAATGCCACTGACACGGGTAAGGTCATCGGCATTTTCGAAGTCGCCGTTTGCGTCACGCTCTTCAATAATAGCTTCGGCTCGGCTAGGGCCGACACCTGGCAGCTCATCGAGTAATTCGGGATCAGCGCTGTTGACGTTGATTGGGGCAATGTCCTGGGCCAAGCCGTTACTGGCAACCCCAATGCCGATGCTGAAGAGTAATGCGGCGAATAATCCTTTCAGTGATAGCTTCATCCTACGCCCCTTTGTGGTGATTTCAGTTTTGATGATGGGTATTCGTCCTAGCGTTAACGGGGAATCCCCCCGCTCTTTCACCTTAACTGGATTGCAGATTGATGCTGTAAGAAATTAGCGACTCTTTATGTAAGCCTTTTGCTATACATATATGGCAAAAGGCTTACATAGCGAGCAACAGGGACTGATATAATGCGCCGAAACACCTGGGGAGCTTGGTATGGCTGTCACTAAATCACCGCTGATTATTGCACTTGATTATCCGTCGCTGGACGCGGCGCTATGTATGGCGGATCAGTTGGATCCGTCTCGGTGTCGGCTTAAAGTGGGTAAAGAGTTATTTACTCGTAGCGGTCCTGCCGTCCTTGAGGCGTTGCATGGGCGAGGCTTCGACGTGTTTCTGGATCTCAAATTCCATGACATTCCCAATACGGTTGCCAGCGCAGTAGAAGCGGCTGCAGAGCAGGGCGTGTGGATGGTCAACCTGCATGCCAGCGGCGGCCGGGCAATGATGGAGGCCGCCGCAACGCGTCTGGCTCAACAGCGTCTTACCACTCACCTGATCGCGGTGACAGTGCTGACCAGCATGCAGCAAAGCGATCTGGTCGATATCGGCGTATCGTCATCGGTTAGCGACCAGGTGACGCGGCTGGCACAGCTCGCCAGGCAGAGTGGTTTGCACGGGGTGGTGTGTTCGGCTCAGGAAGCGGCTCAGTTGGCGTCGCTGTGTGGTGACGAGTTCTTGAAAGTGACGCCAGGCATTCGACCTGCCTTTGCGGCGGCCAATGACCAGCAGCGAATCATGACGCCCAGGGACGCAATGCAGGCGGGAAGCACGCACTTGGTTGTCGGGCGGCCGGTTACCCAGGCAGAGAGTCCGATGGAGGCGCTTAAGGCTATCGAGCAAGAGCTGGCATAGGGGGGCGTTATTCGCCCTCAACGCCGATAATCGGTTTGATCGTGCCCCAGTAACGGCAAGTAGGGCACTGCCATTGCAGAGCATCGCTGGTAAAGCCGCAGCGTTGGCAACGGTGGCGCGGGCGATCCTTGAGCAGTGCTTCGGTGTGATGCTTGAGCAGCACTAGCCGCGTGTCCGGCGCGTCTCTACCCTGCAGGCGTTGGCTTTCAATATACAGATCAACCAGGTAGTTGAGCCCCCGTAAGCTGGGGGCCTGGCCGAGTAGTTCGCCGGTGACGCCAATTGCGGCGTCGACCCCATCCCGATGATGGATCAACTCACCCAGTTCGATGATTAAGCTGGTGTAGGTCGCGACAGAAATCAGCTGGCGCAGATGGGTCTCAAGCCCTGTTTCATCGTTGTTGCGCTGATAGGCGCGCTTTAACGCTGGCAGCATGGTGGGAAGATGAGTCTTATCTTGATCGAGAATACGCGTCAAGTAGCCAGTTGCCTGCGGATAATGACCATTTTCCATTTCAAGCCCGGCCAGCAGCAGGTTGGCGCGAACGCATTGCGGGTCAAGCTGTAGGGCTTTTCTTAAATGGCGTTTGGCCAGTGCGCGGCTGGCATTGGCGGTCTCGATCTCGGCCAGTTCGCACTGCCAGTGGGCGGCTGCACGGCGGATGTTGGGGTGCTGCTTGAACAACGTCGCAGCGGTATCCACGGCGGCTTGCCAGTCTTTTTCCCGCTCTAGTAGATCGATCAATAGTCGCTTGGCAGGGTAACGAAGCTCGCTGTCGTGATCCTGGTCGAGCAGCGTTCTAAGCAGTCGCTGTGCTCGGTCATGAACCCCCAATGCCACAAAATCACGCGCGAGCTCCAATTGAACCTTCGCGTTTGTCGCGTCGGAGAGTGCCGGGCGTGCCAGCAGATTTTGGTGAACGCTGACGGCTTTGTCGGCTTCGCCCCGCGAACGAAACAAGCGGCCCAACGTGATGTGGGTCTCAACGGTATCGCTGTTGACATCGAGTGCATTGATAAAGGCGTTAATGGCTTCGTCGGGCTGCTCATTGAGCAGATAGTTGAGCCCGACAAAGTAATCCCGAGAGAGACCACTGTGAGTGGGTTGTGAACGTTCACTTGATCGCCGGGATGCCTGGCGAAAGCCAAGCCCATAGCCAATCGCAATAGCAATGAATAAAACGCCCAGCAGCGCGATGTCCAGCATTTACGCCAGTTCCTTAAACTCCCGCGTGCGTAGCTGATCAAGTTCCTTGCTTTGTTGTTTGCTATGCCGCTCGCTACGGGCCAGTTTGGCTTTGAGACGAATATATACGCCCAGCATAGCAAGCATGCCAACGAGTACACCAAACGTTAACGTTGCCAATAGCCAGACAGACAATGAAACGGCGGGCAGCTCCAGCCAAATAAGGTTCAGCGCAATGGTTTGCTGGTTATTAACAGCAAACAAGATGCCGACCAGCAGTACTACCAGCAAAATGATGGCCAGAATCAGCCCTTTTATCCAACGCATGAGAAGTTCCTAGTCAGTAGCTTTCACGGTAGTGCCATTGTGTACGAGTCGCTGCCCTACGTCATCCCAAATAGGCGATGAAAGCCCGTTTAGTGCCTAGTCATGAGTAAAACAGCTTGGCATGTTAATACCCTAATGCACGGCTGGCATCGACCTGTTCGCGTAATTCTTTGCCGGGCTTGAAGTGGGGGACATGCTTACCGTCGAGTTCGACGGGGTCTCCGGTTTTCGGATTACGCCCCGTGCGTGGTTCCCGGTAGTGAAGTGAAAAACTCCCAAAACCTCGAATCTCCACTCGCCCTCCACTGGACAGCGCGTCGGTCATATCGTCGAGAATAATCCGGACGGCGGTCTCAACTTCCTTGACCGACAACTCGGGCTGGTGCATTGCAATTTGTTCGATTAATTCAGATTTGGTCATCGGTTGGCTCCCTGCGGACGTTTAAGGTCGATCAATACGGCCTTTCTGTCACCTCATTCAGCATACTGCGCAATCGGGGATAAAACAATTTAGATAAAACAAGGTACTACAATCAATATCAGCATAGGCCAAGCGAGGCCCTAGCGCGACCCTGTGGCTTAGGTATACTGACCCCTCATTCCATTTTTTTCCAAGAGAGGCTAACGTTGAGCGACGACACATCCCCAGCCGCTATCGCCCGCAAGCGGCTTTATTGGCACTCACGTCGAGGTATGTGGGAGCTAGATTTACTGTTAATTCCCTTTTTGGAACAGCGTTATGACCAGTTGGATGAGGGCGATCAGCAAGCTTTTCAGCAATTGATCGATGAAGAAGACCAAGATTTGTTTGTCTGGTTGATGCGCCGGGAATGGCCGGGCGACCCCGTTTTGCGCCGTATGGTGAAGATGATTGTCGAGCATGCCGAAAGCACAGATAATTCTGCCTATCGAACGCTCTAAGTTATGGGTTGGGCTAAACGGCGGCCTATTGCTGGGGCTTGCCTTGATGTGCCTGGCAACTTTGGGGTGGGCGTTGGCTGCTGTTGTGGTGTTGGGGGGAGGAGGGTGCCTTTGGCGCAGCGTTCAATGTCTGCCCCGTGGCACCCTTTATCTTTTGCCTCGAGCGCAAGGGCCTCTTGGCCGCTGGTTGCTGCCGGAGGGCGAGCTGGATGACTCATTGGTCGTCAGCTGTGATTACCTGACACCGTGGCTAGTAGGCTTGAAGGTAGGTCATCAGCGTGTCTGGCTATAGCCTGATAGTGTTCCCCACGAAGCGCACCGGGCGGTGCGCCGTTTGTTTCACTCTCCCGGTCGCTAAACTTACCCAGACGGCTAGCCTTTGGGTAAATCCTTGAGTGTGAGCCGAGATGGCTTGCTATGTTCAGCATGACTGGGCCAATCCGTGGTGTAGTGCAAGCCCCTTGACTCTTGCCGCTGCTGCGCCGCGGTGACCGTTAACCGTGCAAGGTTGATCAACTGCTGCAAGCGCTGTGCCTCGATCGTCATCTGGCCAGTGCTCAGCTCGCCAAACGCGGTGGCTAGCTCGGTGAGAGTCTTGCTGGCAGCGGCGAGGCCAGCGGTGCTTCTCACAATGGCGACGTGCTGACTCATGGTGGCGCGTAACTGTTTGCGTAATGCGGCGATCTGGGTATCGATAAACGCATCCGCGCCAGGAAGCGTTGGCAATCTGATGTCGTATGGTCTTGTAGCGGGGGTGGTCGTTTGAATGGCATGGGCGCAGCTTCGGGCAAACACCAGGCACTCCAGCAGCGAATTGCTGGCCATGCGGTTAGCGCCATGTAGCCCTGTGCAGGCTGTTTCGCCAATAGCAAACAGCCCCGGTACGCCAGTGGCGCCGGCAAGGTCGGTGGCGACACCCCCGCAGCTGTAGTGTGCGGCGGGGACCACGGGTATGGGCTGTTGGGTAATGTCGATACCGCGCGATCCGCAGTGCGTCTGAATCGTCGGGAAGTGATGTTGGATAGCGTCTAAACCCAAATGGCGTATATCCAGCCATACATGGGGCAGTGCCTGAGCCTGTATCTCGGCGTCGATGGCGCGCGCGACAACATCGCGGGGGGCTAGCTCAGCTCTGGCATCGAGCGCGGGCATAAAGCGCTTGCCTGCCGCATTGAGCAGGTGTCCGCCTTCGCCACGGACAGCTTCGCTAATCAGAAAAGCTGGGCCATCAGGGTCGTACAGGGAGGTGGGATGAAACTGTTGAAACTCCAGGTTCATCAGGGTGGCGCCGAGTTCTGCCGCCATGATCATACCTTCACCACTGCTGGGGGCGGGGGTTGTGGTGTGCTGGTAGAGACCGCTTGCTCCCCCTGTAGCAAGTACTGTGTGGGCTGCTGTCAAGGCATGCCACTGGTGTTGCTCGTCAAGCGCATAGGCTCCTATGCACGCCCCTTGATCATCTTGCATCAACCCGGCCACGCTAAGGTGGTGGAATTGCTGAATATTGGGATGCGCTGAAACGCGCTGTAACAGCGTATCGACCACAGCACGCCCGGTGGCGTCGTCAGCATGAATAATACGCCGTGCGTTATGCCCGCCTTCACGTGTCAAGTGAAAGGGGTAGCGCGCGTCGGCAGAGCGGTCGGGGGTGAAGGGCACGCCGCTATCAATCAGCCAGGCAATGGCGTCTGGGCCGTGCTCGACCGTGAAGCGCACCGCTTGCTCATCGCACAGGCCGTCACCGGCAATCAAGGTGTCGCTGACGTGGGCATCGACATGATCGTCAGGTGAAAGTACTGCGGCAATGCCCCCTTGTGCCCAGCGGCTGGCGCCCTTGTCGTCCTGAGCCGGGCGTATCAACGTGACACGGTGCGTATCAGCGACGGTCAAGGCAAGGGTTAAGCCGGCAACGCCGCCACCGATGATTAATATATCTGAGGTGGGCGTCGTCATGGAGTACTCCTTAGCGGGCTTGACCTGGGCTTTGAGTCAACGTGATCAGCGATAGCTGATAGCGTTCGTGGTGACGGCAGGCATCATAACGTGGTGTCAGGCAGATGGCGATAACGCAGTTCCTGAATCATTCAGCGCAAGCAATAACAGCAAGATCATAAACGACTGAAGAAATGAGAATGTCGAGGGGAGTTTCAGAGGATGGTGCCCGGAGCCGGACTTGAACCGGCACGGGGTTGCCCCCGAGAGATTTTAAGTCTCTTGCGTCTACCAATTTCGCCATCCGGGCAGCGCAGCGATGGGAATCGGTGCACCAAAAAAGATGGAGGCTGGAGTCGGAATCGAACCGGCGTACACGGAGTTGCAGTCCGCTGCATAACCACTCTGCCATCCAGCCTCGGTGAGTCGTTGGAGCGGGAAAGGAGATTCGAACTCCCGACCCTCGCCTTGGCAAGGCGATGCTCTACCACTGAGCTATTCCCGCTCGACTCGAGGGCGAATTATACGCAACGCGTTTATCTTGTCAATCAAACATTTCCGTTCTCAGGTCGTGTTGAGACTTACATTGAGCGACTGAGATGGGGCCAGGCGGATTTTAAATACTGGATCATTGACCAAAGCGTTAACACGGCCGCGGCGTAAAGAATGACCACGCCGATTTGCGCCAGTGGATGCGCTGGGGGGAAGGCGAGCAGCACGAGTATGGCGACCATCTGTAGGGTTGTTTTGAGTTTGCCGATCCAAGAGACGGCTACCATGCCACGCTTGCCCATTTCCGCCATCCATTCGCGTAGGGCTGAAATGACAATTTCACGTCCGATGATCACCAGTGCGGGGAGTGTTAGTAGCGCTGTATCAAAGCGCTCAATCAGCAGTGCCAAGGCGACGGCGACCATAAGCTTATCGGCGACAGGGTCAAGAAATGCCCCGAATGGCGTGGACTGATCCCAGCGACGCGCCAGGTAGCCGTCAAGCCAGTCAGTAACGGACGCCAGGGCGAACATCCCGGCGGCGATAGGCATGCTCCAGCTGAAGGGCAGGTAAAACAGCACCACCAGCAGGGGAATAAACGCGATTCTTGCGAGCGTGAGTATGTTGGGTATATTCATCGCGGAGTGCGATCCTTGCCGTGGAGTCATTGAAAAAACGTGTCTGGCGCTATTCTATCTGCCTTGGCCTATGGCATCCATGTCCACGATGCGTTTTATCCGTGGAGTGCGCGATAAATACTTTCGGCCAGTGCCTCGCTTATGCCTGGAACACGGGCCAATTCGTCGCGGCTGGCTTTTTGCACGCCTTGCAAGCCACCAAAAAAACGCAGCAGCTCACGTCGCCGTTTGGGGCCAACCTTGGGGATGTCCTGGAGTGTCGACGTACGGCGTGCTTTATCGCGCTG
>JAIVHM010000188.1:10118-11755 GCA_020201095.1 Halomonas sp. | reverse complement strand
CTTCAAGGGTGAGAGCCTTGAGCTCGTGTAAGCGATTGGGAACCAGTGCGCGGATAGCCCATCAGGGTCCGATGTCTGTTAAACAGCATCATTAACGAGACCGAATACACGTAGGCAGTCGTACCTTTATGCAATCGAACAAAGTGCTTGCAATAGAGGAGGAGTCCATACACGCCCTTAAACCGACATCTAGCATACCCGTTCAGATTTTCTCACACTGATACCACCGTTATCAGCGCGAGAAGTTCATCATGACCCAGCAAGAACGCAGGGACTACTGGCAACAACACATCACCGAGTGGCAGGCATCAGGCTTGTCGGGCATGGCGTTCTGCCAACAGCAGTCATTGACCTATCACCAGTTTAGCTATTGGCGTCAAAAGTTCATGAGCAACGTGTCGGCTGACGCTCCACCACAGGCTGGATTTACCACCGTCATTCCCATCAGTACGTCCAGCCCTGAGAAGAGCAATACCTCTGGCCTGACTATTTCACTACCAGGCGGCATTACGATTGCAGGCGTCAATGCCGATAATATGGCGCTTCTCGGCGATGTGCTGAGGCAGCTATGAAGCGGCCGCGCTATCTGCGCCCCGCGTGGGAAATGCCCGAGATTTATCTCTATCGCGCGCCTATCGATTTCCGCAAGCAAGCCAACGGACTCGCGTTATTGGTCGAGCAAGAATTAGGTCACAACCCGTTCAGCGGGGCGCTGTATGCCTTTACCAACCGTCAGCGCAACAAGATCAAGTGTTTGATGTGGGAAGACAACGGCTTCGTGCTCTATTACAAGGCGCTGGCCGAGGAACGCTTCAAGTGGCCCGGCCCCTCAGATGACCTGATGGCCTTGAACGGGGAACAAATCAATTGGCTGCTGGATGGCTACGATATCACGCTACTGAAAGGCCATAAAACACTGCGTTATGATCATGTTGGATAAGACATAAATCGCTGATTTTCAGTGCTTTATCACGCTATATTTGCTAGTATTGGCGGATGAAAAAGCGCCCCGGCACCCCATCCAAAATCCCTGACCTCAGTGGCCTCTCGGCTGCTGAGGTAGCGGCGCTGGTGGCAGGGCTTCAGCAGCAGGTCGCTTCTCAACAAACGGTGCTGAAACAGCGTGATCAGTATATTCAGCTGCTCGAAGAGAAGCTGCGTTTACAGCAAATTCAGAAGTTCGCCGCGCGTAGCGAGAAATCGGCTCATCAGGCCCACCTCTTCGATGAAGCCGAGCTGGAAGCCGAGATCGACGCCTTGCGCGATCAACTGCCAGACGATATCGAAGCCGACGTACAAGACGCGCCGCGTGTGTCACGTCAGCGCCGCCAACGCGGCTTCTCGGACGACTTGGTGCGCGAACGCATTGAACTGACGCTCAGCGAGGAACAAAAAGCCGGTGCTACCCAGACCTTTTTCACCAAGGTCAAAGAAGAGCTCCAGTTTATCCCTGCGCAGCTGAAAGTACTCGAATACTGGCAAGAAAAAGCCGTGTTCTCCCTGGAGGGCAATGACCACATTCTCGCTGCACAACGTCCCGTTCACCCGCTGGGCAAATGCACGGCCTCCACGTCACTGCTAGCCCACCTGCTCACCTCCAAATACGCCGACGGCCTGCCGCTTTACCGGCAGGAAGG
>JAIVHM010000188.1:0-10111 GCA_020201095.1 Halomonas sp. | reverse complement strand
GATTAACCTAATGCGCGAGGTGCAAAACAGCAGCGCTTACTTACAAGCCGATGAAACGCGGCTGCAGGTGCTTAAGGAAGACGGCAAAACGGCACAGTCGGATAAATGGATGTGGGTCACGCGAGGAGGCCCACCGGATCAGCTGTCAGTGCTCTTTGCCTACGACCCGTCCCGAGGCGGCAGCGTGCCGGTGCGACTACTCGATGACTTCGCGGGTATCTTGCAAGCCGATGGCTATGCCGGTTACGGCCAAATATGCCGCGCCAACGGTATCACCCGTATTGGCTGCTGGGATCATGCGCGACGCAAGTTCGTGGAAGCGTCCAAGGCCGCCAAGGTCAAAGAAAAAGGCAAGAACGCGCCGCTGGCCAAAGCCGATGTGGGCCTGAGCCATATCAACAAACTCTACGCCATTGAACGCCAAATAAAGGATCTTAGTGACGCAGAGCGTTATCGTGTCCGCCAGGAACTGAGCCTCCCACGGCTTGAGGCCTTCAAGGCTTGGCTAGAGACCAATGTCAGCCGCGTGATGAAGGGGAGCCTGACACGCAAGGCCATGGAGTACACGCTGAACCAATGGACAACGTTGATTGGCTACTGTGAGCGCGGTGATCTGCAGATCAGTAACGTGCTGGCTGAAAACGCCATTCGCCCATTCGCCATCGGCCGCAGAGCGTGGTTGTTCGCCGATACATCGCGCGGTGCCCATGCCAGTGCTACCTGCTACTCGTTGATCGAGTCGGCCAAAACCAATGGCCTGAATCCTGCTGCCTATATCCACTACGTGCTGGAACGTATCGCCACCGCTGATACGCTGGAGGCACTGGAAGCGTTGCTTCCCTGGAACGTGGCTTTGCCGGCTGTCGTAAAAAAAGTGGCGCAATACGGTTAGGTCAAGTGTGTCGGTTTAGCGGCGCTTACCTTTCAAATGATTGCCAGTGTTAAGTAATGTACGCACCTCCATCATTCTCGCTTGAGTTTCGGCAGTGTATCCCGAAAGGAGGGGCTTACGGCTCAGTAAGGCCAGAGCAGCATCGAAGTTCAGCTGTTGGGCGTGTTTTTGGGCTCGTCTCAGCCAGGCCGATTCATGCGGTAACAGGTGATAGAGTCTCAACCAGTTAACAATCGAGATGCTGAAAGCAATGGCGAAAAGGGTATTAAGTGCAGCGAAGCTGACAAAGCATCTTCTACAGTGGCGCACTAATCTGACGTGATGCTTTTGGGATTAGCAAGATACGTAATGAGCACGCCATCTGTTTACACTTCTAAGGCGGGCTCATTCAGTAACGTGAATATACATGGTACGTAACCTAGGCTGCTCGTCGCCTAGCGTCTCAATAAGTGTGAAACCGTGTCGTTCGTAAAGCTGTATCAGTTTTTGGCAGTCTTCACACTCAAGGATGATGACACGACCACCAATGAGAGCCTTGGCTTCTGAAATAACCGCATAAATCTCATTCAGAATGTAACCAAGCGATATCGGGTTATCATTGACGGTAGTATTTTTACCAATTTGGCCAATCAGAAAGGCGCGGATACGTTCAGCGCGCTTAGAGATACCATCCAGTTGCCGCACCTTGGATTTGCTAACGTTGGTACCTTCAAGAGTTAATTCTTTAAACGATAAGGAAAAGTACGCCAGTATATCAGCAGTATCGTCGTTGAGGATCAGGTAGGTTCTGGCGTTGCCTGTCTGCTCAAAGCGGATGGCTTTAGCAGGTTGGGTGAGGAAGCTTTCGACATCAGCGTTGCGATGACAAGAAAATGTACTGAGAAGCTCGGTGGTGGATGTTTCACCGAGCTCCTTCAGCAGATCTCCGAGTTGGACAATCGTTGTCTTAATAACTGAATACCCCGTTTGTTTTCTGCTTCATAGTCACGCTTCTGAACCTTGATATGGCGGGGGTTCGCCAAGTCCTGGTGAATCCTGTCAATGGATTGCTTATCGTTGACTACAAAGGTCTTATCAAAAGATGCAGTAGCCACTGGTTGGCACCTCCTCTGTAAGCGATAGCCAATAATATTGTAGCAGCTTTCAAAATCATGAAACAGGTCAAAAATTAACCAGATGTTGCTCAGCACTTAAAGGTATCTGGAAAAGCCCATTTTGGGCTTAGAAAATCGCCGAGCAGATCATTTCTAATCGTGCGTGTCGGTGTCGGCTCCAACTCGCTATCGTAATCCGGCGAAACGCCGTCGGCTGCGAACGGTGTTGCAAGAGCTTGTACATCGTGCTGCCATCGTCGTCTAGACCTGTAACCGCTTCCCGCACCGTTTAGAAAAAGCATGAACAAGTATGCTGAAAAGAAATCTTCTTCATTCTCCTCCAGCTTCGCTTTCTCCATTATCGGGCCATATAGCCGCATATAAGCTAACTTTTCCTCATCCTGCTTCTCTAAGTACCCCTCAAGACCTCCCATATCAGCTTCCAGGGCCTGGCGGTACTCTCTGAGCTTTGCGCTTGCCATAATCTTTCTTGCCATACCGCCGCTCAAAAGCGATTCCTCGCAGCGCCTTATCTCACCCTCCAATTCCTTCTGATGTTTCGACTTAAGGAACATTACACCTCCTCTCCTGTGTATCTCTTAACATATCAGATCAGCAACCTCATCGCGTATCAACGCTTTGCAACAACGGCCGAGCGATGCGTTCCCACTGAAGTGGGGGAAGTCTAGGCCGAATTGCTCAAGATTGTTATATTTCGTCAATTCAGTATTCACTTGGGCAGCTTGTATCAATATTGTCGATACCGGGCATATCAAGACATTGCGCGATGATAGCGAGACCAGCATGGCTAGTGAGGGTGCGGTGACTGGCGCGAAATTTGACGTTCGGCATGGCACTGCTCAGGTGAAGGGCGATATCGGTTATATTGCCATTTAGTTCAGAGGGTTAGAAGGTATTTAGCCCATCGGCCTCACGGGTTTAGGTATCACTTTCATGGAGGGCAATATTTCGTTTTAACCAATTCATAGGCCGTTATTGGTTTACTCGCCCTCGTCAAACAGCGAAAGCTGCTGGCGATTGGCGGGTTTTGCTTTTTTAGCCCGTTGAGCAGATGGTCGCCGCTGGCTGGCGAGCTTATACACAATGGCTTGGCTAGCTTCTCTGGCGTCTGGGGTGCGGCGCAGCTCATAAAGCATCTTCTTCCAGTGCCGCGCCTCACACTCAAAGTCGTGGGGCAGCGGGTAGTGTTCGCCGGGCCGAAAGCCGAACCGTTTACGCAGGCTTTCGGGCAATGCCCAGGGCTTGGTGCGCCACTCAAGCGGCAGGAGGGCTAGTTCTGGCACCCAGCGGGCGACAAACTCGCCGCTGGGGTCGTTATCTTCTGCCTGCTTGATGGGGTTGTAGACCCGCAGTGCGTTGGTGCCCGTGGCGCCTGCCTGCATCTGCACCTGGGGGTAGTGGATCCCCGGCTCGAAGTCGGTAAACAGCCGCGCCAGGTGAAGAGCGGGCTCATACCAATGCAGCCCCAGACCAAAAGTGGCGTGAGAGATCAGCATGGCGCGCATGCGGAAGTTGATCCAGCCGGTGGCGATCAGGCTGCGCATGCAGGCATCTACCAGCGGCACACCGGTTTGGCCACGCTTCCAGGCAATCAGGTTGGGGTGTCCGGGGTCGCGCTCTCGCAGGCCGTGCAGCGCTGGGTGCAGGGTTTGATGCTCAATGCTTGGCTCACTTTCGAGCTTTTGAATAAAGTGGCAGTGCCAGTAAAGCCGCGAGGTGAAAGCGCGTAGCGAGCGCGCCCAGGCAGTATCCTCATTATGTTTTTTGCGTTGGCGGCGCAGCGATTGAACGACTTCGCGCATGGAGAGCGTGCCCCAGGCCAAGTGAGGTGAAAGCCGGGAGCCATACTCCCAGGCAAGCAACGGCTTGGAGAGCGAGCCGCGATAGCGCCGCCCGCGCTGGGTGACAAAGCTGCGCCAGAGTGCGCGGCCTTCGCTGCGGCCACCTGGCTGGCGCTCGGGGCAGGGCGTGGTATCGAAACCCAGAGTGAGTCCGTGAAGCTTCAAGGCGTCGAGGTGGTGAAAGTGCTCCCAACCTTGAGCTGCCTGAGCATTGCGCGGAGCAGGCGCCGTGGGCGCTGCCATTAATGCTTCCCAATGTTCTTCCCAGCGGGTTTGCTGTCCGGTACGGCTGGTAAGCCCTCGGATGACCCCGTGCTGGCGCGCTTCCTGCCACTCAATACCGTGTTGATGACACCAGAGATGGACGCTTTTATCGCGTTCAAAGCTCCAGTCATTGCCAGTTTCCTGGTGGGAGTGAAGCACAAAATCGCCATAGCGCGCTTTCAGCGCAGCGAGCAGTTCAACAATATTGCCCTGCCAGAGACACAGCGGCAGGTTTAGTGTCTCCAGTGCATGGGAAAGATCGATAAGCGAGTCAGCGGCAAACTGCCAGTGGCGCAGGGCGCTGTCCGGTGCTTGCCACTGCTCGGGTTCGATGGCGAAGACAGGCAGCACGGGGCCCGCCGCGGCAGCGGTGGCGAGCGGCGCGTGATCATGGATACGTAAATCGCGTTTGAACCAAACAACCTGGATAGGTGCCTTAGCCATTAACCGTGAAGCCTATTCGTCATGAACCGATGACGTTACCATCAAGCCAGCATTTACGTAATCCATTCAGCAGAACCCTTCTAACAGGAGCGTCATAATGTATATCGCCATGAATCGTTTCCGTATTGCCCCAGGCCGCGAAGAGGACTTCTTAGAGGTGTGGCGCAACCGTGATTCTCACCTGGATGAAGTGCCGGGCTTTAAGCAGTTCAAAATGCTGCAAGGCGAAAGCCAGGAAGATCACACCGTGTTTATCTCCCTCAGCGTTTGGGAATCGGAAGAAGCTTTCCGCGACTGGACTCGCTCAGACGCCTTTCGCAAGGCTCACGCCAATGCAAAAGCGCCGGAAGGTATCTACCTCGGCCCGCCTAAATTTGAAGGCTATGAGGTGGTTCTGTAATCCATCGGCTACCGCACGAACACCGTGCGGTAGCGTTAGTTGTCATCTAAGCGACAGCACATCGTTTATCGGCTAAGAAATACACCGGTATTAAACCAGGGCGTGGCGCTGGGCGACCGGCTTTTTTAGCCAAAGCGTTAAAAGCACCACGGCTAGCAGCACTTCGGCTAGGTCGCCGCCGTAATACATCCACTGGGCGGCGGCTTGAACCTCTTCAAGAGAATGACCGGTATTACGAGGCCAGCCGTACCCGTACATCAGCTTGCCCAACAGGCTATGGGTGGCGATGGCGGCAAACAGCACGCCTAGTCTAAAGCGCAGGCTCAGCCGGTGGGGCGACACATCGGGTTCGGCCAGAATCGCCCAGCAGAATAGATAACCCGCTACCAGAAAGTGCAGATGCACCCCATAGTGCAGCGCCTGATTGTGCAGAGACGCGGCATAAAGCGGCGTGAGATATAGCACGTACATCCCACCAATATTGAGCACCAGAGCGCTGATTGGGTGGGAAATAAAGCGCACGACCCCGCTCTGCAGCAAGGCGGCTACTCGCCTTCCGCCCGCCTGAGGCAGCGTACGTAGCAGTAGGGTGATGGGTGCGGCCAATACCCAGGCAAGCGGTGCCAACATGCCGATCAGTAGGTGTAGGGTCATGTGACCCACTAGATCGTGATGCGCCCACGTCATCAACGGCGGCGCAACGGCTATGGCAAGTAGCAAGCTGCCGAGGATGAAAAAGACACTACGCCAATCGTTCCAATCCGCCGTTTTATGGCGCTGGGCATAGGCCGCAGCGAGATACGCCACCGTCAATAAAATGATCAGCGCCAGCGGTAGCCAATCAAGCATCGACCCATGAGTCGCATGGTCGTGGAGATGCATTCTTAGCGATGTTCCAGGCGCTTGGCACTTCGATAAAACCAGATGCCTACCAGCAACAGCACTATCGCAATACCATTCCAGATCACGTCATAAAGGAGTGGGTCGACACCGTAGCGAATCTGGTGCAGACGCAGCACTTTATGATTGATTAAACCATCGAAAAACTGAAAACCACCCAAGCCCAAAAAGAAGCCCGCCTTGGCCCAAGGGATCGCCAAGAGTTGCCGCTGGGAAAGATCAAGTAGCATAAACACACCGATCACAACGGCGAGCAGCTCCCCTGCATGTAGTAAACCGTCTGAGATAATTCCAAATGTCGGCGTCGAAAAGTCAAAAAAGTGGTGCCACTGAAGCAATTGATGAAAGATGATTTCATCAACGGCGGCCATTACGCCGATCCCAACCAGAACTGTCGCCCATAAAGAGCGCTTGTTGGCGGAAGCTGAAGAAGACATAGAAGTATCCTTACTTCTGAATGTGCTCCCTCAAGATAGGCACTGCACTCTCTTGTAGCAACTGGCAAATATTGGTCTAACGCGATCTATAACGATGATACGTAAATCGCGTTTGAACCAAACGACTTGAAGGGGTGCCTTAGCCATGAACCGTTTTCGTATTGCCCCAGGTCGTGAAGAGGACTTTTTAGAGGTCTGGCGCAACCGCGATTCACACTTGGAAGACGTGCCGGGCTTCAAGCAGTTCCAGATGCTCCAGGGCGAAAGCCAGGAAGACCACTCAGAGCGTTTGGGAATCGGAAGAAGCCTTCCGCGACTGGACTCGCTCAGACGCCTTTCGCAAGGCTCACGCCAATGCCAAGTCGCCCGAGGGCATTTACCTGGGCCCACCCAAGTTTGAAGGTTATAAGGTGGTGCTGTAAGGCGCTCAACATCCAGGTATCGCAACACAAGCGCATGGCCAATTGGCCATGCCTATCAGCCCCCACTGTCGAGTCATCAAGGTAGCGGTTTGAAAGCGACATCGAGCGTTTTATTTGCGACTCGCTGCCAGATTTGCGAGATAAAATTTGTCGTAACCTAAACTATTCGTGCCAATATACGACTAAAGAGCAGTACCCATGTTGAGCGACAAATTGACTCAGCAACGGGAAGCCGAACAACGCCAGCGACACCTATATCAATAAGAAAATTTGATAACTTAAAGGTGACCGAGGTAGGAAAGATGAGTTTTCATCAAGCAAATGACCAGACAGCAACGCCGAATCGTTCGGGCGAACCTCAAACGCTGGGCTTTCTACTGCTAGACAACTTTACGCTGATTTCCCTGGCCTCTGCCATAGAACCCTTGCGGATGGCCAATCAACTGGCCGGGCGCGAGCTGTATCGCTGGTATACCCTGACCCAGGACGGCTTGCCCGTGCGTGCCAGCGATGGTTTGCAGGTAACGCCTGATGCCTCCATGCATGCCCCGCTATCGCTTGAGTGGGTGGTCGTTTGCGGCGGCGTTGGCCCACATCTCAGTGTCACCCGCGAGCACGTGCGCTGGCTTCAGTCGCAGTCGCGCCAATTAAGGCGTTTAGGCTCGGTATGCACAGGTAGTTGGGCGCTTGGCCAGGCGGGACTGCTTGATCATTATGAAACCAGTATCCACTGGGAATGCTTGGCATCCATGCAGGAGGCGTTTCCCAACGTCATTTTGAACGCCAATCTATTCTCGATTGACCGCGATCGATTTACGTCTTCGGGCGGCACCGCGCCGCTCGATATGATGCTCAATCTGATTGGCCATGATCACGGGCGCGAGCTGTCGGCGGGTATCTCCGAAATGTTTATCTGTGAGCGCGTGCGTAACGAACAGGATCAGCAGCGTGTTCCTCTTAGGCACGTGTTGGGCACTACCCAGCCCAAGCTGCTTGAGATTGTGGCGCTGATGGAATCCAACCTTGAAGAACCGATCGAACTCGATGAACTGGCACGTTACGTCAATGTGTCGCGTCGCCAGCTAGAGCGTTTGTTCCAGCGCTATCTGCTCTGCTCACCGTCTAAGTATTACCTCAAGTTGCGGTTGGTGCGTGCCCGGCAATTACTCAAGCAAACCCCCTTGTCGATCATCGAGATTGCTTCCGTTTGCGGTTTCGTTTCAACGCCCCATTTTTCCAAGTGTTACCGCGAATACTTTGGCGTTCCGCCGAGAAATGAACGCCTGGGTGGGTTTGAGCGCCAAAGCGACGGGAGCAAGTCGCCGCCGTTAATCAGACAGTGGGCGAACAGATCGAATGCTTTGGAGCCTTCCTCGGGCGCTCAGCAGGCGCTTGCCAATGCACAGGGTGAACCTACGTTTGCCAGCGTGCTGCTGGTCAACGGGTAGCCACTGCGTAACCTCTCTCCATATCGTGCTGCCCGGCGTCAGGCAGCACGTTTTTTTTAGTCGCTATGCTCACTTCAAGCATGACTTTGCGATAAATGTTTTGAAGGTGCGCGACGAGTGGCCGTGTTCGCGACACCATGACGCTTTTGGAATTTCCGCTGTCGTTTCCAAGAGCAGCCCACCCCTACGTCAGCGCTATGCTCGCTACATTCATCAATGTTGGAGCTTAGCCATGTCCCCTACAGAATTGCACGATGACGCGATCGTCATCGATGGTCTGATCATCGCCAAATGGAACCGTGAGCTGCTTGAAGATATGCGGCGCGGCGGTCTGACCGCTGCCAACTGTACGGTGTCGGTGTGGGAAGGCTTTCAGGCGACTGTCGATAATATCGTCAGGTCCAACCAACTGATGGCCGAATGCAGCGACCTGGTGCGCTCGGTGCGTACCACCGCGGATATCACCCGGGCCAAGGAAGAGGGCAAGACGGGCATTATCTACGGCTTTCAGAACGCCCACGCCTTCGAGGACCAGATCGGCTATGTCGAGATATTCAAACAGCTCGGCGTGGGCATCGTGCAGATGTGCTACAACACCCAGAACCTGGTGGGCACCGGCTGCTACGAGCGCGACGGCGGCCTTTCCGGCTTTGGTCGTGAGATCGTCGCCGAGATGAACCGCGTCGGCATCATGTGCGACCTCTCCCACGTGGGTGCCAAAACCTCTGAGGAAGTCATCCTCGAGTCCAAGAAGCCGGTTTGCTACTCCCACTGCCTGCCCTCCGGCCTCAAGGAGCATCCGCGCAACAAATCCGATCAAGAGCTCAAGTTCATTGCCGACCACGGCGGCTTTGTCGGCGTCACCATGTTTACCCCGTTCCTCAAGAAAGGCGTCGATTCCACCATTGATGATTATTGCGAGGCCATCGAGTACATCATGAATATCGTGGGTGAGGATGCCATCGGGATAGGAACCGACTTTACCCAGGGGCATGACCATGAATTCTTCGAGTGGTTGACTCATGACAAGGGCTACGCCCGCCGCCTGACGGACTTTGGCACGATCATCAATCCCGAGGGAATCCGCACCGTTGGCGAGTTCCCCAACTTGACCGAGGCGCTCTTGAAGCGCGGCATGAGCGAGTCCCAGGTGCGCAAGATCATGGGCGAGAACTGGGTGCGCGTATTGAAGGATGTATGGGGCGCCTGATTGAGCTGAGACAGACACTGGATGCGATCAGGGCTTCGGGGATAGGCCGGAGAGGAGGTTCTTCGCCATGGATGGCGAAGGTAGCGCCCAGGGATGGGTTCACAGCGCCTCCTCGCAGAGCTGTCGCCGAAACAGCCCTGAGACTGCCAAGCCAGATGTATTGAAAAATAATGATTTTGAGGAATACAACCGTGACCAAACTGGCCCCCGCACTGCCCATCGAAGTGGATAGCGAGACCGGCGTCTGGACGAGCGACGCCCTGCCGATGCTGTATGTGCCGCGACACTTTTTTATCAACAACCATGTGGCGGTAGAGGAAGCGCTGGGTGCCGAGAAGTACGCCGAGATCCTCTACCACGCCGGCTACAAGAGCGCCTGGCACTGGTGCGAGAAAGAAGCCGAATGCCATGGGGTCGAGGGCGTGGCCGTCTTCGAACACTACATGACGCGCCTCTCCCAGCGCGGCTGGGGACTTTTCATTACCGAGCAGATCGACCTTGATGCCGGTACGGCGAGCGTGCGGCTGGAGCACAGTGCCTTTGTTTACCAGCTTGGCAAGACGGGAAAAAAAGAAGAGTACATGTTCACCGGCTGGTTCGCCGGGGCCATGGACCAGATTCTTGCCGCGCGTGGCAGCGACCTGCGTACCGTCGCTGAGCAGACACAGAGCGCCTCTGAGCCTGGTTGTGATGTAGGTGTCTTCAACGTTGGGCCGCTGAACGACGCCACCCGCTAAC
>JAIVHM010000134.1 GCA_020201095.1 Halomonas sp. | reverse complement strand
CCCCAATGAGGAACATGGCAGCTGTCGTTCGGCAATCCCTTTAGCAGTGGGGTAAAATCAGTGCCTGCTGGAAGCTCATGATAAATAGCATCCATATTTCCAAAACCTTCAAGTTTACGCATTACTGTTCCAGGGCCTTCCATTATTACCGGAATATCTTCTTTTTTGATTTTCATGACTTCTCCTTATATTTCTAATAGATTGTTAAATTTTTAATCACTCATCCATCCATACTTATTTCTTCCGATTAATTCTCACCTCCTTCAATAAATAGATCATCTGGCATATCGCCTACGAAATATGGCAAATCAGGATGTCCGAGCTGCTGACGCACAGCATGCGCTTCCCCAGTGTGAAAGAAATAATGGTAAGTCACACGGAGTATCCTGGTGCCATAGCTTTCACCGGATTGGAACTTGCCCTTGGCTAAAATCTTCTTCATAACCTCTTCGCTAGCATATCCAAATAATGATTCTTCAAACCCTTCAGTTGTCTGTTCAGGATAGATCTCTAATTGTTCTGTGGTCAGTGTATCCAGGAACGGGTCTGCGGCTGCTGTGATATCATGCCAAGCTTGCCACATATCAGCCAATGATGGTGTTGTTGCAGGATGGCCAAAACCTACCAATTTATTCAATTCAGAATGAGGAAATTCTCCATGGGGGAAGTAATTAAAATAGTATTGTTCTTGTGCGGCCATATGGCCGACCATCCAACTGATGCAGTTCATTGGCATGATACGATGACGAGCATCCTCTTCCGAGACACCTTCTAAACAGCGCACAAACTCACTGCGGGCAAAACGAAGCTGAGTGACAAGTTGGTGAATCATGTTTCTTCCTTTCAATAGTTGCTAACAATAATAATAATTCTTATGATGCCAATCATAAACCAGGCAACTTAATCAGAACTTAATAGGATTAGATGATTTTAGGGGTTTATTAGGAATTATTCAGGAATTGCTGTGTTTAAAAATATCTTCCGCAGAGTGTCGTCCTCTATTGCCTCAGCAATGGCTTGGACGATATCCCATGCCTCGGACGACGATCGTTGTGATTCTTGTTCACGCCCATTTTGTTTATAAAGTGCGGTCAACTGGTACCGGCCACGCCAACGGATCGGCTGATATTGGATTGTGTCAGCTAATGAGACTGCCGCTTCATATGCTGTAATAGCTTTATTAATATTTCCCAATTCTTTTAGAGCACTGGCCCTTAGTTGGTGATTGAGGGCAATATACTTGCGAGTAATATTTTTTTCTGCTAATGACAATCCCTCTTCCGCCAATGCCAACGATTTTGCGGGTTCACCAAGAGCTAAAAAGCATAACCCACGGGCGTGCATCAATCGAAGCCGCCAGCGCCATTTATGGAAGCCAAACTCACCTGCATCAATTTGAGTCTCAATCTTATTCAACATATCCAATGCTCGTTTTGGATTACCCAGGTAGAGCACATCCAGACACATATTCAAGCGAGCGCTTATCTCTGGTGATGGCTTGCCCCATTTTCGAGAAAGATTTATCCCTTCCTGATTAAACGATAGCCCATTTTCATAATCACCAAGTTCTTGATACAACCAACCGCGCATATTTAATACCTGTGCGAGCAGGTAGCGGTCACCGACTTTCTCCGCCTCTTCCCGGCTGAATTGGAAGGCATCAACTGCCTTACTGTAATCACCGCGTCCTCCTAAGGCTCTCCCCAGGATATTCCAGGCATAAGCAATGGCGTTGTGGTCATTTGTCTTTTCTAATAATTCCAGCCCCCTTTCAGCAGCACTTGCAGCTTGGTCAAATTCTGCTTGCTGAGCGTATAGAAAGCCAATCTCGACCAAATTACCATTGCTCTCATGCACCTCGGTGAGAAGAAGAAGGCTTTGTGCCAGATAATAATTGTCGCCTGCTTGTTTTGCTGCAAGAAGGGCGGCTTCCACTTCCGGCTTGCCACCATCAGGGCGGTGTTCGCGGCTAGCATTCTGGGCATTAGCGTATAAAAATTTGGCGCGGCGGTTATCATCGTTTTGAGATTCAGCTATTTGGAGACCTTTTTGGATAGCATTAGCCGCCGCTTCGTGATCATCCAACAATATGAGGGTACGCCCCAAACCAAGATATGCATCCATTTGCGCAGCAGGTTGATCAGCCAGGGCCATTGCCCGCTCGAAGTGATTAGCCGCTGGTTCGAGAGCGTAAGTTTTTAAAGCATGTTCACCAGCCCGCATCCAATATTTCAATGCTTTCTCATTTTTATCACCACGTTCGAAATGGTAGGCTAGAATCGCCGAAATATCGGTGGATGACGTCATCTTCTCTAGTGCAGTGCCTATTTGTTGATGGTATAGCCTGCGCCGGGTGATACTCAAATCATCGTAAACAACTTCCCTGATCTTATTGTGATTGAAGTCGTATTTCCCTGTTTTATCATCCAATAATTGCAGTGCGGTTAATTGTTCTACAGCATTCAGTAAGACGATTTGTGGTTGGTTGCTGATAGCTTGAAGGGTGGTAAATTCAAGACTGCGGCCAAAAACCGCCATCCAATCTAGCACATTCCGCTCTGATTGTTGTAACCGCTGCAATCTGGAAAGTACTGAATCCCGGATTGCATCTGGTAGGGTTAAGTCAGGATCAGTTCGAGCAAGCATTTGCCAATCTGTCTTGGCAGCATCAACCAGTAACCCCTCTTCTCTCAAAGATTGGAGTAAGGAAATGAAAAAGAAAGGATGCCCTGTTGTTTCCTTGTAAAGCCAATGCCCAAGTTGATCTGCATAAGGCTTGGTATCGGCTGATTTCATCAGCAGAGCTTTGGTGTCTTCGATAGTTAAACGTGATAGTGACAGATACCTAACATGTTCTTCCCGGCGCAGGTTATTTAGCAATGCCACTAAGTCTGAGCCAGTGGAGAGGCTTTCTTCGCGCAAGGTGAATATGAACACGATTGGATTTTTGGAGATATGCCGAACCAGGTAGTGAAGGCATTGCAGCGTAGCTGCGTCAGCCCAATGAATATCCTCGACAACAAATAATAATTTATTTTGGTCTGCCATATTAGCAAAGAGGTGGAAGATAGCCTGGAACAATCTTCCCTGTTGACTTTCGTCCAATTCCTCTGCTGGTAGTTCAGTAGTCATTGCTGCAGCAGCTACCTCTTCCATTTCCGGTACTAGTAAAGCCAATTCACGCAGCCAAACAGGAGGCATTTGTTGCCAGTGGTGATCGTTTTCCATCATCTGACGCGCCAAATCTATCAAAGGTTGGTAAGGCAGGGCTTGCTCCATCTGGTAGCATTGGGCAGCCAACGACTGGAAGCCATTATGAGAGGCTAAGCTGGTTATTTCCTGTATTAACCGAGTCTTTCCTATACCAGGTTCGCCTGTGAAGATCAAGACGCGTCCTTGTCCGGTGGCTGTCTGCGTCAGTACTTGAGTGAAGAGATCAATTTCTTTCTTGCGGCCAACGAAGGGAGATGATGCTTTCTGTCCAATCTCAAATTTCCAATCTCCTTCCAATTGTTCAATTTGGAGGGCAAGCTCCATGGTCTCTGGCATCGGGTCTACGCCAATCTCATCTTGCAAAGCTTGCACTGCCTCGTTATACACTTTCAGGGCTGTTCCACGCTCACCCAAGGAGGCAAGGCAGCGCATGAGCAAACGGTATGCGTTTTCATTAGTATTGTCCAAAGCCAGAATGGTGCGGCAGTGGGTTATTGCTTTTTCGAATCTGCCGGTTTTCCCATAAGCCTCAGCCAGATTAGTCAATAATTGTTGATATCGTCTTCGCCATTGCATTCGGGTATGCTGTGCCCACTCGGCATAGGGTTCATCTTCCATATAATCACCCCGGTATAAGGAATGGGCAGTTTCCCAAGCTGAAATACTATCATTTAAGTT
>JAIVHM010000187.1 GCA_020201095.1 Halomonas sp. | reverse complement strand
GCTGTCACCCGCGGCGGCAACCGCCGCAATGCCCTTGACCTCGCTCAACGTCTCGGCTGAAACACTACCGTCGAGTCCGGCTATGGGGGCTCCGGCCTCGATCAGCGGCTTCACAGCCTGCTCAGCACCGGGGGCGGCCACTACCGCCGAACAGCCCGCGCCAAGGGCCTGGGCAGCTTGAGCGATAGCGATATCCAGGGTTGGGCCGAGGCACAGAACGGCTCCCTTCGGGTACATCGTTAGGCGGTTGCTTTCGCCCGTTGGCCCCGGCAGCGTCTGCGGCGTCATATCCAACGCAGCCGTCTCATTGAGCGCCTTGCGGATCAAGCCGCCTTTGCCGGAGAGCGCCTTGCGCAACACTTCAACCCGGTTGGTGCGTGCCGCCCAATTGCGCGCATCAAGCCTATCAAGCGCGGCTTGGAGATCGCCCAGTGAAACGGCTTTTCCTTGTGGCGCCTCAACATTCTCGGCGTCCGCGGTGCGGCGGAAGCGCGTCACGTAGAGCGGGCCACCGGCCTTGGGCCCGGTGCCCGATAGGCCTTCGCCGCCGAACGGCTGGGAGCCGACGATGGCGCCGATCTGGTTGCGGTTGACGTAGACGTTGCCGACATGGATGCGCTCGACGATCTGCTGTACGCGGTCGTCGATACGGGTATGCAGGCCGAAAGTCAGCCCGTAGCCCTTGCCATTGATGTCGTCGACCACTTTGTCGATATCGCGCGCCTTGAAGGTGGCGACGTGCAGAACCGGGCCGAAGATTTCACGTTCGAGATCTTCAATGCCGCCAACTTCGACCACCGCGGGGGTCACGAAGGTGCCGGTTTCTGGCGCCGCCAATTTCTTGAGCACTTTGCCGCTCTTTTCGTGTGCTGCTACGTAATCGTTAATCTCGGTCTGGGCGTCGGCGTCAATGACCGGTGATACGTCGGTATCGGTATTCCAGGGGTCGCCAATGGTGAGTGCGTCCATGGCGCCGTAGAGCATATTGAGCAACCGGTCGCGGGCCTCTTCTTGGACATACAGCATACGCAGCGCCGAGCAGCGCTGGCCGGCCGATTGGAACGAGGAAATCAGGATATCGCGCACCGCTTGCTCAGTGAGCGCAGTGGAGTCGACGATCATCGAGTTGAGTCCACCGGTCTCGGCGATCAGCACGGCGTCAGGCCCTGCATTTTCGGCCAGCGCCTTGTGGATGATCTGCGCCACCGGGGTCGAGCCGGTAAAGCAGACGCCGGCAATCCGCGGATCGCTGGTCAGGGGGCCGCCCACCGTTGGACCGTCGCCAGGCAACAGCTGTAGCGCCGCTTCTGGGAGGCCAGCTTCGCGCATTAGTTCGACGGCTCGAGCGGCGATCAGCGGCGTCTGTTCGGCGGGTTTGGCGAGCACCGCGTTGCCTGCCACCAAGGCGGCAGCGATTTGGCCGGTGGTGATGGCCAGGGGGAAGTTCCACGGGCTGATGCAGACAAAAATGCCGCGGGCCTTACCTGGCTCTTCCGCTTCCAACCGTTCGCCTTCGTTGGCGTAGTAGCGCAGGAAATCCACTGCTTCGCGCACTTCGGCGATACCGTCGAACATCATCTTGCCCGCTTCGCGGGTAGTGATCACGGTCAGTTCAGCGATGTGCTCCTCGTAAAGATCGGCAGTGCGGCGTAGCACCGCGGCGCGTTCAGCCGCTGGACGTGCTGACCACTCTTTGAAGCCTTTTTCGGCGGCGTCGAGCGCGGTCGCGACCTCTTCCGGGGTAGCCTCATGTACTTTGCCGATTACCTTTGAACCGTCGGCGGGGGAGACAGCATCGCGTGCCGGGCCCTGGGGGGCCGGATTGCCTACCAGCATGGGGCCGGCGGTCCAGGTGGCGTTGGCAAAGGTGTCACGCGCATCGAGCAGCGGCAGGATCGAGGCGGGCTCGTTGATGCGATAGCCCTTGGAGTTCTTGCGATCAGGCGTAAACAGCTCGCTGGGCTGGCGGATCAACGGGCTTGATACCTCGTTGCCGAGCTGCTTAAAGCCTTCAATGGGGTCCTTCGAGACCTCGCTTGGCGGAATCGAACTATCCACTACTTGATTCACGAACGAGGAGTTGGCGCCGTTCTCCAGCAGACGGCGCACCAAGTAGGCCAGTAGGTCGCGGTGGGCGCCAACCGGGGCATAGAGGCGGCAGTGGGTGCCTTCTGATTCCTTGACGATGTGGTGCAGCGATTCGCCCATGCCGTGTAGGCGTTGAAACTCGTAGCTGTCCTTATCATCGCCCGCCATTTCAACGACAGCCGCACAGGTGTGGGCGTTGTGGGTCGCGAATTGCGGATAAATGCGGTCGCGCCGGTCGAGCAGCATCTGGGCGCAGGCCATGTAGCTGACATCGGTGTTGACCTTGCGGGTGAAGACCGGGAAGGTCTTCACCCCCATTTCTTGCGATAGCTTGATCTCGGTATCCCAGTAGGCGCCTTTCACCAGGCGAACCATGATCTTGCGGTTGTATCGCTCGGCCAGTTCGTAGAGCGTCTCGATCATCGGCGCGGCGCGGCGTCCGTAAGCTTGCACCACTACCCCGAAGCCATCCCAACCGTCTAGGCTGGGGTCGGCCATCAGGGCTTCGATGACGTCGAGAGACAAATCCAGACGGTCTTGCTCTTCGGCGTCGATATTGAAACCGATATTCGCCTTGGCCGCCTGCTGCACCAGCCCCTGCGCGCGCGGTACCAATTCTTTCATCACCGTGTCGCGGTGGGTGTACTCATAGCGCGGGTGTAGCGCCGAGAGCTTCACCGAGATACCGGGGCTGCCGCGCACGTCGCCCTTAGCCTGCTTGGCGATGGCGGTAATCGCCTTGGCATAGGCCTCATGATAGCGAACGGCATCTTCGTCAGTACGTGCCGCTTCGCCCAGCATATCGTAGGAGTAGGTATAGCCCTGCTTCTCGAGCTCGCGGGCATTCTTCATGCCTTCTTCGATGGTCTGGCCGAGCACGAACTGGCGGCCAAGAATCTTCATCGACTGGCCAACGGCCTTACGCACTACCGGCTCACCCATGCGGCGTACCAGGCCACGTAGCGCCCGTGTAGGCCCCTTGGGATCGTCGTCCA
Source organism: Halomonas sp. (assembly GCA_020201095.1). Classification (GTDB taxonomy): domain Bacteria; phylum Pseudomonadota; class Gammaproteobacteria; order Pseudomonadales; family Halomonadaceae; genus Vreelandella. The sequence goes on along the minus strand of JAIVHM010000187.1, from coordinate 4,818 downwards.
GCACTTTGCCGGTCAGCAAGAGTGCCCATGTCGAGGCGTTAACCATTGATGAGGACGACTTGCCCAGGTGGGCACCCCAGTCGGAAGGCTCGATCTTGTCGTGGATCAAGTCGTCAATGGTCTCTGCATCGGGCACGCGCAGGAGCGCTTCTGCCAAGCACATCAGGCCGACGCCCTCGGTGGTTGAAAGCCCGTACTCGGCCAGGAACGCCTCCATCATGGAGGGCGACCTTTCTTTGCGCACACGTTCTACATATTTGGCACCAACAGCGGCGACTTTTTGACGGTCATCCTCCGACAGCTTGATACGCTCGACAAGCCCGTGCAATACATCCGCCTCATTGGCGTCGTAATGGGTGCGAATACGTGAGCGCAGATCTTTTACATCGCTATGCAGATGAGGATTGGCTTCGTTCATAGGGGTCTCTCCTTGCTAGCCGATACGTCGCATTGCTGCGTCGGTTAGATGTCGTCGTTCTTTTAGAAGCAAGCACAAAAGGTCAAACTGATAGAGGGCCCCCGCGGGAGCCCTCTTGATACATTGAATGTATCCTGCGTGCTCCTGTTAGCGAGTAATATGCTGATATTCACCGGCATCGGCCGTCGCGCTGCTCACTGCCATGATGGCAATGAAAGACGCGATGAAGCCTGGAATAATCTCGTACACACCGGGCCCACCCATGAACTCGGCATTCCAGCCTAGTGAAATCCAGACCATGACGGTGACCGCACCCACGACCATACCGGCAATAGCGCCATTACCGTTGGTGCGTGACCACATCAGCGACAGGATAATTAGTGGGCCAAAGGCTGCGCCGAAGCCTGCCCAGGCGTTACTGACCAGCCCCAGAACCTGGGAGTTTTCGTCAGAGGCAATAACCGCTGCCACAATGCCCACCAGCACCACGCAGACGCGGCCGATGGCAACAGACTCTTTTTCGGACGCATTCTTGCGCAGGAACAGCCGATAGAAGTCTTCAGTCAATGACGAAGATGCTACCAGTAGCTGGCTCGAAACGGTGCTCATGATCGCCGCAAGCAGTGCTGCATAGAGGAAGCCGGTGATCAGCGGATGGAACAGGAGGTCCGCTAGGAAAATAAAGATGGTCTCTGGATCTTCGATATCCATGCCGTTACGAACTGCATAGGCCCGGCCGAAGATGCCTAGAGAAACGGCGCCAATCAGCGAGATAAGCATCCAAGCCATGCCAATGTTGCGGGCAATCGGCACATCTTTAAGTGTCCGTATAGCCATGAAACGCACGATAATATGCGGCTGGCCAAAATAGCCAAGCCCCCAGGTCACCGCAGAAAGCCACCCGATAAAGGTTAGCCCTGACGTCCAGGAAAGCAGGGTGGGGTCGGTTTCATTCAGGGTCTGTGTCGCCTGGTCTAAACCGCCGCCCCCTTCACCGAACAGAACAACCGCGGGCATGATCACCAGTGCCAGCATCATAATGCAGCCTTGCACGAAGTCCGTCATGCTAACGGCCAGGAAGCCGCCTACCACCGTGTAAATCAGTACCACGCCCAGTGTAATCATGACCCCCATGGCGTAGTTGCTCATATCACCAAAGTTGAAAACGCCAGAGAACGCGCTTTCAAACAGCTTGCCGCCTGCCACTAAGCCTGAGGCTGTGTAGACCGCAAAGAAGATGACGATCACGATGGCAGATACTGTGCGCAGAGAAAGTGCCCGTGTCGGAAAACGGTTTGCCAGGAACGCTGGAATGGTGATCGCATTGCCATAATGAACCGTCTGTTCACGTAGGCGTGGGGCGACCAGCAGCCAGTTGAAGAATGCGCCCACGAGCAAGCCAATGCCGATCCACGCCGAGCCTAAACCTGAGGCGAACATCGCCCCAGGCAAGCCCAGCAGCAGCCAGCCGCTCATGTCCGATGCGCCGGCTGATAAGGCCGCTACTTTAGGACTGAGGGTTCGGCCACCCAGCATGTAATCCTCAGAGGAAGAGGTCGCCTTACGCATCGCATAAATGCCGATGCCGATCATTAGCGCAAAGTAGGCAATGAGACTGATCCAAACACCAATAGCCATGAAACTTCTCCAATTCGTCAGGACGGCGTTAATTCCGCCCGGTTTGTGCGGTTACCGGAAAGTGCCTGGTAGTAATCCGCATTATTTTTATTACCCTTGCTTGCTATTTACTTACGGAACCTAGCCGGCACCCGTCAGAATTCCCGTATTATCTTCAATCATTAGATAGTTCCCTGTTTAGCAGTGTAGGTTTTTAGTGATGAGCTGTTCACTCACCTCCAGCGTCGACAGCGACACGTTCCACCCAACGAAGTGATGTTGTTGGTAACCGGACGTAAAGCCTGAGCTATCGCTCGAATGTAGAGCGGAGTGGCTATTGGTGTATGCCATTTCCGCGGGAAAACGTGTCAAATTCGAGGTAAGTCGATCACTTTTAAGACTTTAGTTGAGTTTGGCGGGCTCTGCCAGCGGGTTAACTGGACGGCTAGTCAACGGGCAGGAAGATCTTTGAGCTTGACGAAGTTGGCGGGGTGAGAGGCCATAGCCGCGGCGAAACGCATGCGATAGCGCGCTTTGATTAGCAAAGCCGGTTTGCAGCGCAATATCCGTCAGCGATAAGCGGCTCTCTACCACAAGCTGGTGAGCAGCATGCAAACGCTGGCGTTTGACGTATTGCCAAGGGGAAAGGCCTATCTGCTCACGGAAACGTTCCGAAAAATGTGCCTCGCTAAGGCACATCAGCTTCGCAAGATCCGCGACCCGCAGGTTGTCGGCCAGATGACGTTGAATAAAACGGTCAAGATGGCGAATATCAAGACGCGAGGATGGCCTTGGGTCATTGCCTAAACGCCCTTTGAGAGCCCCTAAAAACGTGGCGGCCAGTCGATCATGTTGAAAGGGCGAAATGTCAGGAGAAATAGCCTGGCCCAGCTCACTTTCCATGAAGGCTAAATAGTGGCGCAGCGACGCATCTAAGGCAAAAAAGCGCGGCGCATCGAATAAGGCGACAAGTTCGCGTTGCTCCCCGGTAAGTGCTGGCGCATCTTCTGGTAGATCCAGAATCAGCTGCCGGTTATAGCCGCTGCCCGAGTAATAGTGCTCATGATTGGCGGGCACAATGCAGCCCGAAAACGCACTGACACGGCCGCCCAACCCCTCAATTTCAAACTCCGAGGCGCCGCACAAGGTGATAACGATCTGATGAAAGTCATGAGAATGGTGACGAGTAGCGCTTTCCAGAGGAATTCGACGAATTGTGCTAGGCATAGGAACCTCCGTCGTCACCTGCGTTAATGTGCATGAAGTTTGGTGTGGGCAGCTAAATGATCGCGCAAGGCCTTTAGTTCTGCCTGGCCTTCTTTGTTAAGCAGCGGCTTTCCCTGAGCCAGTTGCCAGCGCCTGCCATGTTGATCCATCAGGTGAGAACCCCGTCTCCTCACGCCCTCTAAGTACTCGTTGTGGCGGATGGGGTAGCCGATCAAGGCATTCCATTCCGTTTCGCTTACCTGGCTGGCCAGCGCTTTGTCAAAAAGCGCGAGGAGATCTTTTGGTTCGGTGCGGTATCTGGGCGTACGGGAGGTCAGCAAAACAGCGACGACACTGCCAATCAATAGAAAACACACTCCAAATACCAAAAGATAGAGTGCCATGTCGTGCTCCTTTGGAGGTTGCGTGTGAAATTACGATACAGGCCATTATAACGTTCACTTTTTTCGAAGCGAAAATTTAAAAAATTGTCGAACTTTTTCAGAACGGCGTGTCTGAGTATGTACAGGCAATGTAGTGATAGCAGTCGCTAATGGTGTTGCCTCTCTATTGTTTTGATCCCTTGCTTCCGCTGCTCCATGAGCAGCGGTTTTTTTTGCCTGGCGTTTATTGCTTGGTGGTGGCCTTATCAGTGGCGTCGAATGGTCAGCAATGCGACAAGGATATCGCGTCGTGTGACAATACCTACCAGGCGGCGCTGCTCAACCACCGGATAGATTTTGGGTTTGGCGCCGAGCATTTCTTGAGCCAGGTCGGTAATACTTTTTGCCGGAGTAACGCTGAGCACTTCGTTGCGCATCAATTCTCTGACTAAAGGTGCCTCATCATCATGGTACACGCTGTCGAGGACGCGGCCCAAAACATCCTGTTCTGAGATAAAGCCGATCAGGTTGTCATGCTTGTCAACCACGGGTGCGCCCGGAAGGCGGTGAAGCGCGAGCCCCTGGGCCAGTGTAGTAATCGACATTTCCGGCGAGACACGATAGCAATCGCGAGACATGATATCGCGCACTGTGTGAGGCGTAGGTTTTGGCATTGTGGCTCTCCTTTAACGTGAGCGTGGCGAACGTTTAGTTAACCGTCGCCTTATTCACTTTAGAAGATTTACATACAGATGCGATGATCATCCTGCTGAGGTATTCAACGCTTTGAGGCGCTTGTATAGGGCTGAGGTCGTCGCAATTGTTACCTTTATCTGGTCGAATAACCTTAATGACTTGGTGTGAGAAAAGACTATGGACGCACGTGAATATTTAAATCGCAAAGGGGTGTCATTAGACCGTGATGCCGACCGACCCAATACGCTGGAGGAAAAGTCCTGGGAGCGTGCGCGTGAAGCCGGTCATCAACGACCCAAGGTAGGGACACCTCACGATTGGGAAGAGTGGGAGCGCTACCACGATGATCTGGCTCACGACGCCGACGCTCTGGCGCAAAAAATTGACAAGGAGGCTCACCGAAAGGCGACGGTTAACCAGTCGCCCAAGGCTGAAACGGCGCCCGCTGTTGATAAAAGCGTTGAATTCTTCACCCCTGAAAAGCCAGCTGATAAAGAA
>JAIVHM010000186.1:14324-19616 GCA_020201095.1 Halomonas sp. | reverse complement strand
GATCAAAACGGGCATCACTGTCCCCGAGTTCGGGGTAAGTTAATGACATGAGCCGTATACGTGGCCCGTATGTACGGTTCTGTGAGAGGGATGAGGCGGTAACGCCTCACCCTACTCGATTGTGGCTGTGATATTTATGCCTCTTCATCGTCGTCACGCTTTTCGGTGAGCTCAATTTGTTCAAAGATGCCCTGCTCCAGAGGGTCAGACTCTTCCTCGGAGGCGGGCTCTTCGGGCTCGGGCAACGGCGCTTGAGGGCCGTAAAGCGCGGTGAAGCGGCCGTTAGGCGATTCTACGGCGCGGCGTATGCGAGCATAGTCGACCTCAATATTATTGTCATCGGTCAGTTCAGATACGCGCTCCATGGCTTTCAGCAATGGCTCAAAGTTTTCCAGATTTTCTTCAAGCTGGGGGAAGGACTGCACGAACAAAGTGCCGTCAGACGCCCAGCCAGCCTTGAAAGGCGCATCGATCAAGTTGACTGGCGTCCCGCTTGGTACACGCTCGTAAAGGGACTCGATATCTTCTGGGTACATGCGAATACAGCCGCGGCTTACGCGCATGCCGACACCATCTGGCCGGTTGGTGCCGTGAATCAAGTAGCTGGGTAGCCCCAGCAATATCGCATGCCGACCCAGTGGGTTGTCGGGGCCCGGGGGGACAATCGAGGGAGCGGGGTCGCCGCGCTCTTTAGCTTCACGGCGCATGGATTCAGGCGGAGACCAGGCTGGGTCTTTGACTTTGACAGTGGTCTTGGTCTTGCCTACCGGCGTGGCAAATTCCTCGCGGCCTACGCTCACCGGATAGGTCTCGACAATACCTGGTTTGTCAGCGGGGTAGTAGTAGAGTCGCAGCTCTGACAAATTGATCACAATACCCTCGCGCTCACCTGGCGGAAGAATGTATTGAGTCGGTATAACAACCTCTGTGCCTTCTCCAGGCACCCATAGGCTAACGTCTGGGTTGGCCATGCGGATTTCTTCAAAACCGATATTGTGGCGCCGTGCAACGTCAACCAGCGTCTCTTCCTGGTCTTCTATGGTGATGGTGTAGGGCTCACCAATGACATCACCTTCATCGGGAATGTAGAACTCACCCCGGGGCAGGTTGTTGGGCGACCCAAGCGCAACAAGCTTTGCACCTTCTATAGCAGACTCACTCAGCTCAGGCCGGTCTGCCTGTTCCTGCTCGTCATCAGACTGAGCCAGTAACGGTGCGGATAAGCTTGCGGTAAACAGAACCGCAAGGCTGGTTGGTCCCCAGCGAAAAAAACAATGACGAATGTTCATGAGTATTCCTAATCAGTGAGTACATCGCTAACGCAGGCGATGACAACAGGTGTAGTTTGCCGCAACCGTCAGGCAGCTGCCACTTTTTGATTGAGCGTGGCTAACAGTGATTCGATATGTTCAAACCGTTGGTCAATTTTTTCCATGTCAACTTCAAAACGCAACGTGTCCGAGCCGTCCAGGCGGTAGCGTTGCGGCGCGCCTTGAATAAGCGTGACCAGGGTATAGGGGTCTACTTGGGTGTGGGTGTCAAAGATAATACGCCCGCGCTTCTCTCCGGCCTCTAAGCGTTTAATACCAAGCTGCTCGGCTCGCTGGCGTAGTCGCGTTTGGCGTATCAAGTGCTTTACTGGCCCTGGCAATAAGCCAAAGCGGTCAATCAGTTCCACCTGCAGTTCTTTAAGCTCGGCGTCGCTTTGGGTGTTAGCAATGCGTTTATACATGACCAGTCGTTGCTGGACGTCGTGAATGTAGTCATCGGGAATCAGTGCGGGCAGGTTGAGGCTGATTTCAACGCCGCTATCGAAGGGCGCATCAATGTTCGGGGTCTTGCCAGCACGAATGGCTTTCACGGCTCGATCGAGCATTTCCATATAAATGGTATAGCCGATGGTTTCCATTTGGCCGCTTTGCTCATCGCCGAGCAGTTCGCCCGCGCCGCGAATTTCCATATCGTGGCTCGCCAGGGTGAAGCCTGCGCCCAGATCGTCCGAGGCGCTGATCGCCTCAAGACGCTTGACGGCGTCCCGGGTCATGGCCTTGGGGGTCGGGGTGAGCAGGTAAGCATAAGCTTGGTGGTGGCTGCGGCCCACCCGTCCGCGCAGCTGGTGCAGCTGCGCCAGGCCAAACTTGTCGGCGCGCTCAATGATGATGGTATTGGCGCTGGGTACATCGATGCCGGTTTCAATGATGGTCGAGCAGACCAGCACGTTGAAGCGGCGGTGATAGAAATCTGACATCACCCGCTCGAGGCTTCGCTCGGGGAGTTGGCCATGGGCAACAGCGACGCGGGCTTCGGGAATTAACGTGCGAATACGCTCGGCCGTATTCTCAATGGTCTTGACTTCGTTATGCAGAAAGTAGACTTGGCCACCACGCAGAATTTCACGTAGCAAGGCCTCTTTTATAATGCCGTCCTGATGCTGCTGAACAAAGGTTTTGACTGAAAGGCGACGGGGCGGCGGTGTCGCGATGATCGACAGGTCACGAATGCCGCTCATTGCCATGTTGAGCGTCCGGGGAATGGGCGTGGCCGTCAATGTCAGGATATCGATCTGGGCGCGCAGGGTTTTGAGCTTCTCTTTCTGGGCGACGCCAAAGCGGTGTTCTTCATCGATGATCAACAGCCCCATCTTGGGCAGTTCAACGCTGTTGCCGAGTAGCTTATGAGTGCCAATGACGATATCGGTCTGGCCGTTCTTGATATCGTCCAGTGTCTTCTTCATCTCTTTGCCGTGGGTAAAGCGCGATATAAGGCCGATATTGACCGCGGTATCGGCAAACCGGTCGCGGAAGTTCTCGAAATGCTGACGGGCAAGCAAGGTCGTGGGCACCAGCACCACGACCTGACGACCTGACTGAACCGCCAGAAAGGCCGCGCGCATGGCCACCTCGGTTTTGCCGAAACCCACATCGCCGCAGACCACCCGGTCCATGGGTTGCGGCGATGTCATATCGTCAATGACCGCTTCAATGGCGGCTTGTTGATCGGCGGTTTCTTCAAATGGGAAGCTGCCCGCGAAACGCGCGTATTCGTCACTCGGTGCTTCATACACCACGCCCTGCTGGGCTTCGCGGCGGGCATAAACATCCAGCAGCTCAGCGGCGGTATCGCGTATTTTCTCGGCGGCTTTCTTGCGGGCTTTTTCCCACTGGTCGGAGCCTAGCTTGTGCAATGGGGCCAGTTCATCGCCGGCGCCACTGTAGCGCGAGATCAAGTGGAGGCTATCGACCGGTACATAAAGTTTGGCGCCGTCGGCATACTCTAGCGCTAAAAATTCATTGGCCTGACCGCCTGCCTCAAGTGCTTCCAGGCCGATGTAACGGCCTACGCCGTGGGCCTGGTGAACCACCGGCGCGCCTTTGCGCAGCTCCGAGAGGTGGCGAACCGCAAATTCATTATCGTCGGTGGCCTTTTCACGTCGTCTGCTCTGGCGAACCACATCGCCGAACAGCTCTGTTTCGCTGATCACCGCAAGCGGTGGATCGGTCAGCCAGAGACCGCTGTCAATCAGGCCCTCCGTAATGGCGATGCGCTGGTCACCGGCCAGGAAGTCTTGAAACCCGTCAACGTGGGGCAGTTTCAGCGACAGTGGGGCCAGTACGTCTTCGAGGGCTTCACGGCGTCCGCGTGACTCGGCAACCAGCAGCACGCGTGAATCGCTCTCACGTTCCAGAAAATCGGCAAAATCATGCAGCGGCCGTTTGGCCCGGGAGTCGATCGCCACCGTTGGCAATGATTTGGCTTCAGGCGCTAGCGCGTGGCGCTGTTCCGGGTCGTCCGTTAATTCAACCCGCGGGCGCTGCTTGATGGCCGCGAACACATCGCTGACCGGAAAGAACGCGCGGTGGGGCGGCAAAAGCGGGCGCGTGGGATCTACCCCAAGATTGGTGTAACGGCTTTCGATCGACTGCCAGTGCTGTTCGGCTGCGGCGTAGACGTCTGGCAGCAGGGCGACCCGCGTATCCTGGGTTAAGTGATCAAATAGAGACGCCGTTTGCTCAAAAAACAGCGGCAAATAGTGTTCGAGCCCAGGCGATGGAATGCCCTTGAGTGCATCGTTATACAGTGGACATTGGCGCGGATCGACATCGAACAGGGTCTCGAAAAGCTCGCGGAAGCAGGCGATTGATGAGCGGCTCAGCGAGTATTCGTGGGCCGGCAGCAGTTCGATCCTGTCGAGTTTGTCGGTTGAGCGCTGGTTGCCCGGGTCAAAATGACGCAGGGTATCGATCTCATCGTCGAACAGGTCAATCCGGATGGGCGCGTCCATGCCCATGGCGTACAGGTCGATCAGCGCCCCACGCATGGCATATTCGCCGGGCTCATAAACGGTTTCTACGGCTCGGTAGCCTGCCCGTGAGAGCGCTTCGCGAAACGCTTCACGGTCGAGTTTATCGCCGACGTTCAGCGTCATGACGCGCCCGGCGATGTAATCAACGGGCGGCAAGCGCTGCATCAGCGTATTAATAGGCACCAGTACAAGCCCGCGTACGCCATCCTGCAGCTGCCGCAGCGTGCGCAGCCGCGCGGAGACGATATCCTGGTGCGGCGAAAAGCTGTCATAGGGCAGCGTTTCCCAGTCGGGGAAGGGCAGTACCGGCACATCGCTGTAAAACGACAGGTCTTGCTCAAGACGTTGGGCGCTGGCGGTATTCGGCGTGATGACGAGTAACGGGGCATTGGCGGCCAGACGTGCCAGAGCAAGCGCCGACGCGCTACCAGGGGGCGATGTCCAATAAAGCGTATCACGCGCCCCCTCGGGCTGGGGCGGAGCAAGTAGAGAAAACGTGGGCATAATAAAGATGTCGTTCTGCGCTGAAACGGAACCTAGATCATACACGATCATCGCTTTCAGGCAGAAGCAGCCCGCTTGTAGTCAAACAGCGGTTTGTGTAATCCCCCTACATCGTCTGCGACTATCCAGGCATTGCGGCCCAATCAGCGGCTACGGATAATAGCGTTGAAAATTATTCATTACTTAATGAGGCCGCACGTGAGTCAGCAAACGCTCGATAACGTTTTTCAGGAATGGCAAAGCAACGAAGCACTGGCGGAGCAGATGATCCCTTTGGTTGGTCGCCTGTACCGTCAACATAACGTTGTGGCGACCATGTATGGGCGTTCGTTGATCAATCAGTCGGTCATCCGCATCCTTAAAGATCACCGCTTTGTACGCAAGATCGAGGGTACGGAGCTTTCGGTCGAAGATACTTTTCCAATTGTCAAAACGTTGTGCGAGCTGAACCTTGGGCCCGCTCACGTTGATGTTGGCAAGCTGGC
>JAIVHM010000186.1:6330-14289 GCA_020201095.1 Halomonas sp. | reverse complement strand
GCGCAAGGAGCTGCACCAGATTGTCGACGGCTACCAGCCGGGTGCCAGTAAGGGCGAACCCAAAGACGTAGTGCTTTACGGGTTTGGCCGTATTGGACGTTTGCTGGCGCGGGTTCTGATTGAAAAAGCCGGTGGCGGTAATCTGCTGCAGCTGCGGGCGATTGTTGTGCGCGGGCGAGGCGATGTGGCAAAAGATCTGGAGAAACGCGCAAGTCTGTTGCGCCGTGATTCAGTTCACGGGCCGTTTGATGGCACTATTTCGGTTGATGCTGAAGCACGCACCCTGACGGTCAACGGTAACGTGGTACAGGTAATTTATGCCGATAACCCGAGCGATATTGACTACACGGATTACGGCATCAATAACGCAGTCATCGTCGACAACACCGGGATCTGGCGTGACGAGGCAGGCCTGGGTCAACATGTCGCATGCCAGGGCGCTTCCAAGGCACTGCTGACCGCGCCGGGGAAAGGCGATATCAAGAATATTGTCTATGGCATCAACCATGAGTCGATTAGCGAGCAGGATCGTATTGTGTCGGCGGCGTCATGTACCACTAACGCCATCGTGCCGGTGCTCAAGGCGCTTAACGACGAATATGGGGTCGTTAATGGCCATGTGGAGACCGTTCACGCCTACACCAACGATCAGAACCTGATCGATAACTACCATAAGGGGGATCGCCGAGGCCGCAGTGCAGCTCTCAATATGGTGTTGACCGAAACCGGGGCGGCGAAGGCGGTCGCAAAAGCGTTGCCTGAGCTTGAAGGCAAGCTGACGGGTAATGCGATCCGCGTACCGATTCCCAATGTGTCCATGGCGATCTTGAACCTGACGCTCGACAAGACGACTGACGTCGACGCCCTGAACGACTACTTGCGGCGTATGTCGATTGACTCGGCTTATCAGAAGCAAATCGACTTCGTGGATTCGCCTGAGGTGGTCTCATCTGACTTTGTCGGCAACCGCCACGCTGGCATTGTGGATGCCAAAGCCACTATCGCCAACGGTCATCATGCCGTCGTTTACGTCTGGTACGACAATGAATTTGGTTACAGCTGTCAGGTGATTCGTATTCTTCAGCAGATGTCGAACGTTAGCTTTCTTAAGCTTCCCAATCAGGCAAGTTAGTACGCTAAATTTGATTGATAATCATTAATCGAAAAACGCCGCCGTCAGGTGGCGTTTTTGTTGATGGGTGGAATAAAAATCTGAAAATAAGGGGGTCTATAGCACTTTAGGCGACCCCAGTTGATGTGGTCATTAGGCCCGGTTGTCTTTATAATAAGATGGATTTTTCGGGGTGGTTCAAGTGCTGCTTGAGCCTGACTGGTAACAATCTGAACAGATAACAACTATTCACTGAGCAGAAAAGAAGCATTCGAACCCCTTACCTTCGTATATCCGATCCATCAACTGGGCGAGACTATGATCGAAGTCAAAAAAGGCCTGGATCTCCCCATCACGGGAGCGCCCGAGCAGCGTATTGAAGATGCGCGTCCTGTGCGCCACGTGGCAATCCTGGGTACTGACTACGTTGGCATGAAGCCGACAATGGAAGTTCAGGAAGGGGACAAGGTCAAACTGGGCCAACTGCTCTTCACCGACAAGAAAATTGATGGCGTGCGCTTCACCGCACCCGCCTCTGGTGAAGTGATCGCAATAAACCGTGGCGAAAAGCGTCGTCTATTATCTGTCGTAATCAAAGTGGACGAGCAGGAAGAGGCCGTCAGCTTTGCTTCTCACGAACGTGCCTCGTTAGGTCAGCTTGATCGCCAAGTCGTGGTCGATCAACTGGTAGAGTCCGGGCTCTGGACCGCGTTACGCACGCGTCCTTTCTCGCGTACACCAGCGATCGACAGCACGCCTTCCGATATTTTTGTGACGGCGGTAGATACCCATCCGCTCAGCGCTGATCCGGCGCTTATCATCAACGAGAACACGCAAGCATTCGAAGACGGCCTCAAGGTGCTAACCCGCCTGACCGAGGGCAATGTTTTTCTATGCACGGGTGCCAACGCCTCTGTCCCCGGTGGTGATGTAGAGGGAGTGACGACCGAAAGCTTTGCCGGGCCGCATCCCGCAGGCCTGGTCGGTACGCATATCCATTACCTGTCGCCGGTCGCCCTGCATAAAAAGGTATGGCACATTGGCTACCAGGATGTCATCGCCTTTGGTAAATTGTTTGCCGAGGGTAAGTTGGATGTAAGCCGCGTGGTCGCGATTGGCGGCCCGCGTGCCGAGACCCCTTGTCTGGTGCGCACCCGAGTGGGTGCCAGCACCGATGAACTCCTGGCTGGAAATGTCATCCAACCGGAAGACACTCGCGTTATATCAGGATCAGTCTTCTCGGGCTTTGCCGCTGAAGGAAAGCTGACCTATCTGGGACGTTTCGACAATCAAATCAGCTTGCTAGAAGAGGGCAATAAACGCTCTTTCATGGGCTGGTTGTCGCCAGGCGCAAACCGCCATTCCGTGCTGGGTATTTATCTTTCCAAGATAAAAGGCCTGAGTAACTACGCCCCCACTACCTCGACGAATGGTTCCGAGCGTGCCATGGTGCCCATTGGCGTCTACGAGACCGTGATGCCACTGGATGTCATGCCAACGCAGCTGTTGCGTTCGCTGATCGTGGGCGACATTGAGGTTGCCATGCAATTGGGGTGTCTGGAGCTGGACGAAGAGGACCTTGCCCTGTGTACCTATGTTTGCCCCGGCAAATACGAGTACGGTCCCATTCTGCGTGACAATCTCACCATGATCGAGAAAGAGGCCTGATGATGGGTATTCGAAACACACTCGATAACATCGAGCCGCACTTCCATAAAGGTGGTAAATACGAGAAGTTTTACCCGCTTTATGAAGCCGTAGATACGATTTTCTACTCACCCCCCAGCGTGGCCAAAACCACCGCCCACGTGCGCGATGGCATCGACCTCAAGCGCATCATGATCACCGTCTGGATGTGTACCTTCCCGGCGATGTTCTTTGGTATGTGGAACGCGGGCTGGCAGGCCAATACGGCTATTGATGCAGGCTACGCATCAATGGGCGGCTGGCGCGAAGCCATCATGATGACCCTGGCAGGCGGGCACGACCCGAGCAGCTTATGGGCCAACTTTGTGTTGGGGGCAACCTACTTCTTGCCCATCTACCTGGTGACCTTCGTCGTCGGCGGGTTCTGGGAAGTCCTCTTTGCCATCAAGCGTGGCCATGAGGTCAACGAAGGTTTCTTCGTGACCTCCGTACTGTTCGCTCTGATCTTGCCAGCGACGATTCCGCTTTGGCAGGTTGCGCTGGGTATCACGTTCGGTGTGGTCATCGGGAAAGAGATTTTTGGGGGTACCGGGAAAAACTTCCTGAACCCCGCGCTGACCGGCCGGGCTTTTCTGTACTTTGCCTACCCGGCGCAAATCTCCGGCGATGCTATCTGGGTGGCGGCCGACGGTTACACCGGCGCTACGGCGCTGTCGCTTGCTTTCCAGGAAGGTATGGGCTCGCTGACTGACACCTTCAGCTGGTGGGACGCTTTCCTCGGCTTTGTGCCTGGCTCGGTAGGCGAGGTGTCTACCCTTGCGATCTTTATCGGCGCTGCCGTTCTGCTGTGGACCAGGATTGCCAGTTGGCGAATCATGTTGGGCGTCTTCCTGGGTATGGTCATCACCAGCACGCTGTTCAATCTGATCGGGTCTGAGACTAATCCGATGTTTGCGATGCCTTGGTACTGGCATCTGGTGATTGGCGGCTTTGCTTTCGGCATGGTGTTCATGGCGACCGATCCAGTCTCTGCCGCGATGACCAATCAGGGGCGCCTGGTGTTTGGTGCCTTGATCGGTGTGATGACCGTGCTGATCCGTGTGGTGAACCCGGCTTTCCCGGAAGGCATTATGCTGGCGATCCTGTTTGCCAATCTGTTTGCCCCGCTGATTGACCACTACTTCGTGCAGGCCAATATCAAACGTCGCGTCAAGCGCACGGGCGTACCGGCCGAGGAGACTGCCTAATGGCACAAGGTAATAACTCAATCAAAAAGATCCTGATAGTGGCGTTTGCACTGTGTATTGTGTGCTCCGTCATTGTCTCAACGGCGGCGGTGGCATTGCGCCCCGCCCAGCAGTTGAATCAGGAACTGGATCGTAAGACCAACATTCTCAACGTGGCCAAACTCTACGATCCGGGTATGGACGTTGAGGAAACATTCAGCGATCAGATCACGGCTCGTGTTGTTGACCTGGAAAACGGTGAGTACACCGATGAGTTTGACCCCGACAGCTTCAATAGCGCTGAAGCTGCTCGCGATCCGGAGACTGGCCGTAGGCTGTCAGGTGAGGTCGACATTGCAGGTATCGGTCGTGCAGAGAACTACTCAACCGTGTATTTGGTAGGCGATGAAGATGACCCTGATCAGATCGTGCTGCCGATTCGTGGCCAGGGCCTTTGGGGTCTGATGAGTGGCTTTATTGCAGTAGAAGGCGATGGCAATACTATCGTCAGTATCACGTACTACGAGCACAGTGAAACACCGGGCCTGGGTGCCGAAGTAAACAACCCGCGCTGGCAGTCCCAGTGGGAAGGGAAAGAGGTTTACGACGAAGAGGGTGACCTTTCGCCTGAAATCCACCTGACCAAGGGCGGTGCGGATAGTGAGCACGAAGTAGATGCACTATCCGGCGCTACGCTTACCAGTAACGGCGTGACCAACATGCTGCAATTCTGGTTAAGCGAAGAAGGCTTCGGTTCGTATTTGGCAAAATTCCGTAGCGGTACTGACCCGGAAGACGCCGAAGATACCGATACCAACTTCGAAGACGTTGAGGGGGCCTGATAATGGCGGACGTAAATGCAAAAGGCGCTTTAACGGCGCCGATTTTCAAGAACAACCCTATTGCGCTTCAGATATTGGGGATTTGTTCGGCACTCGCGGTAACCACCAGCATGAGCGTGTCGCTCGTTATGGCAATGGCGGTTATTTTTGTAACGGCGTTTTCTAATCTGTTCGTTTCGCTGATTCGAAATCACATTCCGTCTTCAATTCGTATTATTGTTCAGATGACCATCATTGCCTCGCTGGTAATCGTGGTGGATCAGATTCTGAAAGCCTATGCGTTTGAAATGTCCAAGCAGCTGTCGGTCTTCGTGGGCCTGATCATTACCAACTGTATCGTCATGGGGCGCGCAGAAGGTTTTGCGATGTCCAACACGCCAGGCATGTCCTTCCTGGATGGTATCGGTAACGGCTTAGGTTATGGCTTTGTACTGATGGTCGTTGGCTTCTTCCGTGAACTGCTGGGTGCAGGTAGCGTATTTGGTTTCACCGTGCTGCCGACCGTTCAGGACGGTGGCTGGTACGTGGCTAACGGCTTGCTGTTACTGCCGCCTTCTGCGTTCTTCATCATCGGCCTGATGATCTGGGTGCTGCGTTCACTCAATCCGGAGCAGGTTGAAGAGAACGAGTTCAAGATGAAGGAAAATACTCAAGCGAAGGAGGCCGTGTAACATGGAACACTATCTAAGTCTGTTTGTTGCATCGGTCTTCGTTGAAAACATGGCGTTGGCCTTCTTCCTCGGCATGTGTACCTTCTTGGCGGTATCCAAAAAGGTATCGTCTGCGATTGGCCTGGGTATTGCGGTTATTGTCGTACTGACCGTCACCGTGCCGATTAATAATCTGGTATTCACCTTCCTGCTACAGGAAGGTGCACTGACTTGGACCGGCATCAACGGCGCTGAAAACATCGACCTGTCGTTCCTCGGGTTGCTCAGTTATATCGGCGTTATTGCAGCACTTGTTCAGATCATGGAAATGTTCCTGGATAAGTATGTACCTACGCTCTATAACGCGCTGGGGGTTTTCCTGCCGCTGATCACGGTGAACTGCGCCATCCTTGGCGGTGTGCTGTTCATGGTCGAGCGTAATTACAACTTTGGTGAGTCGGTTGTATACGGCTTTGGCGCAGGTACGGGTTGGGCCCTGGCGATCGCCGCCTTGGCAGGTATCCGCGAAAAGCTCAAGTACAGCGATGTGCCGGCGGGCTTGCAGGGCCTGGGTATCACCTTTATCACCGTTGGGCTGATGTCGTTGGGCTTTATGTCCTTCTCAGGCATTCAGCTCTAATCGGAGCCGGTTTTCCCGACGATGCGTAGGTATCGTCGGGTCAAAGAAAACCCTTCAGCAATAGGAAACCGACATGGTTGATACAACTGTCATCTTGCTCGGTGTTGTCATGTTTACGGTCATCGTTATCAGCTTAACGGCGATCATCCTGGCAGCGCGCAGCAAGCTTGTGAGTAGTGGGGACGTGACCATTGAGGTCAATGCAGACCCTGAACATACCTTGACGACCCAGGCCGGTGGCAAACTACTGAACACCCTGGCAGCCAACGGTATTTTTCTCTCCTCGGCATGTGGCGGCGGCGGCTCCTGCGCCCAGTGCAAGTGTCGTGTGGAAACGGGCGGTGGCTCGATTCTTCCGACCGAAGAGTCGCACTTCACCATGCGCGAGAAGAAAGAAGGCTGGCGTCTTTCTTGTCAGGTGCCTGTCAAGCAGGACATGCAGATTGAAGTGCCTGAGGAAGTGTTTGGCGTCAAGAAGTGGGAATGTGAAGTTACCGAAAACCCGAACGTTGCCACCTTTATCAAAGAGCTGAACCTGAAGCTGCCTGAAGGTGAAGAAGTGGCCTTCCGTGCCGGTGGCTACGTGCAGCTGGTGGCACCGCCGTACGACATTAAATTCTCTGACTTTGATATCGATGAGGAATATCGCGGCGACTGGGAAAAGTTTAGCTTGTTCGACGTTTCCCACAAGAACAACGAGGAAGTCATTCGCGCTTACTCAATGGCGAACTACCCAGATGAAAAGGGTATCCTCAAGTTCAACATCCGTATCGCGACACCGCCTCCCGGTACTAGCCATCCGCCAGGGTTGATGTCGACCTATGTCTTCAACCTGAAGCCGGGCGACAAGGTTACCGTGATGGGGCCATTCGGTGAATTCTTCGCCAAGGACACCGATGCTGAAATGATCTTTGTTGGCGGCGGGGCCGGTATGGCACCGATGCGTAGCCATATCTTCGACCAGCTCAAGCGGTTGAAAACCGATCGTAAAATTTCATTCTGGTACGGTGCACGCTCATGGCGTGAAACCTTCTATAATGAAGAATACGACAAGCTGGCTGAAGAATTCCCGAACTTCGAATGGCACCTGGCGTTGTCTGACGCATTGCCTGAAGATAACTGGAATGGACCAACGGGCTTTATTCACAACGTGTTGTATGACAACTATCTGAAGGATCACCCCGCGCCTGAAGATTGCGAATACTACATGTGTGGGCCGCCCATGATGAACGCTTCTTGCATCAAGCTGTTGCTTGATCTGGGGGTTGAACCGGAAAACATCATGCTGGATGATTTCGGCGGTTAATAGCATGCCTAAGGGCGACTGCGGGGCTGGCCATTGGCCGGCCCCCTTTATTTTCGCGTTGAGGAATATCAGGCACTAATTGAACTTGTTATTGTCTACTGATAAGCCCCATCGTGAGAGGAGGTAATTATGGCTATCTGGCTACTGGTTTTCGGGTTCATGGCGCTGGTGATGACGGTCATGGCCGTGGGGGTCATCATGGGACGCAAACCCATTGCGGGTTCTTGTGGCGGCTTGAATCAAATTGGCATGAAAGACGGCTGCGATATCTGCGGCGGTAAAGACAAGGTGTGCGAAGAAGAGAACCGTAAACGCGGCAGCGAACGTCGCCGTAGCGATGAAAGCCGTGGTGCCGATCTAGGTTACAACGCGTCTCGTCGTTAATCACTGACCGACAATGTGTTCGATTTTCCGAAGACGCCGTGGCACAAGCCACGGCGTTTTCAGTGTGCGCCAGGCATGGCGCGTAGCGCCTTGACAGGTGCCGTTCCTAGGGGTGGTGCCTTAGGATGACTTGGGGGTGAAAGTCCCCTACGG
>JAIVHM010000186.1:0-6313 GCA_020201095.1 Halomonas sp. | reverse complement strand
GAGTAGGCGATAACGTCTCGAGGATCGATCATGAAGACAGACCATGGCGCTAATACCGTCACTCACCCAGAGGGGCAGGAGCAGTACTCCGCGTCCCAGCCGGTGAGCGTCGAGACGAGCCCGGCGTCGTTATCGTGGACGAAAGCGGAGCCAGCCTCGCTTATGGAGCGGGTCGTTGACCCGGAGAACATGGAGCGAGCTTACCGTCGGGTGGTCAGCAACAGAGGCGCACCGGGTGTCGATGGCATGACGGTGCATCAGCTAGCTGACCACCTAAAGGCGTATTGGCCAACGCTGCGTGAGCGGCTGTTGGCTGACGCGTATCACCCTAGCCCGGTCCGAGCTGCCATGATCCCCAAGCCCAAGGGTGGGACGCGGGAGCTCGGTATTCCCACGGCTACCGACCGCCTAATCCAGCAAGCGCTGTCACAAGTGCTCATGCCGATCTTCGACCCGGCGTTCTCCGAGTCGAGTTACGGCTACCGCCCCAAGCGGAGCGCCAAGCAGGCCGTCTCGGCCATGAAGGCCCACGTCACCGCCGGTCACCGCTGGGTGGTCGACCTTGACCTGGAAGCCTTCTTCGACCGCGTGAATCACGACCTGCTGATGGCCCGGGTCGCGCGGCGCGTTGACGACAAGCGCGTGCTGCGTCTGATCCGCCGCTATCTGGAAGCGGGCATGTTCCAACACGGCTTGCCCACGCCAAGGCGGCAGGGAACGCCCCAAGGCGGACCACTCAGCCCGCTGCTGGCGAACATCCTGTTGGACGACATGGATAAGGAGCTGGAACGCCGCGGCCATCGCTTCTGCCGCTACGCCGATGACGTGCAGGTGTACGTCAAGAGTCGGCGAGCAGGCGAGCGTGTCATGGCCAGTCTGAGTGAGCATCTCGAGAACTCACTTCGGCTGACGGTCAATCGCAGTAAAAGTGCGGTGGACAGGCCATGGCGACGCGGCTACCTGGGCTACAGTCTTACTCGGCACAAGCAGTCGAAACTGACGCTAGCCAAGAGCAGCCTGAAGCGCATGATGCAGCGAGTCCGTGAGATCCTGAAGCGTGGCAGGGGGCGTAACATCCAACGGGTAATCGAAGAGTTGGGGCCAGTCCTGCGAGGATGGGCTAACTACTTCAGTCTTGTTGATGTGAAACGCCCCTTGGAAGGCTGATCTCGGTACTGGATACGGTAAGATGGCTTAACCGTTGTTCATGAACCGCCGTGGTACGGAACCGTACGCCCGGTGGTGTGAGAGGACAGGGGAGGCGACTCCCCTTCCTACTCGATTGTGGGGGATGCATGTTGCGCAAGACGTTGTTGGGGCAGGCAAAAGGCTGGGGCATCGGCCTTGGCCTGATATTGGCCGCATGGGTGGATATCTCGGCTGCGTCGTCAACCGTCTATCGGGTGGTCGATGAGCGCGGTAACGTTACCTTTTCCGACTCGCCGCGTGACGGCGGCGAAGCGCTAGAGCTGGCCCCGCTGCCCGGATTGCCCAGGGACTATGCAGGAGAGCCCGAAGAGCCAACGGCAAGCACATCACCCGGGCAGCCCTTTATGCCTTACGATCACTTCCAGATTCGCTCGCCAAGCGCTGGCGAAGAGGTGGGTGCGGACACGCCGGTCATGCTAAGCATCACGCCTCGGTTACGCGATGATCATCGCGTACAGCTGCGCGTTAATGGCGAGCTTAGCCAGTCGGCGCTGCACAGCGATGTGTTTTGGCTGGCAAACTTGCCCGCCGGTCGGCATCGGCTGCAGGCCGAGCTAATGGATAGCCAGGGGCGGCAGCAGCACCGCACAAACGCGGTGACGATTGTCGTGGCTGATTAGTATGCATGCGCCATTATGGTGCATAGAATGACGGTAAGAGTCGGTGACTTGCGCTAAAACGGCTCGCTCTGCACCGCCAGGCGGCCCAAGTACCGTGCAAATCGGCGCGCTTTCGCATTTGGCGCGCTTTTTGCAGTTCTCTCTACATCTTTCCAGCGGAAGGCTGACCCAAGATAATGGATGAGGCGACTTTGCAAGACACCACCATGCACCAGCGTTTACTTGAACACCTCACCACGGCGGTGCTGCTGCTGGACGGCCGCCTCAACGTGCGCTGGATGAACCCGGCTGCAGAGGCGTTGTTTGCCGTGAGCCTGAGCCGTGTACGGGGGATGAGCCTCGACGGAATGCTTGGCGGTGATGAAAGCATCGACGAGGTGCTGGCCAAAGCCCGCGATGCTTTTCATCCCTTTACCCAGCGCGAAGCGCGCATCACGCCGCTGAATAGCGACCCGCTCACCGTCGACTATACGGTGACACCGCTGTCGGACACGGAACTGTTGCTGGAAGTAGAGCCCCGCGACCGGCTAATGCAGATTTCCCGCGAGGAAGCGCTGACCACTCGTCAGGAAACCATCAAGGTGCTCGCCCGTGGCCTAGCTCACGAAGTCAAAAACCCGCTGGGCGGTATTCGTGGCGCGGCGCAGTTGCTTGAGCGCGACCTGGACAACCCGGCGCTGCGTGAATTTACCCATATTATCGTCGAGGAAGTCGACCGGCTGCGGGATATGGTGGATTCCATGCTCGGGCCCAACTACATCGTCAAGCACGAGCCGGTCAACATTCACAAGGTGCTTGAGCGCGTACGTTCATTGCTGATTGCCGAGCACCCGTGGGTTGATATCCAGCGTGATTATGACCCCAGCCTGCCGGACCTGTTCGGCGATGAAGCGCAGATGATCCAGGCGGTACTAAACGTGGCGCGCAATGCGGTTCAGGCGATGGGCGATGCCGAGACGCAGGCAGCGAGCCTTGTGCTGCGCACCCGCGCGCGCCGCCAGTTTACGCTGGGCGCAGAGCGGCACCGACTGGTCAGCGAAGTGGGCATTATCGACAATGGCCCAGGCATTCCCAGCGCGCTGCAGGAAACCCTGTTTTACCCGATGGTCTCGGGCCGTGCCGAAGGTAGCGGTCTTGGCCTGTCGATTGCCCAATCAATTTTGCACCAACATCAAGGACTGATCGAATGCGACTCACGCCCAGGGCGCACCGAATTTCGTTTATTGATTCCTTTGGTTATTAATGTCACCGGAGAAGCGTCATGACAGAGCCTGCCCGTAATGATGTTGCGCGGGTCGTCATTGTTGACGATGACCGTGCGATTCGCTGGGTGCTTGAACGCGCGCTGGCGCAACCCGACCTCGAGGTTGAATGTATCGAGCGTGCCGACACGGCCCTTTCCCGTTTGCTCGAAAGTCCGCCGGATGTGCTGGTGACCGATATTCGCATGCCGGGGATCGATGGGCTGGACTTAATGGCCCGGGTGCGCGAGGCTCACCCCGATTTGCCGGTGATTGTGATGACCGCGCATTCAGACCTGGACAGCGCTGTGGCGTCTTATCAGGGTGGCGCCTTCGAGTATCTCCCCAAGCCGTTTGACGTCGACGAAGCGCTGGCGCTGGTGCGTCGCGCCATTGCCCATGCGCGTGAACGTCAGCGCCCGGTCACGGTGCCGGAGGGGCTCAACGCGGAAATTATTGGCGAAGCCCCTGCTATGCAGGAGGTGTTTAGGGCGATTGGGCGGCTGTCTCATTCGCATATTACCGTGCTGATCAATGGCGAATCGGGCACCGGTAAAGAACGGGTTGCCGAGGCGCTACACCAGCACAGCCCGCGCCAAGGCAAGCCATTCATTGCGCTGAACATGGCGGCGATTCCACGGGATCTGATCGAGTCCGAACTGTTTGGTCACGAGAAAGGGGCCTTTACCGGTGCCACTTCGCAACGTCAGGGGCGTTTTGAGCAGGCCAATGGCGGTACGCTGTTTCTGGACGAAATTGGCGATATGCCGGCTGAAACCCAGACGCGTTTGCTGCGCGTACTGGCTGACGGTGAGTTTTACCGCGTGGGAGGGCATACGCCAACCAAAGTCGACGTGCGGATTATCGCGGCTACCCACCAGAACCTAGAATCATTGGTCGACGAAGGGCGCTTCCGGGAAGACTTGTTTCACCGCCTTAACGTCATTCGTATCCACTTGCCGAAGCTTGCCGAGCGCCGCGAGGATATCCCGCGGCTAACCAGCCATTTTCTGGCCGAGGCGGCTAAAGAGCTGTCCACCGATGTGAAGGTGTTGACCCCCGAAGCAGAAGCGCATCTCACCCGCCTGCCCTGGCCGGGTAATGTGCGCCAGTTGGAAAACATCTGCCGCTGGCTGACGGTGATGGCCTCGGGGCGCGAAGTGTTGGTGGAAGACTTGCCGACGGAACTGCGTTCACCCAGCGCTTCTGAGTCCAGCGCCTATGGTGACTGGCGCAGCGCTTTTCGTGACTGGGCGGATCACGCCTTGGCGGAAGGCCATACTCACTTGCTGGAAGAGGCTGTGCCGGACTTCGAACGCATCTTGATTGAAACCGCGCTCAAGCATACCGGTGGGCGGAAGGGCGAGGCCGCTGAACTATTGGGCTGGGGGCGTAATACGCTGACTCGCAAGCTGAAAACGTTGCTTCCTGCGCTGGCAGACGAGTAACTCAAGCAGCAATGAGTTGACGCTACTTGCCTTCTTTCTTAAGGCGCTCGATTTCAGCGAAGAGTGCATCGGCTTCTTCGGTCAAGGTGGCATTTGCTCGCATGTCACCATTACGCGATGCCTCCATGGCGGCTTGTAGCTTGCGCTCGTAGTCTTGCTGTAGCTTCTTTTTGGGGTCGCGCTTGAAAGGACCAAACATGGACGCTCTCCTATTAGGTGTACATTGTTTGTACACCTTTGGTGGGCGTTTGTCTAATGCTGCGACAGCTTTTAATGACGCGAACAGGCAATCGAACTGGCGTGCAAGACGGCGCTGCATCGCATCAGGAAGGCGTCGAAGTCGCTGAGCAAGGTATCAAGGCTTTCGTGGAGGCGATGATCGTCATCCAGCATGCGTAGCGACAGTCGCTGACTTTCGGCCCAGTCAATAACCGGACGCGGGGGAATGACATCATCCTGCCAGCCGTGGATCACATGAGTGCAGTTGGCTTGGAGGGTGGGGGCAGTTTCGGGGTAATGCGGCAGGCCGATGGCCGGGGCCAACAAAAAGCAGCCCAGTACGGGCTGCTGAGAACTGACCGCCGCGCTTAGCCAACCGCCCAGGCTTGAACCGGCAAAAACACAGCGTTCCGGGTCATCGCCCCGGTCTGCCAGCGTCGTAAGCAGGTGTTGGAGGCGCTGCTGGGGTTCGGGTTGCCCTCGATAATCCATCACGACGGCTTCGCAGTCGTCGAGCTTTTCGGCAATGCCTTTCAGGGCCTGCATTTTCAGCGCGCCGGGGCCGCTTTCCAAACCGTGTGATAGGTAGACCGTTAGCATAATGTGATTAGCTCGCTGATCGTTGGATGGCTTCTCCACCTCGCTCGATATCCTCACCTGCACCACGCATAGTGTTGCAGCCGCTGATCAGCAATAAGGTGGTAATGCAAATAATGCCAAGGGCAGTCACGCGTTTCATGGAAGCCTCCTTTCAGGCAGGTCCCCATCATTGGGGTATTAGCTAGATTAGCAAATGTTGGCGGTTTGGCGACACGCCAATGGTTGAAGGTGTGGCTTATATCGCCATGGGCGTTATGTCGCATGTGTCATTACGCCACATATTTTGTGTGCCATCGGGGCGATGAATGCATCATGGTGTGTAAATTTAAATGACTGTTTTAAATAGTTATTTTAATTTTTAGGCCCACTTGGCCTGATGCCTGCCTTATGAGTGTTGTATGCGAGGATGTCATGGATGCTTTTTTACTCGCATTGATTAACGTCACTTTGATAAAGGTCAAATCAGTCAAAAACGTTGTTACGCAGGAATGTTGGTAGGTAAAAATGTTGCTCTCGTGTTGGAAGGTAAGTGGTAAGAGATGTAAGCAGTAGAAAGACAAGTCGCAGAGTGTAGGAAGTAGCATGGTAGTAGAAAGGTAACGCGGGTCAGGGGAGTGTCACGACAGTAAAAGGAAGGCAGGATGCCATGTGATTATCAATGGAACATTCAAAGGAATGGGCACTCCCCGCTTTAGCGTAAGGACGCGCTAAACATCACCGTCATGGAAGGGCGATGACGCAAAATTACCACCTTGTTTCGGCGAGGTGGTTTTTTGTTTGCCCGGCGAAGCCGGCAAACCCGGTCACCTGAAAGAAGGTGACGTCACCCCGACTGAGGGGAAGACAATCCGATTGGCAAGGGCGTCACTGGCCAACGGTGGGGTCTGAAGGAAGCCATAGGAGGTTAACGGTACACAACGCAAGTGAACCTGCTTCGGCAGCACAGGTGGGTAAGCGTGCAAAATAGCGCGACGCC